>DASXJW010000124.1:0-33911 GCA_036497165.1 Solirubrobacteraceae bacterium
GACCAGTAGAACTTGTTCAGCGGCTTCTGCTGGATGAGCGTGTTCTTGGCCGCCTGGATCTGGCTCTCGCTCATCGTGTCCATGTTGTGGTAGCCGAGCTTGAGCGCGGCGACCTCCATGTTGGAGCCGCTGCCGTTCCACAGCGAGATGCGGCCCTTGTACTTGGGGTTCCACGCCAGTTCCCATCCGGTGGCATCCGCCGGATCGATCTTGTCGGCGCGGTACAGGAGGCTGGCGTAACCCCAGTCCCACGGGATCATGTACTGCTTGCCGTTGACCTGACCCTTCTCGAGCAGGAAGGGGTTGAGGTTCTTGAAGCTCGGGAGCAGGCTCGTGTCCCATGGCTGGATGAGCCCCTGGGAGACGAAGCTCGGCAGCATCTCGTTGCAGGGGTGCATGATGTCGAACGGGCCGCTGGTGCCGGCCTTGCTCAGTGACTGATCGTCGTTGACGATGTAGGTGTAGACCACCGAGTGCTTGCCGAACTCATCCGTGTACGGGGTGCCGGCCCACATTCCCGACGTCTGCGCCTTGGTCCCGCCCGCCTCGTAGCCGCCCCACTCCAGGATCGACAGCTTGCCCGGCTCTTTGGCGATGGCCGGGCGCTTGCTCAGCGGCGTGGTCTTGGCCGCCGAGCCGGTGCTGGCGCCTCCGGAGCTCGACGAGCCGCACCCACCCAGCAGGGCGGCACCCCCCAGGGCCGCGCCGGCCGCCAGGAAATCACGTCGGTTCACCTGTTGCATGTGACCTCTCCTCCTCGGTTTGACCTACCGGCGCCAGGCCCGGTGCCTGCGCCGTCTCCCCCTTCGCCTGCGCCGCCGAGACGCCCGTGTCAGCCAGCACACGCAGCGCGTCCGCGGGCAGGTGCAGCCGGACTGCCTCCCCCGGCTCGTGGGGCCGGCCGCCCGCGTTCTGCACGAGCGCCTGGATCTGCTCACCGCCGGGCAGCCGTACGAAGACCTGATCTGCGCTGCCGCGGTACACGACCCGTTCCACCAGGCCGGGAATGCGGTTGTTCCCGGAGGCCTCGCGTGACTCCACGCCCACGCGCTCGGGCCGGATGATCAGCTTGATCTCACCGCCCGTGGCGGTGTCGCCCGTGGCCGCCTCGAGCTCGAACGCCCCCACCTGCACGACGCAGCAGTCGCCGTCACGACTGCGGGCGGTGCCCGTCAGGAGGTTCGAGATGCCGAGAAACGAGGCCACGAATGTCGTGTCCGGCTGCTCGTAGACGACCTTGGGCGGCCCCAGTTGTTCGATCCGTCCGTCGTGCATCACCGCCAGGCGGTCGCTCATGGTCAGCGCCTCCTCCTGGTCGTGGGTGACGTAGACGAACGTCAGCCCCACCTCCTCCTGGAGGGCCTTGAGCTCCACCTGGAGCGTCCGGCGAATCTGGGCGTCCAGCGCCCCCAGCGGCTCATCGAGGAGGACCACGGCGGGGCGCATCACCAGGGCCCGCGCCAGGGCCACGCGCTGCTGCTGGCCGCCTGACAGCTGTGCCGGCTTGCGTCGCTCCAAGCCGGTGAGCTCGACCTGCTCCAGTGCGGCGGCAACTCGCCGGCGCACCTCGGCCTTGTCGATGCCGGTGCGACGCAGCCCGAAGGCCACGTTGTCGTACACCCGCAGATGGGGGAACAGCGCGTAGCTCTGAAAGACCGTGTTGACATTGCGCTTGTAGGGCGGCCGGCCGGCGACGTCGACGCCGTCGAGCAGGATCTGGCCCGAGCTGGGGTCATCAAAGCCCGCCACCATCCGCAGCGTCGTCGTCTTGCCGCAGCCGGAGGGGCCCAGCAGCGAGAAGAACTCTCCACCCGGCACGTGCAGGTCGATCGCGTCCACGGCCATCACGTCGCCGAAGCGCTTGGTCAGCGCCACGAGCGTCACCTCACCGGGCACTGCTCACCCCTTGACGTGGCTCGTGATGGTCGGCGCCGGGAGCGCGTGGTCGCGACGCGACCTCCGCGATGAAGCCCGCCGCCTCAGCCTGCGCGCGCTCCAGCAGCACCCGGCCCTTCTCGGCGGTGGCGACGGTGGGATCCCCCATCACCCCGGAGTCGGTCAGGCCGCTCCAGTACGGCATGTAGGACAGCGGCCCGGCGCCCGGCCAGTCGCTCCAGACGTTCTCGTTCCACTGCGGGATCTCGCGGACCGCCTTGTCCATCTGGACCCGCTCGGGAGCCAGGGCCAGGTACAGCGAGGTCTCCAGCTCACAGGCGTGCGACATGCCTCCGGGCCCGCTCGATCGCTGCGCGGCGAGCGCCTGCGCGGATTCGGGCGTCGTCAGGTACAGGGTCGAGGCCATGGCGACCGCGCCGCGGTGCTCGACGTTGATCAGCCGGGCCGCCACGTCGACGAGCGGGGCGTTGGAGCCATGGCCGTTGAGGATGAGGATCCGGTCAAAGCCGTGCCGGCACAGGCTGCGACCACAGTCCAGCAGCGACTCCACGAAGACGTTCCACCGCAGCGTGACGGTCCCCGGGAAGTCCATGTGGTGCGGCGTATAGCCGTGAACCGCCGTCGGGAACAGCATCGCGGCACCGGGCGCAGGCTCCGCGTTGAAACGTTCAACCCCTCCTCGCGCGATGGCCTCGATCAACCGCGCGTCGGTGTCGATCGGCAGGTGGTAGCCGTGGTCTTCGAGGGTCGCGGTGGGGATGACCACCACCACGTCGTCGCGGCGAGTCAGCTCTCGCAGCTCCAGCCACGTGTGCGCCCCGTAGTCGGTCCGCGGTAGGTCCTCGGTCCGGGGGACCGGCGCGGAACCGGCCACGTGGGTCTGCGTCACGCCTGGCCTCCGAACGCGACTCGCAGCGAGGGGTCGGCGCGCAGCAGCTCCAGGGCGAACTGCCCGTGGTCCTCGGTGAGCCCGTTGGGGATGACCAGCCGCGCCCGGCTGCCGACGGCGTCGGCGCCCAGTGCGGCGGCGGCAAACCGGGTGGCGGTGGAGAAGAAGACGATGGTGCCCCGCGTCGCGGTCGCCACGAGTGCCGCGCCCTCGGCACCCGGCACGCTCGTGCACACGAGCGTCAGGTCGGCGGGCGCGGCCATCTGGTCGGCCACGCCGAGCGGGTCGGTGACGTCCGCCTGGAGCGTCCGCGCTTCGGGGTCGACCGCCTGGGCCCGCTCCAGCGCGGCGGGATCGACGTCGATCGCGGTCACGCTCCCGGCGGCGCCCACCGCCTGCCGCGCGGCCGCCACCGCCAACAGGCCGGCGTGACCCGCGCCGAGCACGAGCACGTGGTCGCCCGGCGCTGCCAGCTCGCGCGCGTAGCTGGCAGCCGGATATACGTCAAACGCCGTCAGGGAGACCCTCGGTCCCAGGTCGGCGGCGACCCGGCCACAGCGCATGCTCCCGGTGACGACGGCGCGCCCACGGACCGGCACCAGCGGGCTGCCCGGATCGACCGGGCCCACGGAGTCGAGCTCCAGCGGCACGGCGATCAGCGACGCCAGCGGCACGACGAGCTCCCCCACGGCGAGCCCGTCGAGCTGGTGCGCCTGCCCGACGACGGTGACGCGGCCGAGCGCGACGCCGCCCGAGCCCGTCTCCGGGTTCTGCAGCTTGCCGTGCCGAGCAACGATCTCGGCGATGATCACGGCCATCGCCTCGGGATCACCGCCGCCGCGGCGGCGAATGTCGGCGAAGCTGGTGGCGTCGACGGCGAGCATCTCCACCGCCAGCTCCGCCTCATACTGATTGGCGGCCAGGGCGGCATCGAGACGGCGGGCGATGTGCGGTAGGGCCCCGGCCGGCTCGAGTGAGCGGTGTACCCCGAGGCGTGCCGGGTCCCGTACGTCCAGCGACGACGCGCTCACTGAGACCCCCCGGGCACCGGGCAGCGAGCCGCGGCGTCCACCAGAGCCTGGCGATCGCAGCCCAGCTCCAGCCCGGCGGCGGCCAGAGACATGGACACGTAGCGCTCGCGCGTGTGATCGGGGTCGCCCAGGACCATGTGCACCGCCAGCCCGTCGGTGAGTGCGGCCAGGCGCTGCGCCACGCCGGGCGGATCGTCCACCTCCCACTCGCCTGTCTTTATCCCATGGCGTACGACGTCCTCGATCGTCTCGCGCCAGCGGCGGTTGAAGCGGCGTTGGGCCACCGCCGTGTCGGGGTGATGGCGGGCGTAGACCCACAGGTCGATCCACAGCAGCCAGTCGCTGGTGCTCGAGCGGACCATCAGCCGCGCCATCCGCTCACACGCGGTGTCGACCTTCGCCAACTCCTCGAGCACCGGCTCGTAGAACGTGTCGTCGGCGCCGGAGATGGCCTCGGCGAAGAGCTCGTCCTTGCTGCCGAAGTAGTAGACGACGCTCGTCGGGCTCATCCCGGCCCGCTTGGCGACGTCGGAGATGCGGACGCTCCAGATGCCCTTCTCCCGTACGAGCTCGATGGCGGTGGCGAGGATCTGCGGCCGGCGCACGGCGTCCAGCCGGCGCTTCGGTCTGCTCACCCCGCTGGTCACGACTGCGCCCGAAACATGAAATGGTGACTCCAAACGGCGATTTCAGAACGCCGTTATATTCCCGCTCGCCATGGAAGTCAAGCTGCGCGAGCGCCCCATCACGGCACTCTTCGACCCGGCGTCGGTGGCGGTGGTGGGCGCCTCCGAGGACACCCGAAAGTGGGGCAACTGGCTCGCTCAGGGCGCGCTCCGGGGCGAGTCACACCGCCCCGCCTTCCTCGTCAACCACCGCGCCCATGGCACCGTGCTCGGCCGGACCGCGTACCGGTCGCTCGACGAGCTGCCGCAGGCCCCCGAGCTCGTCGTCATCGCGGTGCCCGCCTCCGCCGTCGAGCCCACCGTGGACGCGGCCCTCGCCGCCGGCGCGCAGGCGATCGTGATCATCAGCGCCGGGGCGCAGGATGCCGACGCCGCCCTCGCCCAGCGTGTGCGTGACGCCGGCGCGGTGCTGCTGGGACCCAACTGTCTGGGCGTGCTGGACGCGGGCACGCGGCTCGAGCTCGTCCCCAACCCGCTGCCCACGGGCGCCATCGGCCTCATCTCCCAGAGCGGCAACCTGGCGCTCGAGCTCGGGCTCATGGCCGCACCCGAGGGCCTGGGGTTCAGCCGGTTCGTCTCCCTGGGCAATCAGGCCGACCTCGGCGCCACCGAGCTCGTCGCCGCCCTGGCCGAGCACGACGCCACCGAGCTCATCGCCCTCTACGTGGAGGACTTCCGCGATGGGCGTGCCTTTGCCCGCGCCGCCGCCGGCGCCGTCGCCGCCGGCAAGCCCGTGCTCACGCTGGCCATCGATCGCGCCGGTGCCGGAGCCCGGGCCGTCCGATCGCACACCGGAGCGCTGGCCTCCGACGGCGCCGCCATCGACGCGGCGCTCGCCGCCGCCGGCGTGCAGCGGGTGCACACGCCCCGCGAGCTCATCGACGCCGCGCAGGCGCTGCTGCGCTGCCCGCCGGCCCGGGGCCGGAGGATCGCCGTGCTGGGCGATGGCGGTGGGCACGGCAGCATCGCCGCCGCCGTGGCGACGCAGGCCGGCTTGGAGGTCCCCGAGCTGCCCGAAGCCGTGGCCGCCCCGCTGCGCGCGGCCCTCCCGGAGGCGGCCGGGGTCTCCAACCCGATCGACCTGGCGGGCGGCGCCGAGCAGGACGTCCACGCCTTTGACCGCATCGCGGACCGGCTACTGGCCGGGGGCGAGGTCGACGGCCTGCTCATCACCGGCTACTTCGGCGGCTATGCCGAGTACGGGATCGAGACCGCCGCCGCGGAGCTGCGCACGGCCGAGGACCTGGGAGCCGTCGCCACGCGGACGGGACGCCCCATCGTCACCCAGACGATGTACCCCCACGGCCCGGCGGCGCAGACGCTCCGCCGCGCCGGCGTCCCGGTGTATGAGTCGGTCGAGCAGGCCGCCCGCGCGCTGCGCCTGCTGGCGGCGCGGGGAGCCTGGTCGCCCAGCGCGATCCCGGAGCTGCCCGCGCCCGCGCCCCCGCCCGCCGGCGACGGCTACCTCGCAGCGCGCGCGCTGCTGAGCGCCGCCGGAATCCGCTTCGTCGCCCACCATGAGGTGGGCGGCGTCGAGGAGGCCGTCGCCGCCGCGCTGCAGATCGGCTATCCGGTCGTGCTCAAGGCGCTGGGCCAGACCCACAAGTCAGACGCCGGCGGGGTGGTGCTGAACCTCGCCGATGAGGCCGCGCTGCGCGACGCCCATGCGCGCGTGGACGCCGCGCTTTCCCCCGAACGCTTCACGATCGAGCGCATGGCGCCGCTGACCGACGGCGTCGAGCTGCTCATCGGCGCCCGCTGGGACCCGCGCTTCGGACCCGTCGCGCTGGCCGGCGCCGGAGGCGTGTACGCCGAGATCCTGCGCGACACGGCGGTCCGCCTCGCCCCCGTCGACGAGGCCGAAGCCGAGGCCATGCTGCAAGCGCTGCGCGTCGCCCCCCTGCTCACCGGCGCCCGCGGACGCCGTCCGCTGCACCTCGCCGCCGCGGCGGTCGCGTTGGCTGCGCTGTCGCGGGTGGCCGCCGCCCACCCGGAGCTGTCAGAGCTCGAGATCAACCCCCTGCTGGTCACGCCCGTCGAGGCCATCGCCCTCGACGCGCGCTTCATCCGTCGCACACCCCCGTCACAGGAGCGAGAGAGTGCAGTTCACCTACACCCCTGAGCAGCAGGCGCTGCGCGACCGCGCCGCCCGTCTGACCGAGTCCATGATCGCATTCGAGGAGCCCTGCGAGCAAGGGCACGGCCTGCCCGCCGACGCGCTCGCGGAGATCCGCCGTCTGACTCTCGAGCACGAGCTCAACGCGATCAACATGCCCACCGAGTGGGGCGGCCAGGGTCTGTCGGTGCTCGAGCAGGTCATCGTCCAGGAGCGCCTCGGGCAGCTCACCAACGCGCTGTGGGACGCGGTGTGGCGGCCGGCCAATGCGCTGCGCCATTGCACGCCACAGCAGCGCGAGCGCTACCTCATCCCTGCCATCCGCGGCCAGCGCCGTGACTGCTTCGCCGTCACCGAGGAGAAGGCCGGGTCCGATCCCTCGCTGATCGAGACCGTGGCCCAGCGCGACGGCCACGGCTTTCGCATCACCGGCGAGAAGTGGTTCGTCACCGTGGGCGACGTCGCCGACTTCCTCATCGTGCAGGCGCTGGCCGGCGAGGAGCGCGCGCCCACCCTGTTCCTGGTCGACAAGGACGCGCCCGGCGTCTCGGTCAAGCGCACGCCCGCCTACATGCACACGTTCGTCTTCGAGCACCCCGAGTTCGTCTTCGACGGCGTGCGCGTCGAGGCCGACCAGGTGCTCGGCGAGGTGGGCGGCGGCTATGACCTCACGCGCGAGTGGTTCGTGGAGGAGCGGCTCATGATCGCCGCCCGCGCCACCGGCGCCGCCGAGCGCGCGCTGCAGCTGGCGTCGGACTGGGCCAACCAGCGCGTGCAGTCGGGCGGTCCCATCGCCTCCCATCAGCTCATCGGCGCCATGATCGCCGACAGCGTCTGCGACATCGCGCTCTGTCGCACCCTCACCCATCAGGTGGCCTGGGAGGCGGACTCCGGCCTGTCCCCCAAGCTCCTGCACGCCAAAGCGGCGATGGTCAAGCTGACCGCGTCAGAGGCGGCCGGGCGCGTCATCGACCGGGCCCTGCAGATCTTCGGCGGGCGTGGCTACATGCGTGAGAATCCCGTCGAGCGCCTGTATCGCGACATCCGCGTGGACCGGATCTGGGAGGGGACCTCGGAGATCCAGCGGATGATCATCGCCAACGAGGTGGCCAAGCGGGGGCTGCAGCCACTGGTCACCTACGGCGTGGCGGAGCCCGCCGTCCATGCTTGAGCTCACCGACGAGCAGCGTGAGATCCAACGGGTCTGCCGCGACTTCGCCGCCCGCGAGATCCGCCCGGCCTCGCTGGCCGTCGACGAGGCCGACACGGAGCTGCCCCGCGACATCTGGGTCAAGGCCTCCACGCTCGGCCTGACCTCGTTCATGCTCCCCGAGGAGTACGGCGGCGCCGGGATGACCGACTGCCTGACCGGGTGCATCGTCCAGGAGGAGCTCTCGCACGGCTGCAGCGGGATCGGCAACCTCATCACCTCCAACGGCTTCTTCGCCGAGCCGGTGCTGGCGCTCGGGTCCGAGGAGCAGCGGCGACGCTGGCTCTCCCCGCTCGCCGGCGAGGATCCGCCGTTCACCGCGCTGGCCATCACCGAGCCCGAGAGCGGCTCGGACGCCGCCTCGATTCGCACCCGCGCGCGGCGCGCGGAGGGCGGCTACGTGCTCTCCGGCCAGAAGGCGTGGATCTCCAACGGCGGCGTCTCGCGCTTCTACGTGGTCTTCGCCACCGTCGAGCCCGGCAGCGGCCACCGCGGGATCACCGCCTTCATCGTGCAGGATGGCGACGAGGGCTTTCGCTGCGGCCCGACGCTGCGCAAGATGGGCCAGCGCGCCATCCCCAGCTGCGAGCTGTTCCTCGACGACGTGTTCGTGGCCGAGGACCGCCGCCTGGGTGGCGAGGGCGAGGGCTTCAGCGGGCTCATGCACACCTTCGACCGCTCGCGGGTGACGCTGGCCGCGTCGGCCACCGGCCTGGCGCGTGCCGCGCTCGAGTACGCGGTGGCCTACGCCAAGGAGCGCGAGCAGTTCGGCAAGCCGATCGGCCAGCACCAGGCCGTCGCCTTCCGCCTGGCCGACATGGCGCTGCGCGTCGACGCCAGCCGGCTGCTGACCTGGCGCGCCGCCCAGCTGGTCGACCGCGGCGAGCGGGCCACCACCGAGGCGGCCATGGCCAAGCTGCATGCGTCCGAGACGGCGATGTGGTGCACGTGGGCGGCGGTGCAGACGCTCGGCGGCTGGGGCTACAGCCGCGAGTACCCGGTGGAGAAGTGGATGCGCGACGCCAAGCTCGAGGAGATCGAGGAAGGCACCTCTGACATCCAGCGGCTGGTCATCTCCCGGGCGCTGCTGCGCTGAGGCCGGCGTGGACCGGGGCGGCGTGGGCGACCGCCGTCCCGATCTGACGCCCGACGCTCAGCGCGTGGCGGCGTCGGCCTGCTGGGCCAGCGTCGCCAGCGCGCTGAAGAACGCCGGCGACTGACCGCGGAACAGGCCCATGTCGGTGAGGAACTTGGCCACGCCCGTCGCGATGCCCTTGGTCTCGGTGGGCCGCACGATCGACACCGCGGGCAGCCTGCGCCCCAGCCAGCTCGTGGTGGGCTCGGGCATGATCAGGTTGGTCTGGAAGTTCTCGCCCCCGAACGGCCGCTTGTTGAGGTCGGGGAACACCAGCCCGTTGGTCGGGTCGCGCAGCGCCGGTGCGTTGCCGGCCTTGTCGGCCCAGGTCTGGAAGTGCATCGCCTCGGTCGGGCCGATGCTGAGCACCACCCGCAGCACATCGACGTCCTGCACGCGCTGCGCCAGCGCCGGGTACAGGCTGGTGCCGCCCTGCTCGATCGTGCCGAAGTGGAACCCGGCCGTGTTGGCGATCGCCTGGAGGTGCTTCTTGTTCTTGAGGTCGGCGTTGTTGCGCGGGATGGCCGGCCAGCGGCCCTTGGCCAGTGCCGGCACCGCCTGCGCGAAGTTGTCGCCGTTGTCGGGGTTCTTGGTGCGCGAGCGGTACCGCGTCCACCACGAGGTATCGACGGTGAGCTCCATCAGGTTGGTGATGCGCTTGAGGTTGGCCGCGCCCCGGGCGGTGCTGCCCGGCAGGGTGCGGAACTGGTCGAGGTTGACGGGCTGGGCCCCGCGGGACTGCAGGTAGGCGTTGATGAAGGTGAAGTGGGTGAACTCGTCCTCGGTGTTGTCGTGGACGTACTGCGCCATGTCCGAGTCAAGCGTGCTCAGCGCCTCGGTGAACGCCTTGTTGCCGGTGCCGTGGGGCACCTCGTGGTCCTGGATCCCGCACAGCTCGTTGTACTGCTGCCACAGGTCGGTCTCGAGGATCTCGGCCGCCGACAGGAAGCGCAGGATGGCGGCGTCGCCGGTGGACAGGTCGCCGGCGCCGAAGGCCGCGGGGGCGGCGGACAGCGATCCGGCGCCGAGAACGGTGAGCCCGGTGAGCCCGGCTCCGGCGATGAACCGCCGGCGGTTGGTCACGCGCTGTGCGCGCTCGGTATGCGAGGACTCGGTGGTGGGGTTGGTCACGTCTACTCCGATCTGAAGGTGTACGCCGGATCACGCGCGCTGGGGATAGCGGCCGCGCGCAGGGGTCAGTGACAGGCACGCCCAGCGGCTGCGCTCGCCCGCGCAAATTCGCTCACGCCCGTGGCGCGACTCTCAGCGTCGTGTGTCTTGGCCCTTGTGGCTTAAGACGCCCTGGGCCCGGTTGTCTTCCCGGGATCGGGAAGATCCGGCTCGTCGGCGACATCGCGCGCCACCAGCGCGGCATAGGCGCCGCCGCGCTCCATCAGCTCGTCATGCGTGCCGCGCTCCACGACGTGCCCGCCGTCGAGCACCACGATCTGATCGGCGTCGCGCACCGTCGAGAGGCGATGGGCGATGGTGATCGTCGTGCGCCCCTCGGCAAGGCGCTCCAGTTCGGCCTGAACCGTGAATTCGGTCCGGGTGTCCAGCGCGCTGGTGGCCTCGTCCAGGACGAGCACCGGTGGGTTGCGCAGCACGGTGCGCGCGATCGCCATGCGCTGCTTCTCCCCGCCGGAGAAGCGATAGCCGCGCTCGCCCACGACCGTGTCGTAGCCGTCGGGCAGGGAGGCCACGAGGTCGTGGATGCGGGCGGTCCGGGCGGCCTCCTCGATCTCCTCGTCGGTGGCGTCGGGGCGGGCGAAGCGCAGGTTCTCCCGCACGCTGGCGTGAAACAGATAGGTCTCCTGGGAGACCACGCCCACGGTGGCGGCCAGCGAGGCCAGCGAGACCTCGCGGATGTCGACGCCGTCGATCGTCACCCGCCCGTCCTGGGGCTCATACAGGCGCGCGGCGAGGTAGCCGAGCGTCGTCTTGCCCGCGCCCGTCTCGCCGACGATCGCCGTCCGGGTGCCCGCGGGCACCACGAGGTCGATGTGGCGCAGCGTCCACTCCTCCGCCTCGGTCCCGGGCGCCCCGTAGCGAAAGGAGACGTCCTCGAAGCGCACCTCGCCGAGCACCTCTTCGGGACGCAGGGTCACCGGATCTGAGGCCTCCACGATGTCGACCGGCAGGTCGAGGTACTCGAAGATGCGGTCGAACAGCGCCATCGAGGACTCGATGTCGGCCTGCGTGCCCAGGAGCGAGTTGATCGGGAACAGCAGCCGGGTCTGCAGCGTCGTGAAGGCCACGACGGTGCCGAGGGAGATCGCGCCGCCGACGAATGTCTGCCCCGCCAGCCAGTAGATGATGGCCGGCTGGACGGCGAAGATGAACTGGATCGTCGCCATCATCCAGCGGCCCGTCATGCGGCTGCGGACCTCGAGGTCGGCGATGCCCTGGGACTCGGTGGTGAAGCGCTCGGCCAGGTCCTGCCCGCGCCCCATCGTCTTGCCGAGCATGATCCCCGACACCGAGAGCGACTCGGCCACGAGCGCCGACAGATCGGCGAGCCGCTTCTGCTGCTCGGTGGTGATGCTGCGGCGGATCTTTCCGACGCGACGCGTTCCCCACACACTGGGCGGGACGAACACCAGGGAGAGCAGCGCCAGACGCCAGTCCAGGATGCACATCGCCACCAGCGCAGCGATCACGGTCGTCGCGTTGGAGGCGATCGTGGTGGCCGTGGTGGTGACCACGCTGTCCAGGCCGCCGATGTCGTTGGCGATCCGCGACTGGACCTCGCCGGTGCGGGTGCGGGTGAAGAACGCCAGCGACATCCGCTGCAGGTGCCGGTAGACGGCGGCGCGCAGGTCGTGCATGACGCGCTGGCCGACCATGTTGGAGAGATAGGTCTGCCAGACCGAGGTCGCGTTGGTGAAGATCGCGACGCCGATCATTCCCAGCACCGTCGCGGTCAGCACCGCGTTGTCGTGCTTGGCCAGCCCCGTGTCGAACGCCGCCTTGAGCAGGAACGGGCTGAGCATGCTCACCCCGGCGGCCACGATGATCATGACCAGCACCACCGATAGCCGGACGTGGTAGGGCTTGAACAGAGCGATGATCCGCGCCCGGTCGCGCTGGCGCGTGGGGTCCATGAGCTCGGGCGGCTTCTTGTCGGGCCCGCGCAGGGACCGCATGTAGCCGCTGCCGCCGGCCCCGTTGGAAGCCGCGAATCCTCGGTGTGATGAGCTCATGATCTGCACTCATCCTACGCACGCGCTACCGGCTCTCCGCCGGGGCTGGGGGGCGCTACTGTGTCGGACCATGAACGACGACTGGCGCGTGCGCATCAACCTCCAGGAGGAGGGCGTGGCCCACGACCTGACCGAGCAGTTCGACGCCAACGAGCTCGAACATGATCTCGGGCAGTCCTTTCACGAGCGCGTGATCGTCTCCCAGGACGGCCCAGTGGTGTTCTGCTACGCCGGCAGCCGCGACCAGGCCGAGCGCGTGCGCGAACTGGCCGACCAGGTGGCGCAGCGCCACGGCTGGACCATCGACACCCAGATCGCCCACTGGCATCCGGTCTCCGAGGAGTGGGAGAGCCCGGACGCGCCGCGCCCGGCGAGCCCCGCAGACGTCGAGGAGGAGCGCGAGATGCGTGTCGAGGACGAGCGCGAGGAGTCCGCCGAACAGGGCTATCCGGAGTTTGAGGTGCGGGTGCAGTGCCCTTCGCGCCACGACGCCACTGAGCTGTCGCACCGGCTGGACTCCGAGGACCTCCCTCACGTGCATCGCTCGCACTATCTGCTGGTGGGCGCCACTGACGAGGACAGCGCGCAGGCGCTGGCCGAGCGCCTGCGCGGCGAGGCGCCCGAGGGCTGTGAGGTGGTCGTCGAGATGAATCGCCGCTCGGTCTACGACCACCGGCCGTTCAACCCCTTCACGCTGCTCGGCGGCCTCGGAGGCTGACGACACCCCCCGCGAGGCGCTCCGCCACTACTGACAGAGTCCGACCGGGACTTTGCCTTTGGCGGACTAATGTTGATACTCCCCTACGTTGCGCGAGGAGATCAACATCCCGGACGTGCACTCGCGGCCGGTCCCGGCATCCGCCGCGAGGCTCCCCGTGCGCGACCGCGAGTTCGACCCGCGGACGGGAACGAGTGCGTTCCCACCGATCGCCGAGTACGCCTTCCTGTCTGACTGCGAGACGGTGGCCCTGGTGGCCCCGTCGGGGGCGATCGAGTGGATGTGCCTGCCGCGCGTGGACTCGGCGAGCATCTTCGGCGCCCTGCTGGACCGCGACGCGGGCATGTTCCGCCTCGGCCCCGACGGCATGACGGTTCCGGCCGCCCGCCGCTACCTGCCCGGCACGATGGTGCTGGAGACCAGCTGGGGCTCGGGATCGGGCTGGATCATCGTGCGCGACGTGCTCCTCATCGGGCACTGGCACCACGAGCACGATCGCTCCCACACCCATCGCCGCGCCCCCACCGACTATGACGCCGACCACGTGCTGCTGCGCACGGTGCGCTGTGTCAACGGCGAGGTGCAGCTCCTGCTCGACTGCGAGCCCAAGTTCGACTACGGCCGCGATCCGGCCAAGTGGGTGTACAGCGGGGACGGCTACGACGAGGGCGTCGCCCGCAGCAAGGACGGCAGCGTCGAGCTGAAGCTGACGACCGACCTGCGGCTGGGCTTCGAGGGCAGCCGCGCGACGGCGCGCCACCTCCTCAAGGAGGGCGAGACCGTCTACGCGGCGCTCTCCTGGTCAGAGCACGCGCCGCCGCAGAACATCGACGAGGCGTCCGAGCGGCTCGTGTGGACGGCCCACCATTGGCAGCACTGGCTGGATCGCGGGCACTTCCCCGACCATCCCTGGCGCACCTTCCTGCAGCGCAGCGCGCTGACCCTGAAGGGACTCACCTATGCCCCCAGCGGGGCGCTGCTGGCGGCGGCCACGACATCGCTGCCCGAGACCCCGCAGGGCGAGCGCAACTGGGACTACCGCTACAGCTGGATCCGCGACTCGACCTTCATGTTGTGGGCGCTGCTGTCGCTGGGCTTCGAGTGGGAGGCCAACGACTTCTTCTACTTCATCGCCGACGTCGCCGCCGGGGAGGAGAACCTTCAGGTCATGTACGGCCTCGACGGCGAGCGCGAGCTCGACGAGCACGTCCTGGAGCACCTGGAGGGCTACGAGCGCGCCCAGCCGGTGCGGGTCGGCAACGCCGCCTACAAGCAGAAGCAGCACGACGTGTGGGGCGCGCTGCTGGACTCCGTCTACCTGCACACCCGCAGCCGCGACTCGCTGGACGATCGCGTGTGGCGCATCCTCCAGCGCCAGGTGGAGCAGGCCATCGAGAACTGGCGCCAGCCTGACCGCGGCATCTGGGAGGTCCGCGGCGAGCCCAAGCACTTCACCTCGTCCAAGGTCTTCTGCTGGGTGGCGTGTGACCGCGGCTCCCGCCTGGCCGAGCTGCGCGAGGACTTCACCCGCGCGCGGCGCTGGCGCGAGGCCGCCGACGAGATCAAGGCCGACGTCCTGGCTCACGGCGTCGACGAGCGCGGCGTGTTCGTGCAGCACTACGAGACCGACGCGCTGGACGCCGCCCTGCTCCTGCTGCCGCTGATGCGCTTCCTGCCGCCCGACGACGAGCGCATCCGCGCCACCGTGTTCGCCATCGCCGACGAGCTGACCGAGGGCGGCCTCGTCCTGCGCTACCGCACCGAGGAGACCGACGACGGCCTGCAGGGCAAGGAGGGCACGTTCCTCATCTGCTCGTTCTGGCTGGTCTCCGCGCTCTGTGAGATCGGCGAGCTGGATCGTGCCCGGTCGCTGTGCGAGCGCCTGCTCGGCTACGCCAGCCCGCTGGGCCTGTACGCCGAGGAGATCGATCCCCTGACCGGCCGGCACCTGGGCAACTTCCCCCAGGCGTTCACGCACCTGGCCCTCGTCAACGCCGTCATCCACGTCATCCGCGCCGACGAGGAGCTCGCCGCGGCGGGCAGCCCCTGGTCGGAGTGGAAGTAGGGGGCGGTCAGCCCCGCCGGAGGCCGAGCCTGACCGGCAGCGTCTTGAGCTGGTTGATGAAGCCGGACTCGACGTACGTGGTGCGCCCGGCGCCCTCCATCTCCGGGTAGCGCTTCAGCGTCTCCTCGAACATGACCCGCAGCTCGAGGCGGGCCAGGGCGCCGCCCAGGCAGAAGTGCCGCCCCCCGGCGCCGAAGGCCTGGTGCTCGGGGTTGCGGCGCACGTCGAAGCGGTCGGGATCCTCGTAGCGGGTCTCCTCCCGGTTGGACGACACGTACCACATGACCACCTTGTCCCCCTCGCGGATGGGCTGACCGCCGACCTCCGTATCGCAGGTGGCGGTGCGGCGGAAGTGGGCGAAGGCGGGGAACATGCGCAGCGCCTCCTCGACCGCGCTGGGGATGAGCGAGGGCTCGTCGAGCAGGCGGCGCCGCTCCTCGGGGTGCCCCATGAGTGCCTTCATGCCGCTGCAGTACGTGGCCTTGGTGCTGTCGTTGCCGGCCGCCATGAGCAGGAAGAAGCCCATGACGATCTCGTGCTCCTCGAGCTTCTGCCCGTCGATCTCGGCGTGGACGAGCACGCTGGTGAGATCATCAGTGGGGTGCTCGCGCCGCGCGGCGATGAGCTCCGTGCAGCGCCGGAAGATCTCGGGGATCTCGTTGGCCATGATGCTCTCCATGCCCTCGGGCGCGATGTCCGGGTCGCCCGCGGACAGCGAGGCGTTCAGCAGCTTGGCCCAGATCGCGTCGTCCTCCTCGGGCACGCCCATGAAGCTGCCGATGACACGCGAGACGATCGGCTGGGCCACGTCGGCCACCAGGTCACACGTCTCGCGCTCGTCGAGCCGGTCGAGCACACGCACGGTGATCTGCCGGATCGCGTCCTCATGGGCGGCGATCCGCTTGGGCGTGAACCCGGCCTGGAAGAGCATCTTCAGCCGGTCGTGCTTGGGCGGGTCCATCCCGATGAACATTGCTCGCATCAGCTCCAGCGGGAAGGCGTCCATGACGGCGGTGATGCCGCCGAGCTCGGAGGAGAACGTGCGCCAGTCGCGGCTCACCGTCTGGATGTCGTCGGGGCGGGTGACCGACCAGTACCCCGCCTCCTTCGGGTACTCGCCGATGCGCGACGTCCAGTGGACGGGGCACTCGCTGCGCAGGCGCGCGAAGAGCTCGTGCGGCGGACCGTGGATCCACAGCTCGCGCTCGGTCACCAGCACCTGGTCGAGATCACGTTCGAGGGCCTGGTCGAGCTCACGACGAGTTGATGTCACCTGCTCCTCCTGACGGGCCGATGGACCACCGCGAGATGCTACTGGCTGGCTAGCCAGCTTGGAAGGCGTCAGGACCGCCATGCGGGCCGCCCGCAGAGGGTATTTCGCGGCAAACGATCACGCGCCCCCGGGCTTTGGCGCGATATGGCCCCTCTGGGGGGCATTTCGCGGCAAACGTGAGCCGCCCGGGGCGGTGTCGCGCGTTATGCCCCCCGCCGGCTGGGCGTGGCGTCCTTCAGCGGATCACGAACGTCGCGCTGCCGATCCGCCGCCCGTACCGCGCCGCCTTGCGCGCGCCGAACCCCGGCCACACGTACCAGCGGTACGTCCCGCGCCCCAGCCGGCGGCGGTGGCCGCCGAAGCGCCAGGTGCGCTTGAGGTGCAGGCCCGGCTTGGCGGGCCATGCGCTGAGGATCTTCTGGCGGCCCTTGAACAGCTGCACGTTGTAGTAGGCCGCCTTCGGGATCGCGGTCCAGCTCAGGGCCGGCGGCGCGCTGAGACGTGCCCCGGCGGCGGGCGCCAGCAGGCGCATGCCCGGCTTGGCGGTCAGCGTCTGCTGGGCCACGTTGCCGGCCTCATCCATCGCCGTCAGCGTGTAGGTGTACCTGGTGCCGTTGTGCACGCCACGGTCGCTGAACTGGCGTCCGTCGCCCTGGTACAGGACGCTGGAGGCGGTCGCGTTCGCCCCCGGGTCGCGCGCCACCTGGACCCACTCCAGCGGCGCCGGGCCCGCACTCGCCTGCCAGCTCAGGTCGACCGAGCCGTCAGCGGGCTGCGAGCTCGCGCTGAGGCTGGGCGGGGTGGCGTCGTAGCGGAACGGGAAGCTCGCCGTCGCGGTCTTGCCGGCGTTGTCGACGCAGCTGCCGGAGATGGCGGTGCCGGGCGTGGCGGGGCCGGAGAAGGGCTGGGGCGCCGTGCACGAGGCGATGCCGGAGAACGCGCTGCCGGCGGTGGTGACCGAGACGGGGTGGTTGTACCAGCCGTTGGCGTCGGGGGGGCGGTCGGGGGTCGCCGTGACGGAGGGGGCCGACAGCTCGACGTGCAATGGCGTGGAGTAGCCGTTCTGCACGTTGCCCGACCACGTGGCGGTGCACCTCAAGACTGTGTCTGTATCTGTGCCGAACGGGTACTCGATGCCCAACGAACACGGCGCCGTGCTCAAGGGCGCCGGGGACGCTTGCCAGACGACGCTAACCGGGCTTGTGTACCAGCCAGTGCCACATTCCCCGGTCTGCCCGGCCGAAATACATGTCGGGCTAATCGACTGCGCCTCTCCCGCGCTGGCCACGACGCCCGAGCACGCCAATACTGCTGCGCATACCCCCAGTGCTTCCCGAACGCTCATGCCGTCACCTCTCGCTGCAGCCGCGCCACGCGCCGCATCAGCGCCAGGCTCACGCCCACGAGCACCAGCAGGACCACGGCCCCCGCGGCTTGGACGAGCCCGCTGGGGTGGGCCGGCGCCGGCCGCGCGAGGCGGTGCGCGACGGGCGCCGCAACGGTGTGGTGGACGACCGTGGGCGAGAGCCGTACGCGGCGCGACGGGTGGGCGCTGCGCGCCCGGCGATGCCGGGCCTTGGGGTGCGCGCGGGCGTGCGCGGCGACGCTCCGCGCCGCGGCGCGCGCCCGGGCGACCGCGACGGTCCGGGTCGGAGGAGCCTCGGTGACGGTGCTTCGCGATGGCGCCGGGCCCGACGAGTGCGTCGGCGCGGAACCGGTCGAGGACTGTGTGGAGGGCTGGGTCGAGTGCGTCGAGGTCGGCGCCGGGGCCGCCTGCGGCACCGGGTCCGGAGAGGGCGCTGGCGCCTGGGTCGTCGTCGGCGCGGGCTGCGGGGTCGGCCCCGAGGCGAGCGCGGCCGCAGGGCCCGCCGCGAGCAGGAGCGCTGCCGTGAGAGACACGGCCCTAAGGCGTCGCCAGGGTTCCATGGGCTCGGGTGAAGTCGGTCTGCGCGCGCCTGAGCATCGCGGCGGCGGCCGCCGCAGTGGTGGTCGGGACAGGCGCGCCCTTGGCGCACACGGCGGTCGCCCGGTGCTGGAAGGTCCGCTTGGTCTTCGTCGTGTTGTTGCCGTCGACAAACCAGCCGCGCAGGCTCGGAAGCGGGCTGGAGATGATCTCGGTGATGGCGCCGGCGTACGAGCCGCCGCCGGTGACGAAGTAGCCCTTCGGGCACATGGCATAGGCGCGGACGAACTTGCCGGGCGGCACGTTGGTCTTGGGTCCCAGCACCGCGATGATCGGGGCGCCGCTCGGGGTCGACGCTCCGCCGGTCTTGGCGGCGCCGGCCAGGTCACCGGCGCCGAGCAGCGCCAGGGCCGTTGCGCCCAGCCCGATGGTGACCGTGAGAATGTGTGCCTTCCCCCGCACCTGCTCGCTCTCCTCTAGTTAACAACGATAGGGAAGCCCTCGTTCTGCCCGCGTGCTCATCGCGCGCCTCGGAGGCGACGCAGGGCCGCGCCCAGGCCCAGCGCCGCGGCTGCCGCCAGGACGAGCGCCAGCCACAGCTCGGGGCTGGTGGACGGCGTCACGCCGCCCGTACGGGCCGGGGCGGCGGCCGTCGGTCCCGGCCGGTGCGTCTGGCGCGCAACGCTCGCGTGGTGGCCCCGCCGGCGGGATGAGCGGGTCACCGGCCGGCTGTCCTGCAGCGCCAGCGACCGCGTTGCGCTGACGGACACCAGCGTCTGTCCTCGGCGGGCCGTGGCCGCCACCGAGCCGCTGGCCACCCCGACCGCCTCAAACCCGGGATCACCCCGGCCCGGCTCCTCGACCACCAGACCCGCCCCGAGAGCGGAGCCGCGCGTACCGCCGGTGGCGGGGGCGCCGGCGGCCCGGACCGGCGAGGCCGGCAGCGTGGGATCGGGCACGTTCGCGGGGGTGGGCGCCGCGTCGCCCAGCGGCGCGGCAGGGGCCGGGGAGTCTGCGGGCGCGGGAGCGGCGTCTCGCGCCGGCGCCGGCGGCGCCGCGCCGTCAGATGGCGGTCCGAGCGGCGGCTGAACCGATGCACCCGGCGGGACGACCGTCACCGAGCCGGTCGCGGACGCCCCCTGGGACTCGACGGCGTCATAGCACCGGAACAGGCACCCGATCTGCAGCTGCCAGATGAGCTGGGTTGCCGCGTCGACGACCGGCGCGCCCCCCGCTGCCTGCACCGTCGTGTTGGACTGGGTGGCCTGCTGCAGCTGCGCGGTGCCGGTGCAGTCAAACAGGCATCCCACCTGGACCTGCCAGATCCCCTGGCCGGTCTGGTTGACCACGGCCGGTCCGGCGCCGTCGCTCGGCGAGGCGGCAACCTGGACGGTGGTGTTGGACTGGACGGCGACCTGCGACTGGTCGGCACTGCCGCCCGCGCCTCCCTGAGACTGGGCCGAGCTCTGCTGCGTGACGTTCTGCAGCGCGCCGGGCGCCGCCGTCAGCGGAGGCGGCGAGGGCAGGGCGAGCTGGCCGAGGAGCTGCTCGATCTGCCCGAGGCTCATCCCCGAGGTGTCCAGGGTCGTCGTCCCGTGGCACGCCTTCAGGCATCCCACCTGCACCTGGGTCGGGTGCGACGGGGTCGTCCTCGTCTGCGCTGCTGGGGCGGCGACGGGCGTCGGTGCGGGGGTGGTGGCCTGCACGGTCGTGTTGTCCTGCGACGCCTCCTGGACCTGGTTGGCGCCGGCGCAGTGCGACGCGCAGGGCGAGACCTGGACCTGAGTGATGGTCTGGGTGGTGGTGTTCGACGCGGCGGCCCCCGGTGCGGGGGCCTGAACTGGTGATATCGGCGTTGGTATCGCCGCAGGCGCGGGCGCTGAGGAGGCCGGCACGGTCGCGGCCGGCGCTGGCGTGGGCGGCGCCGGCGGAGGCGGCGTCGCCGGCGTGGACGTCGGCGGAGCCACCGTCGGAGTAGTCGTCGTCGTCCCCACCGGCGTCGGTGGTACCGGCGCGGTTGACGCCGGGACCGGCACGGTCGGCACCGGCACGGTCGCCGCCGGCACGGTCGCCGCCGGCACGGCCGGGACCGGCACGGCCGGAACCGGCACCGTCGGCACGGCCGAGCCCGGAGGGCCAGGAACCGCGGCGACCGGCTGCCCCCCATCTCCCGGCGCCGGCGGCCCGTCGGCCCGAGCGCTCGCGGCCCCGACGAGCAGGACCAGGCTGAGGAGAACCGTGAGCCGCTTGACGAGTGTGAGGAGTGGCATCTGTGCCGGGTGGTGGCGCGGGCCCCTCCGGCCGCCGGGGGCTCCGGCCGGCCGGAGGGCCGCAGTGGTCGGGGCGGTCCGGCCGGTGTCAGAGGGCACCGGCCGGACTGCACCCGAGGCCTCAGGCGGTCTGCCCTTGGCCTCCGTTCTGCATGGTTCCGGCGTTGTTGCCGGCTCCGCTCAACGCGCCGTTGAGCGCGGTCTGGTTGGCGGTGTTGGCGCCGCCCAGGATGTTGCCGCCCGCCGTGTTCGACGGAGCGTTGGTGTTGACCAGGTTCTGCAGCGCGTTCGCACACGAGGCAGCGAGCTGCGCCGTGAACGAGCCCTGCTGGTTGATCTGCGCCTGGCCTGACCCACCACAGCCGATGAAGCAGGACGAACCTGCCGACTGGCTCTGGTCGTTGCTCTGGGAGGTGTCGGCGTTATTGCCGGCACCGCTCTTCGCGCCATTGAGCGCGGTCTGGTTGGCGCTGTTGGAGCCGCCAATCACATCGCCACCGGCGATGTTGACCGGAACGTTGGCGTTGACCGCGTTCTGGTTGGCGTTGGCACTGGACAGCGCGGCCTGCAGCGTCAGAGCGTCCTGGCTGGACAGCTGCGCCTGTCCGGTACCGCCACAGCCGATGAAGCAGGACGAACCTGCCGTCTGGCTCTGGTTGTTGCTCTGGCTGGTGTCCGCGTTATTGCCGGCACCGCTCTTCGCGCCGTTGAGCGCGGTCTGGTTGGCGCTGTTGGAGCCGCCAATCACATCGCCACCGGCGATGTTGACCGGAACGTTGGCGTTGACCGTGTTCTGGTCAGCGTTCGCGTTCGAATCAGCCAGCTGGCCGGTCGCCGACTTCTGGTCGGACAGCTGAACCTGGCCCGCACCGCCACAGCCGATGAAGCAGGACGAACCTGCCGACTGGCTCTGATCGTTGCTCTGGCTGGTGTCGGCGTTGTTGCCGGCACCGCTCTTCGCGCCGTTGAGCGCGGTCTGGTTGGCGCTGTTGGAGCCGCCCTTCACGTCGCCACCGGCGACGTTGACCGGGACATCGGCGTTGACCGTGTTCTGCTTGGCCTGCGCGTCTGACTGCGCCTTCTGCAGCGTCGCCGACCATTGGGACGAGCCCTGGGCCTGGCCGGAGCCGCCACAGCCGACCGAGCAGGACGAACCTGCCGACTGGCTCTGGTCGTTGCTCTGGCTGGTGTCGGCGTTGTTGCCGGCCCCGCTCTTCGCACCGTTACCCGCGGTCTGGTTGGCGGTGTTGGAGCCACCGGCGACGTCGCCGCCGGCCACGTTGACCGGGGCGTTGGCGTTGACGGCGTTCTGCGCCGCCTGCGCCGCGGACTCGGCGGCCTGAGCCGTCAGTGACCCCTGGGACGAGTCCTGTGCCTGGCCAGCGCCGCCGGAACCGGCGGAGCCACCAGAGGTGGGGTCCTGGGACTGGTCGTTGGTCTGCGTCGTATTGGCGTTGTTGCCGGCTTCGCTCTTCGCGCCGTTACCCGCGGTCTGGTTGGCGGTGTTGGAGCCACCGGCGATGTCGCCGCCGGCCACATTGACCGGGGCGTTGGTGTTGACGGCGTTCTGCGTCGCCTGCGCTTGTGACTGCGCCTTCTGCAGGGTCGCCGCCCACTGGGAGGACTGCTGCGCCTGGCCAGTGCCTCCGGCGCCACCCCCCGGGGTGCCTGGTACGCCGCCCGCCATCGCGGTGGCCGGAACAGCCATCGCGGCGAGGGTGACGACCAGAGCGATGAGTTTCGCTCTCATGCCTTCTCTCCTGATTGGAATGTGTGCTTCCGGCCGGATCCACCGGCGCGGGCGCACGTTGACCGTGGCCGTCGCGGCGGGAGCCGGACGGCCCGGCGGCGGCTCGGAGCCCCCGAGACGGCCGCCGTGTGGAGTGGACAGCGAGAGCTACCCCGGGCGTTCGAGCCGCAGGGACAGCAGCGTGGACCGCCACGCCGACAAATCCAGCGACACAGGGATCGACAACGTGAAGAGCAAGAGCAGGGTCGCGGCGGCCATCAGCGACACGGCCGCGCCGCCGCCGCCGGTTCCGGCCGCCGCCGCGGCGAACCCACCGCCGGTGCCAAGCGCGCCGGCCGGCGGAACGGTGACCTGCGAATGGGCGGTGGGCGGCGCGGGTCGGGGCCGCGCGGAGCGCTGGCCAGCGCCGCCGTGGTCCGGGGGCGCCGGCCGCACTGCCACCACCGCCTGGTCCAGGCCGCGGACGATCCCGTGGATGACCGCCCACGCCGGCACGACGACGGGCGACGGGCCACCGGGACGCGCGGCCGCAGCGGCCGCCACCGACGAGCGGGGGCCGGCCGCGTTCGCTCCGGTCCGCGACCTCGACGGCGCCTTGTCCAGCAGCCCGGGCAGATCAAGCGGGCTGTCGGGCGGCGTGAAGATGCCCGCGCCCAGGGGATCCGGCAGTGGGGGCATGACCCCGGATCCCGGGATCCCTGCAAGGCTCAATGGCCATCCCTGTTGGCCGAGGGTCCCCAGCGCCGGCGGAGGCACCGGCGAGGTGGGCGCGGGAGGTTGGACGAGCGCGGCCAGCTCCTCGAGCGACGAGAGCACGCTCGGCGCCAGCTGTACCGCGGGCGCCGAAACGGTGGCGGGAGGTGCCGGCGCCAGCCCCGGCAGGCTCGGCAGCGCCACCGACAGGCTCGGCAGCGCCACCGGCAGGCCCGGCAGCGCCGGCGACACCGTCCGCGGCACGAGGCCCACCGGCACCGCGGGAGGCGCACTCGCCGCGGAGGGCGCGGCGACATGCGCCGCCAGATGCGACGCGACCGGGCCGCGCGCTGGACGCCTGACGCGCGGTCCGCCCCGCGGCACCGCCGGCGACGCCGACGCAGGCACGGGCGCAGTTTCAGTGGCCGGCACAGTCACCGAAGCCGCTCCCGCACCTGACGCCGGCGTCGCCGGCGGATGTCCGCTCGTGGGCGGGCCCGGCAGCCGGGAAGCTGCCGGGGCCGAGACGATGGCCGGGGCCGGCACGGCGGGCGGGGCCGACACGGCCGCTGCCCCGGAGGCGGCGGGCACGGACACCGCAGCCGCCCCGGCACCGGCGGCGTTCACCGCAGCGGCGGCGTCATCAACCGCGCGCTGCGCGGTCGACACGCCGGCCTGGGCCAGCGCGGTGGGCGACACCGTCACGGCGGCCCGCGCCACCTGGGGCAGCGCGACGGCCACCAGCGCGGTCGCGATCGCGATCGTCTTCGGCACCCCTCCAAGGAGCCGCCCCCGGCTGACCATCGGTTACGACGGCCCCCGAGGAATGCTCAGCTTTGCGCAGGTCCCCACACCCATTAGATCCCCCGCAGGAGCTGGTGCGATCCATGCAACCACGCGCAGGACCCCTGGTACCATCGCGCTGATACCGCCCTAAGGGGAACCAGGTGGACGGGTGAGTTCAAGGCGAAGGCCTCTTGTCGCAGGCTCGCGGGAGCGCCTCATCGAGTCGCATCTACCGCTGGCCAAGTCGGTGGCGAAGCGCTACGCGGGGCGCGGGGTCGATCTCGATGACCTGGTGCAGGTGGGAGCGGTCGGGCTGATCAAGGCGGCGGACCGCTTCGACGCCGGCCGCGGCGTCGCGTTCTCGACCTTCGCCGAGCCCACCATCGAGGGCGAGATCCGCCACCACCTCCGCGATCGGTCAGCGCCGGTCCGGATCCCCCGCGAGCTGCAGCGTCTGGGCAAGCGGCTGCGCCGCCGACAGGGCGAACTGGCCGCACAGCTGGGGCGAGACCCCACGCTCTCAGAGCTCGCCGACGCGGTCGAGGCCGACGTGGGCGACGTGGAGCGCGCCCTCGCGGCCGAGCAGGCGCGAGAGAGCGTCGAGCTGCCCGCGGCCGAGACCGCCGGCGGCGCAGCGATGCAGGCAGAGCCGTTTGCCGGGAGCGTCGAGCGGCTCCTGCTCGCCGAGCACATGCACGTCCTCGACGACCGGGAGCGCCGGATCGTCTACCTGCGCTTCCACGCCGATCAGACCGAGCGGCAGATCGCGCGAGAGCTCGAGATCTCCCAGGCGCACGTCTCCCGGCTGCTCGCCGCTGCGCTGGCGAAGCTCCAGACACAGCTCGCCGCCGCAGAATCCCCCGCAAACGCTGGTGATACCACCTCGGTACCACCCCGGGCCAAGGCTCCGGCGGCGGCCGGAGGCGGGTCAACGGCCGGCAGCGGGAGCTCGCACGGGCCCGGGAAGGGCAAGCCGGAGCCGACCTACAGCGGTCGCTTCCTGGTGCGGATGTCCGGCGAGCTGCACGAGCAACTGGTCCAGGCCGCCGCCCGCGAGAACGTCAGCCTCAACCGCTACGTGACCGGCGCGCTCGCGGACTCCGTTGCGGGCACCGCCACCCAGGACGCGCGGACCGTCCCGCCCGGGGAGGGCGGCACGCCGCCCCCGCGCCCGCCCGCGGCGCCGGGGCGCAATCCCGCCCGCAGCCTCCGGGTGGCGCTGGCGGCCAACGTGGTGGTCGTCGTGCTCGCCGTGGCGGTGGCGGTCGTGCTGCTGGTGCTCGCGATTCAGCGCGGGATCTGACGCGCGGCTCAGCGAGCCACGGGAGTCTCGGCGTGCTGCTCGCCGCGGGTGCGCGGACGGCGGTCGCGTCCGGCCTCAGGCCCCGGTGCGCCGGCCGCGGCCGGATTGCCACCCCGAAACCAGGAGGCCGCGGCAGCCACCAGGCAGGCCACGATGGCGAAGGCGAAGGCCTCGTGCAGGCCGCTGCGAAACGGAGCGGAGATGAGCTGGGGGAAGAATGACCGGCCCACCACGAGCGCGTGCTGGTGGGCGCTGAGGTGCGCGAGCGCGTGCGCCCCGACCAGGTGCTGGATCGGGTTATAGCCGAGGAACGCCGCAAACAGGATCGACACCGGCGGCAGCTGGGCGACGTGGCGGGCGGTCGCCGCGGGCACGCCGTGGGCCTGCAGGCCGGCGGACATGGTGTGAGGCAGCGTGGCGGACAGCCCGATGATCATGAGCGTGAAGAAGATCCCGATGGACAGCACCTGGGCCGAGTTCTGGAAGGTCTGGTTCATCCCGCCGCCCGCGCCGCGATCGGTGGGCGGCAGGCTGTTCATGACGCCGGCGCGGTTGGGCGACGCGAACATCCCCATCGAGACGCCGTTGAGGAACAGGCAGGCCGCGAACAGCGGATAGGGGAAGTTGGTGGGCAGCAGGGCCAGCAGCACGAAGCTCACGGCGGCGCTGAGCATGCCGCCGGTGGCGAACGGGCGGGCGCCGTAGCGGTCAGACAGGTAGCCCGACGTGGGGCCGGCCAGCAACATTCCGATCGTGAGCGGGAGGATGTAGATGCCCGCCCACAGCGGCGTGTCGGTGAAGTCGTAGCCGTGCTGGGGCAGCCAGATCCCCTGCAGCCAGATGATGAGGATGAACATCAGGCCGCCGCGGGCCACCGCCGAGAGGAACGTCGACAGCGTCCCGAAGGTGAAGGCGCGGATCTTGAACAGCTCCAGCTTGAACATCGGATCCGGAACCCTCCGCTCGATAAATGCGAAAGCCGCCAGCGAGGCGAGCCCGCAGCCGATGAGGATGAGCACCCGTGGGCTGCCCCACCCGGTCGGCGAGTCGCCGTAGGGGCGGATCCCGTAGGTGACGGCGATCATGATGAGGATGAGGCCGAGGGCGAACGTGATGTTGCCCGGCCAGTCGATCCGCGCCCGCCGCGGCTTGGAGAGCTCCTGGAGCTTGAGGTAGGCCCAGACCGTGCCGAACAGCCCCACCGGCACCGAGATCAGGAACACCAGCCGCCAGCTGATGGGGGCCAGCAGGCCGCCGAGCACCAGGCCGATGAACATCCCCGAGACGCCGACGATGTTGTTGATCCCCAGCGCCATGCCGCGCTGGTTGGCGGGGAAGGCGTCGGTGATGATCGCCGCCGAGTTGGCCAGCAGGCAGGCGGCGCCGATCCCCTGGACGATCCGGAACACGATCAAGAACAGCGCCCCGTCTCTGCCCGTCAGCCAGTCGACGGTGAGCAGCAGCGAGGCCGCGGTGTAGATGACGAAACCGAGGTTGTAGATCCGCACCCGGCCGTACATGTCGCCCAGCCGGCCCAGGCTGACGATGAGGACGCTCGAGACGACGAGGAAGCCCAGGATCATCCAGAGCAGGTAGAAGCTGTTGGCTGGGACGAGCGGGTCGAGGTTGATCCCGCGGAAGATGCTGGGCATCGCGATCAGCGTGATCGAGGCGTCGAGCGTCGCCAGCAGCACGCCCAGCGTGCAGTTCGACAGGGCGATCCACTTGTAGTTCTCCCCGCGCGGATCGCTGCGCGTGCCTCGCAGTGACGCTCGCGCCACTGCTCAGCCGACTTCCTGCATCGGCGAGAGCTCCGGCTGCTCCAGCGACATCGTGCTGAGGTCGGTGCGGCGGCCCGGGATGAGCGTGCCCGCGACCATGGCGACGACCAGGAACCCGGCCTGGAGCAGCAGCGCCTGGGTGAAGCCGGTCACGTTGGGCAGGCCGCCTGTGACGTTGTCGGCGATCAGAGTGGCGACGACCTGGCCGCCGAGCGCACCGCCGAGCGTTCGCATCACGGTGTTCATGCCGGTGGCGGCGCCGGTCTGCTCCGGCGGCACCGCCTGGACGATGAGGTTGCCGAGCGCGGCGAAGGCCAGACCGATGCCGACGCCCATGAGCCCGGCGCTGATCAGCATGTCGTAGGGGTGGCCGTGAGCGACTGCGAGCACGAAGAAGGCCAGCGAGGTCACGCCGCTGCCCACGATGACGGCGTTCTTTGACCCCCAGCGCCGGGCCACGCGGCCCGCCACCGAGCCCAGCGCGCTCATCCCGACCGCCGCGGGCAGGAGGTAGAGCCCGGCGACGACGACCGAGGCGCCGAAGCCGAAGCCGGTGCTCGTGGGCAGCTGCGCGAACTGCGGAAGGATGAGGAAGGAGGCATACATCCCGGCGCCGAGCAGGAAGGCGACGAGGTTGGTGGTCCAGACGCCGCGGATCCGCATCATCGCCATGTCGATCAGCGGCACCTCACTGTGCAGCTCCACGAGGATCCAGGCCACGGTCAGGGCGATGCCGACGGCGAGCAGGCCCAGCGTCTTGGGCGAGCCCCAGCCCCACGTCGTCGTCTCGGAGATGGCGATGAGCATGCAGCAGAAGCCGGCGGTCATCAGGGCCGCCGCCAGCCAGTTGACGCGTCCGGGCACGCGGACCGGGGACTCGGGCACGAACCGCCAGGTGCAGAACGCCGCCGCGATGGTCACCACCAGCGGGATCCAGTAGAGCCAGTGGTAGTTCAGGTGCTCCACGATGAGCCCGCCGAGCACAATGCCGATTCCCCCTCCGATGCCGAGGATGGAGGAGAGGATCCCGATGCTGCCGGCCACCCGCTCGCGGGGAAACTCGTCGCGCACGATCCCGAATGCGAGCGGGAAGATGCCCCCGCCGGCGCCCTGGATGATGCGACCCGCGATCATCGGGCCCAGCGAGGTGGAGAGCGCCGAGACGACCGTGCCGGCGGCCAGGATGGCGAGGGTGATGAGGAGCAGCCGCTCCTTGCCGTACATGTCGCCCAGGCGGCCGATGATCGACGTGGCCACGGAGGCCGACAGCAGGTAGCCGGTGAGCAGCCACGTCACGCCGGTCTCGGTGGCGCCAAGGCTGTGCTGGATCGAGGGCAGCGCCGGGATGACCGCGGAGCTGAGCATCGAGTACGCCATCCCCGCCAGCGCGGTGACGGCGAGGATGAGGTTGGGGTGGACTCCGTGGTCTCGATGCGCGTCCGCCGTCACGCGGAGCTACTCTAGCGGAATGATCATTCCGGCCACCGATCCGGAGGCCGCCGCCGGATCCGCCGCGCCGCCCGCGGAGCGCCTTGAATGGACGCGCCTGGAGCCCTCGGCCAAACGCGAGCGCCTGCTCGAGGCCGCCACCGATGTCTTTGCCCGCGACGGGCTTGACGCCCCGATGAGCGTCGTCGCCGAGGCCGCCGGCGCCGGCGTGGCGAGCGTCTACCGCCTGTTCGGATCAAAGCGCGAGCTCCTGGCCGCCCTGGTCACCCGCCGCATGGATGAGGTCGCCGTCGCCGCGCAGGAGGCCTGCGCGCAACCCGGCGACCGCTGGTCGGCCCTCACCGAGATGCTGACGACCCTCGTGAGCGGCCAGCGCGCCGACTATCTGATCGGCGACGCCCGCGCCGTCGTGGCCGATCACCCCGACGTGATCGCCGCGGTGACGCGAGCCAGCGAGGCCCAGGAGCGGCTGCTGGCGGCGGCCCGGACCGAGGGACGGCTCCGGGCCGACGCGACGCCGCAGGACCTGCGGCTGCTCTTCGCGGCCACCCGCGCTGCCCGGCGCGTCGAGCCCGCCCAGTGGGGGCGCATGCTCGAGCTGATGCTCGACGCGCTCGATGCGCGCCGCGGCTCCGCCGACCAATAAGGTTGGCGGCTGACCCAACGACCGGGAAGGAGCCGCAGGTTGAAGATGCGAGCCGCGGTGCTGGAGGAGTTCGCCAAGCCCCTCCAGGTGACTGAGGTGAACCTGGCCGATCCCAAGCCGGGCGAGGTGCTGGTCCGCCTCGCCGCCTGCGGGGTCTGCCACACCGACATGTACACCGCGTCCGGCGTCGACCCGTCCGGCTATGCCCCGGCGGTGCTCGGGCATGAGGGCGCGGGCTTCGTGGAGAAGGTGGGCGAGGGCGTGTCCAGCGTCTCCGCCGGGGATCTGGTGGTCACCCTGTTCTCGCCCCAGTGTCGCGAGTGCATCCACTGCCTGAGCCCGGACACCAACCTCTGCCTTGCCATCCGCGACCAGCAGAACCAGGGCCATCTGCCCGACGGGACCACGCGGCTGTCGCGCGACGGTGAGCCGATCCGCCATTTCATGGGCACGAGCACCTTCGCCGAGTACACCGTGATCCCGGAGATCGCCCTGGCCAAGGTCTCGCCCGACGCCGCCCCCGACCATGCCTGCCTGTTCGCCTGCGGGCTCTCCACCGGCCTGGGCGCGGCGATGAACACGGCCAAGGTCAGAGCGGGCTCGACGTGCGTGGTGTTCGGCGCGGGCATGGTCGGCCTGGGCGCGGTCGCCGGCTGCCGGCTCCAGGACGCGGAGCGAATCATCTGCGTCGACCTCTCAGAGGAGCGTCTGGAGCTGGCCCGCGGCCAGGGCGCCACCGAGACCTGGATCGCCGACGAGCACACCGTCCAACGCGTCCTTGACGAGACCGGCGGGTTCGGCGCGGACTTCACCTTCGAGGCCACCGGGCTGGTCGCCGTGATGCGCCAGGCCGTCGAGTCCGCCCGCATGGGCTGGGGCCTGTGCACCGTCGCGGGGGTGGCGGGCCGAGGCGAGACGCTCGACGTGGTGCCTCGCTACCTGATCACCGGCCGGCGGATCTGCGGCTCGTCGTTCGGCGGCGTCAAGGGTCGCGACCAGGTGCCGCGGCTCGTCGAGCTCTACCTCGACGGCCAGATCGACATCGACCCCTTCATCTCGCACCGGATCACGCTCGACGAGGTCAACCACGGCTTCGGGCTGATGGAGCGCCAGGATGGGATCCGCAGCGTCATCACGTTCTGACGCACCCCGCGGCTGGGCCGGCTCCAAAACGACCGGAGCCGACCCAGCTGCTGCGGGGTGTCTGTGATCGCTGCTTCAGGGCGATCACTGGAGGGAGGGCAGATCCATCTGCCCGGACACCACTCTGCCCGGCCCAGATGAGAACCGCGTAGGGGTATCCGAAGAGTTCTCCAAGCGCCGTACCGGGGGCCGCGGGGCCGCGCGTTACCCGGCGGGTAATCGACGCGGTGACCGCCGGCTGGAACCGTGCCGGTCATGAGCACTCAATCGATACCGGCCGCCGGGCCCGCCCCCGCGGCATTCACACCCTCCCGCAGCCGCTGGCTGCCGCTGCCGGTGCTCCTCGCCGGCACCTTCATGGTCGTGCTGGACTTCTTCATCGTCAACGTCGCGCTGCCGTCGATGCAGGCTCACCTGCATGCGTCCAGCGGCGCAATCGAGTGGGTCGTGGCCGGCTACGGCCTCACCAATGCCGTGTTCCTCATCACGGGCGCCCGCCTGGGCGACCGCTGGGGCCGAGTCCGGGTCTTCACCATCGGGCTCGCCCTCTTCACCCTGGCCTCGGCCGGGTGTGGGCTGGCCGGCACGCCCGAGGTGCTGGTCATCTCCCGCCTGGTCCAGGGCTGCGCCTCGGCGCTGCTCATGCCGGTGGTGCTGTCGATCATCGGCGTCCTCTATGACGGCGCCGATCGCGCCCGCGCGCTGGCCGCCTACGGCATGAGCATGGGCCTCGCCGCCGTCTCGGGCCAGCTCATCGGCGGCATCCTCGTTGAAGCCAACCCGGCCGGGCTGGGCTGGCGCAGCTGTTTTCTCATCAACATCCCCATCGGCGTCCTGGCCGTGGTCGCGGCGCCGCGCCTGATCCCGGAGTCCCGCGGGCACGCCGGGTCGCTGGACCTCACCGGCGCCGTGCTGGCAACGCTGGGGCTGACGGCCATCGTCCTGCCGCTGGTCGACGGCCGCGCGCACGGCTGGCCGCTGTGGACGTGGCTGTCGCTGGCCGCGGCCCCGCTGCTGCTGGGCGCCTTCGCACTGCAGCAGCGCCGGTTGGCCGCGCGCGGCGGCACGCCGATGATGCCGCCGGAGCTGTTCGCCTCGCGCGGGCTCACCCTCGGACTGGCAGCGCAGCTGCTTTTCTGGAGCGGACAGGCCTCGTTCTTCCTCGTCCTATCGCTGTACCTGCAGCTCGGGCGCGGCATGAGCGCACTGCACTCAGGACTGGTGTTCACGATCCTGGCCGGCGCCTACCTGATGACGTCGCTGCGGGCGCCCGCGCTCACCATGCGCCATGGCCGTCGCGTGCTGGCCGCGGGCGCGGGCCTCCTGGCCGTGGGCCACGTGACGTTGGCGCTGACCGTGGCGGATGTCGGCGTCGGCGGATCGGTGCTGGCGCTCGCCCCGGGCCTGGCCCTGGTGGGAGCCGGCATGGGCCTGGGCATCACGCCGCTGGCCTCCCTGATCATGGCGGCCGCTCCGCCCCAGCACCTGGGCGCCACCTCGGGGGTGCTCTCGACGATGCAGAACGTCGGCAACGCGATCGGCGTGGCCCTGGTGGGCGTCCTGTTCTACGGGGCTGTCTCACACGGCTTCGCCGGCGCGTTCCAGGTCAGCGTGCTCGCCCTGGCGGTGGCGCTGGCCGGGGTGGCTCTGCTCGCCCGGCTCATCCCGGCGCCGGTAGCCTCGTGATGGTGGCGATCGCCGAACCCCGAGCGTCGCGAGTGGGCCCGCTGCTTCGCGACTGGCGCCAGCGCCGGCGCATGAGCCAGATGGAGCTGGCGCTGGAGGCCGGGGTCTCGACGAGGCATCTCAGCTTCGTCGAGACGGGGCGCTCCCGCCCCAGCGCCGAGATGGTGCTGCACCTCGCCGATCGGCTCGAGGTCCCGCTGCGCGAGCGCAACGAGCTGCTGCTGGCCGCCGGCTTCGCCCCGCAGTACGCGGCGCGGGACTTCGACGATCCCGCGCTGCGCGAGGTGCGCGATGCCGTCAGCCGCGTGCTGGCCGCCCACGAGCCCTACCCGGCGATCGCGGTGGACCGCTATTGGAACTTGATCGCGTCAAACGAAGCCCTGGGTCCGTTCCTGGACGGTGTGGCGCCCGAGCTGCTGGTGCCGCCGGTCAATACGATCCGGCTCGCGCTGCATCCTGACGGCGTGGCGCGGCGGATCATCAACTTCGGCGAGTACCGCGGCGACCTGATCGAGCGTCTCGGGCGCGCGGCGCGGCTGACCGGCGACCCGGAGCTGGCCGCGCTGCACGAGGAGATGCTCGGCTACCCCGGCCCCGACGCGCCCTCGGGCGCGCCGGGCGGCCCGGAACCCGGGGTGGCGGCCGTGGCGGTCGGCCTGCGGCTTGCCGCGGCCCCCGGCAGCGACGCCCCGGAGCTGTCGTTCTTCTCCACGATCACCACGTTTGGGACCGCGGTGGACGTCACCGTCTCCGAGCTGGCGCTGGAGGCGTTCTTCCCCGCCGACGCGCAGACGGCGGCGTACCTGCGGACCTGAGGCGGGCCGCGCCACGTAGACGTGGTATGCGCAGGCTCCTGCTGATCCCGGTCCTGGCGGCGGCCGCCATCCCGGCAACCGCGGCCCTCGCCGGGGCCGGCGATCAGCGGGTCGCCGTCGGCGCGGGCGTCAGCGTGGTGCTGCCCGCCGGCTGGCATCTGACCCACGGCAAGGGCACGCCGCTGATCGAGCCGATCCCGCGACTCTCGGCGGCGACGTTCCCCGTGCACTTCTCCAAGCAGCACTGCGTCTGCGACACGCCACGCGTCGCCGACTTCCCCCGCGACGGGGCGTACCTGTTCGTCATGGAGTATCCCGCTCTGGGGCGGCGCGACGCGAGGAGATGGCCGGCGCACAGCGTCCACTTCCACATCGCTCGTTCGGCGATCGCCCCTGGGGACTGCGGCCCCAGCGACGGCCGCATGTTCCGCGAGGGCGGCCGCGGCTACCAGGTCCAGATCTACCTGGGGGCCGCCGCCCCGGCCTCGGCGCGGCGCCAGATCGCCTTCATCCTCGACAGCTGGCAGGTCACGCCGTAGACGACCTGATCAGGGCTGTGCCTCGACGTTGCGCCGCAGGTTCTCGTGGTAGCGCGCAACCGGAACCCCGGCCCCGGCAGCCCCTCGCCCAGCACCTCCACCCGCGTCTTGGACGTCTGCCAGTCACGCAGGGAGGTTGCCGCCAAGGCTAACGGCGCCGCGCCGCCGGCTCCAGGGCCGGGTTGGGCCAGCCCCCGTCGGCGGGGTTGACGTTGACCCCCGGCGGGACGATCGCGTCGATCTTGTCCAGCACCTCGTCTGACAGCGTCACCTCGGCGGCGGTCAGCTGGGACTCCAGGTGCTCCATCGTGCGCGGGCCGATGATCGCCGCCGTCACCGCGGGGTGGCGGATGACGAAGGCGATCGCCATCTCGATCAGCGTGATCCCGGCCTCCTCGGCGAGGCGGCCCAGCGCGTCGGCGACCTCGAGCTTGCGCTGGTTCTCCGGGCGCGACAGGTCATAGCGAGCGGGAAGACGATCGGCCCGCGTCGAGGCCGGCGACTCTGAACCCAGCCGATAGCGGCCGGAGAGCCAGCCGCCGGCCAAGGGGCTCCACGGGATCACGCCCATGCCGTAGCGCTGCGCGGTGGGAAGCACGTCCTTCTCGATCTCGCGGACGAGCAGTGAGTAGGGCGGCTGCTCGCTTACGAACCGCTCGCGGCCGCGGCGCTGGGCGGTCCACTGGGCCTCGACGATCTGCGATGCCGGGAAGGTGGAGGAGCCGATGTAGCGCACCTTGCCGGCGCGGATGAGGTCCGTCAGGGCCCCGAGGGTCTCGTCGATGTCGGTGTCGGCCTCGGGACGGTGGATCTGGTAGAGGTCGATCCAGTCGGTCTGCAGGCGGCGCAGCGAGTTCTCCACCTCGCGCACGATCCAGCGGCGGGAGTTGCCGAACTCGTTGGGGTCGTCGCCCATCGAGCCGTG
>DASXJW010000125.1:0-4512 GCA_036497165.1 Solirubrobacteraceae bacterium
GGGTCACGAGCAGCGTGGACCAGACGAACATGAACGGCATGAGCCGCCCCGTCGAGTACTGGAACGCCTCTCGCAGGAACGTGTAGGTGCCTCCGGACCGTGGCATCGCGGCGCCGAGTTCGGCCCATACCAGGCCGTCGAGCAGGGCGATGATCGCGCCGACGATCCATCCGAGGATCGCCTGCGGGCCGCCCATCGCCGAGATGATCAGCGGGATGGTGATGAAGGGGCCGATCCCGACCATCTGCGCCATGTTCAGCGCGGTCGCAGGGAACAGGCCAAGTGCCTGGATGAATCCTCTCTCGCTGACCGTCGTTGTCGGCTCGCCCGTCTGGTTTGTTGCCACGAGGGCCTCCTCATTGCCGTCGCTTTCAATCTCGCGGCTGCATCGATGAAGCCTCAAGATGATCGATCGCGTACGTTTGGGCAAAAATAGATCAAAAAAGGCCGTCTTGACAAGGGTGAATGTGATCGCCTTTTCGTCAGGCGTCATCAAGCGTCATCAGGCGCGCTGCGCTGCCGCCAGGGCGCCGCCGGACTAGGATTGTCACACTATGCACAAATCAGCAAGGCTGAGCGCCATCCTCGAACGGCTGGCCGACGGCGGCACCGTCGATGTCGGCGAGCTTGCCGAGGAGCTTTCCGCCTCCCCGGCCACGATCCGCCGGGATCTCGCGGCGCTCGAACGCCAGCGCCTGCTGGCGCGCACGCACGGCGGAGCGGTCGCCCACGCGATCAGCTACGAGCTCCCGCTCCGTTACAAGGGCGTCCGCTACGCGGGGGAGAAGCGGCGCATCGCCGCCGCGGCCGCCGCGGTGGTGTCCGAGGGCATGGCGGTCGGGTTGACCGGCGGTACCACCGCGACTGAGGTCGCCCGTGCCCTCGCGGACAAGCAGCAGCTGACTATCGTCACCAACGCGCTCAACATCGCCTCCGAGCTGGGCGTCCGGCCGAGCATCAAGCTCATCGTCACGGGCGGGCTCGCCAGAAGCCGGTCCCATGAGCTGTCCGGGCCGATCGCGGAGGCCAGCCTCGTCGGCCTCAACCTCGATGTCGCGTTCATCGGGGTCGACGGCATCGACGCCAGGGCCGGGTGCACCACGCACGAAGAGGTCGAGGCGCACACCAACAGCGTGATGATCGAGCACTCCAAGCACGTCGTGGTCGTGGCGGACAGCTCCAAGATCGGCAAGGTGGCGTTCGCGCGGATCTGCGAGGCCGCCGCCATCGACGAGCTCATCACTGACAGCGCGGCGGACGACACCGCGGTGAAGGCGCTGTCCGACGCTGGGGTGCGGGTCACCGCCGTCTAAGGCGCTCATGGAGAGGACGCTCAATCAGCGTCACCTAAACATGATCTAGGTTGCGTGTAATAGGTCCATGTTTGACAGAAATGATCACTAGCGCGATGATCGTTGATGTGTCGGAAACACAGCTTCGCGATGAGATCTACTCCCAGCCCGACTGCTGGTCGAAGGCCGCTACCCTGGCGACAGGCGATTCCCCGCACTGCGCGAGCAGGCTCCCGGCGCCCGGGGAACGCGTCGGCGTCATCGGTGCCGGGACGTCCCTGTTCATCGCGCGCGCGTACGCCTTCCTCCGGGAACACGCCGGCCACGGAATCACCGACGCGTGGCCGGTCAGCGAGGCGCGGCTAAACCGGGACTACGACCGCGTCGTCGCGATCACCCGCTCGGGCACCACGACCGAGATCCTCACCGCGATCGACCAGTACCGGGAGACCGGCGGCACCGCGCCCGTCACGATCATCACCGCGACACCCGGTACCCCCGTGCAGGACAAGGGTGACACGATTACGCTCGCGGAGTTCGACGAGGTCTCCGTCGTCCAGACCAGGTTTGCCACCTCCACGCTCGCGCTGCTGCGTGCCCACATGGGCGAGGACCTCACGACGGTGATCGCCCAGGCCAGGGAGATTCTCGCCGCGTCGCCGGCGGACCTGGCCCGATCCCTCGACGGCGTTCGCGCAGCCGGGCAGATCACGTTCGTCGGGATGGGCCTCGGCGCCGCGCTCGCCGAGGAGGCCGCGCTCAAGCTCCGCGAGGCCACCCAGTCCTGGGCCGAGGCCTACCCGGCGACCGAATACCGGCACGGCCCGATCAGCATCGCGCAGCCGGGCCGCGCCGTCTGGTCCCTCGGTCCCCTCGTGCCGGGGCTCGAGCGCGACATCGCCGCGACGGGCGCCCACCTCGAGCGCCGCGACACCGACCCGATGGCCGAACTCGTCCGCGTCCACCTGCTGTGCCTGCTGCGCGCCGCCGACCTCGGCCTCGACCCCGCAAACCCGCGGAACCTCACGCGCGCCGTCATCCTCGCGTGACGTGCGGCGCGGCGGTGACAACCCCGATTATCCCGAACGGATCGCGGCGACTGTTGTTCATCACCGTTACTCCCAATCCGGCCTGGGACGTGACCTACGAGGTACCCGCGCTGGTCCCCGGGGAAGTCCATCGCGTGACCCGCGTGCACCGCAGGCTCGGCGGGAAGGGCGTCAACGTCGCCCGCATTCTGGCCGGGCTCGGCCGTGACGCCGTGGCCGTCATGCCCGGCCCGGACGGACTGGCCGCCGAGGCCGGCAACGGCACCGGGCCGCTGCTCGCGTGCGACGTCGTCCCCGGGCTGCCCGCTATCAGGCAGACGCTCGTCGTCCACGGCGGTGACGGCATCACGACGTCCCTGTGGGAACCTGGCGTCGAACCGGACACCGGCACCGAGGCGCGGCTGGCCGGCCGGATCCGCGCATGGCTCCGCGGAGATGCCAGTGCGAGCGCGGACGCGCCGCCCGCCGCCTCGGGATTCGTCAGCTCCGGAAGCCTGCCGCCCGGGCTGGATTCCCGGGTCCACGCGCGGCTCGCAACGATGGCGCTGGAGGCGGGCGTGCCCGCCCTTGTCGACACGAGCGGCGAGGCTCTCGCGCTCGCCGCCGCGGTGCCCGGGGTCGTCCTCGCCCCGAACGCGAGCGAGCTCGCGCAGCTCGCCGGCACGGCCTGCGACAGGCTCGCGGAGGCGGTCACCGCCGCGCGGGCAGTGCTGTCCGGCGGCCCGCGAGCCGTCGTCGTCACGCTCGGCGAGAACGGCCTGGTGGCCGTCACGGAAAACGGCGCCTGGCACGGGCGGCTCGCCCGGCCGCTCGCCGGCAACCCGACCGGCGCCGGGGACGCCGCCGCGGCGGCGCTGATCGCCGGGCTCGCCGACAAGGCCGACTGGCCCGATGTCGTCCGCGACGCCGTGGCACTGTCGGCGGCCGCCGTGCTGTCGCCCGTCGCGGGGGAGGTCAGTCCCGCCGACTTCGCCAGGCTCCGTGCAGACGTAGCGATCAGGGAGGTCGCCTGACATGCCCCTCGTCCCCATGGCCCAGGCGGTAGCGAGCGCCCAGCCGGGCGGTCTCGCCGCGTTCAACGTGATCGAGCTTGAGCACGCCGAGGCGATCGTGGCCGGGGCCGAGGCCGCCAGCCGTCCCGTCGTGCTGCAGATCTCCGAGAACACGGTCGCGTTCCACGGCGCGCTAGCGCCGCTGGGGCTCGCCTGCCTGCGGATCGCCGGCGGGTCGTCCGCGCCGGTCGTGGTGCACCTCGACCATGCCGTCCGCCGGGACCTGGTCACCGAGGCCGTGGAACTCGGCATCCCGTCAGTGATGTTCGACGCCTCGGCGCTGGACTACGACGAGAACGTGGCCGCCACCGCGGCGGTCGCGCGGTGGTGCCACGAGCGCGATGCCTGGGTGGAAGCAGAGCTGGGCGAGGTCGGCGGCAAGGACGGCGTGCACGCCCCGGGCGCGCGCACCGAGCCCGCGCAGGCGACCGCGTACGTCGACGCCACCGGCGTGGACGCGCTCGCCGTCGCCGTCGGGTCCTCGCACGCCATGCTGACCCGCGACGCGCAGCTCGACAACACGCTGATTAAGGCCATCGCGGCGGTGGCGGGCGTGCCGCTGGTCCTGCACGGTTCCTCCGGCGTCCCCGACGAAGGCCTCGTCGAGGCGGTCCGGCACGGCATGGTCAAGATCAACATCGCCACGCAGCTGAACAAGGTCCTGACCGCCACCGTCCGCGCCAAGCTCGCGGAGGACAAGACGGGAGTGGACCCGAGGCGGTGGCTCGGCCCCGCGCGGTCGGCCGTATCGGATGAAGTGGAACGGCTCCTCACGCTGCTCGCTTCAGCCGCCTGAGCGGCCGGCGGCTCCGCTTACTCCTCGGCGAGAGCCACGAGCAGGCTGTTCATGCGCTGGACGAACGTCGCCGGGTCGTCGAGCCGCGCACCGAGGGTGAGCACCGCCTGGCCGAACAGGACCTGCGCCCACTCGCCGGCGCGCGCGTCATCCAGCCCGGCGTTGAGCCGCTGGATGAGCGGATGATTCGGGTTGAGCTCGAGTACCGCCTGCCGCGGCAGCCCGCCGCCACGCAGCCGCTGCATGAGGGTGATGTCGGTCTCGGGCTCGTTGCTCACGATGCAGGCCGGCGAGGTGGTGAGCCGCGAGGACAGCCGCACGTC
>DASXJW010000126.1:0-17312 GCA_036497165.1 Solirubrobacteraceae bacterium
GCAGGCAAACGACGCCAGCATGGCCGCCAGCGCCGCGTCGACGGCGTTGCCGCCGGCGAGCATGACGTCGGCGCCCGCGCGGGCGCTGCCGGGGTGGCCCGCGGCGACGACGCCAAGCTGGCCGCCCGGCGGCATCTGGAGGCGCTCCGGCGTTAGCGTCTAGGGATGAATTCCGGGACGTCGAGCTCGGCGCCGCGCCGCACGCGGCTGACCCGCGGCTCTCCGGCCGGCTCCCGGAACTGCGAACGGCGGTCCTCGTCGGCGCGTGACCGCGCGGGGGGCTGCTCCTCGCGGCGACGGGGGCGCGGCTCGCCGAACCCGGTGGCCACCACGGTCACCCACACCTGGTCCTCGAGCTTGTCGTCGACCATGGCCCCGAAGATGATGTTGGCGTCCGCGTGGGCGGCCTCGGCCACCGCCTTGGCGGCCTCGTTGACCTCCCACAGCGAGATGTCCCTGCCGCCGGTGATCGACAGCAGGATCGAGCGAGCTCCCTCCATGCTCGTCTCCAGCAGCGGCGAGGCGACGGCCTGCTCGGCGGCGTCGATGGCGCGGCGGTCACCCGTGCCCATGCCGATGCCCAGCAGCGCGCTGCCGGCGTCGGTCATGATCGTGCGCACGTCGGCGAAGTCCAGGTTGATGAGACCGGGCAGCGTCACCAGGTCCGAGATGCCCTGCACGCCCTGGCGCAGCACGTCGTCGGCGACCCGGAAGGCATCGACCATCGACACCCCGCGATCGAGCACCGACAGCAGCCGGTTGTTGGGGACGACGATGAGCGTGTCCACCTCGTCGGCGAGAGCGGCGATCCCGGCCTCGGCCTGGGCGCGACGCCGCGAGCCCTCGAACTGGAAGGGCAGCGTGACGATGCCGACGGTCAGGGCGCCGAGCTCGCGGGCGATCTGGGCCACGATCGGGGCTGCGCCGGTCCCGGTGCCGCCGCCGGCGCCGGCGGCGATGAACACCATGTCCGAGCCACGCAGCATCGCCTTGATGCGGTCGTACGCGTCACGCGCGGCACGGCGGCCGAGATCCGGGTCAGAGCCCGATCCCAGCCCACGCGTCACGGCGTCGCCGATGTGCAGCGTGTGATCGGCCGCCGAGAGCTGCAACGACTGCAGATCGGTGTTGATGGCCAGGAACTCCACGCCCGCGATGTCGGCCTCGACCATGCGATTGACGGCGTTGACGCCGGCCCCGCCGACGCCGACGACGCGCAGCATGGGCCGCCCGACGGTGGCCGCCGCCGGGAAGGCGTCGAGCTCTGAGTCAGAGCGCGCGTAGGCGTCCGCCACCGCCGGCGCCGGCGGCGGCGGGTCGGATCGCTCCATGACGTCCTGCGGGATGTCGGCCGAGAAGGCCTGGCGCAGGCGCTCCTGGGGCGTGGGGATCTCATGCTCGGGGTCGTCGAACATCGGCGAGCGCGCGTCGGCCTCGAGCGACGGATGCGCGCGGCGGCGCTGGATGGACTCGCCGGCCGGCGACGTGGCCTGCGGCGTCGGGGGCTCAGGAGGCTCGGGGGCAGGAGGCGCGGCAGGCGCGGGCTCCGGGGCGGAGGCTGCGGGCGGCTCTGGCTCCCGCTCCTGCTGGGGGGGCGGGTTGTCCTCGGTGGTGCGGCGGAACAGGTCCGCCAGTGGCCCCTCGCGCATACTCGCGCGCTTACCGGTTGCCATTTGCGAGGACCTCCTTGGCGAGCTGCCTGTAGGCATGGGCGGCGAGACCGTCGGGATCGTACTTCAGTACTGACATCCCCTTCACGGGCGCCTCGGCGAACCGGACGGTCTTGCGGATGCGCGATGCGAACACGCGGTCGCCGAAGTTCTCCTCCAGCAGCTCGATCGCCTCCTTGGCGTGCAGCGTACGAAGGTCGACGAGAGTGGGGAGGATGCCCTCGATCTCGACGTCGGGGTTCAGGTTCTCCCGGATCATCCCGAGCGTGTTCTGCAGCTGGATCAGGCCGCGCATCGACAAATATTCGCATTGGACGGGGACGATCACCTTGTCGGACGCCGTCAGGGCGTTGATCGTCAGCAGCCCGAGGCTGGGCGGAGTGTCGATGAAGACGAAGTCATAGTCGTCGGCCACCTCCTTGAGCGCCTTCTGCAACGAGCGCTCACGCCCGATCATCGTCGACATCGCGATCTCGGCGCCGGCGAGGTCGATCGAGGCGCACGCGACGTCGACCTCCCGCTTGCGGATCACCTCGCGCATGGAGATGTGGTGGACGAGCACGTCGTACATCGACTTCTCCAGGGTGTCGGGGTCGATGCCCTGGGACATCGTCAGGTTGCCCTGGGGATCCATGTCACAGCACAGGACGCGGTGCCCTTCCTCGGCGAAGGCCACGGCCAGATTCAGAGTTGTCGTGGTCTTGGCAACGCCACCCTTCTGGTTGGCGAGCGCGATCACCTTGCAGGTGGGCATTGTCTTCTGGCTCCGATGTGATCGGGGACTCATACGCGGTGAGTATTCGCAGGCCGACTGCGAAATCCTCCGCCCACAGGCGCGTTGGGCCGCAGCGACCACCCGAAAAGCTATGTTCTGGGGGTTGTGCCCGGACTTCTGGACCGCCGCCTGATCTTCGTCACCGGCAAGGGGGGCGTCGGCAAGAGCACCGTCGCCACCGCGCTGGGATTGGTCGCCGCTCGTCGCGGCCTGCGCACGATCGTCGCCGAGCTGGCCGCGCAGGACCGCGTGCGCCGGGCCTTCGAGCACGAGGCGGACACGTTCCGGGAGGTGGAGCTCACCGAGAACCTGTTCACGATCTCCGTGGACCCCGAGAACGCCATGGAGGAGTACCTACGCGTGAAGACCGGCGCCGTGGGCCAGGCACTCGGGCACAGCCGGCTGTTTCAGGCCTTCGCCATGGCCACGCCCGGTATGCGCGAGCTGCTCAGCGTCGGCAAGATCTGGGAGCTGTCCCAGCACACCCGCCGCACCGACGGCGCCGACGCCTATGACCTGGTGATCGTCGATTCGCCCGCGGCGGGACACGGGGTCGGGATCCTGCGCACGCCGCGGACCTTCGCCGAGATCGCGCGCGTGGGACCGATCGCCCACCAGGCCGGATCGATCGCGGCCACCATCGCCGACCCCTCCTTCACCGCCGTCATCGCGGTGGCCACCGCTGAGGAGATGCCCGTCAACGAGACGCTGTGGCTGCGCGAGGCCCTGGCCGAGGAGCAGCTCGCGCTCGACGCCACGATCGTCAACGCCTGCTACCCGCAGCGCTTCGGCGCACGCGAGCGGGCCACCCTGGAGAAGGCCCGCCGCCGGGCGGCGCGGCCGCTCACCGGTGCGGCCCTCGGCGCCGCCCTGTCCGAGCACGCGCGCATGAACGCCCAGCGCGAGCAGCTTGCGCGCCTGCGCGAGGGGCTGGCCACCGAGGTCATCGAGCTGCCCTACCTGTTCGCGGAGGTGGTGGGCCGCCCCGAGCTCGAGCAACTGGCCGACTCACTCGCCTCCGGCCTGGCGGCGCGCGATTCCGTTCCGGTCGGCGGCTGAGCGCGGCGGCGCGCGATTTTCGTTCCGGTCAGCGGCTGAGCGCGGCCGCGCGCGCTCCGGCGCGCAGCCCCGACTCGATCGCCCCGTCGATGAAGCCGGCCCAGCCGTCGGCCAGGTCAGAGCCGGCGAACACGACGCGGCCCTCCGGCCTCTGCATCGCGCCGTGATGATGCTCGTACCACCCAGGGCGGTGGATGGCCCACGTCCCTCGGGCGAACTCGTCGGCCAGCCAGTCGTGGGCGGTGGCGTCCAGCAGCTCGTAGCCGGGCAGGATCGCGTCGAGCTGACGCTGGACCGCCGGCAGGTCTGTCGCATCGCAGCGCGCCGCGTCGGGCCCGAAGCCGATCATGAGCTGGGTGCCGTCGCCGTCCAGCTCTTCTGAGTCCAGGTAGCCGAAGGGATGCCCGGCCCGGATCGCATTCTGCATCACCCGCTCCCCGCGGACGCGGAGCATGATCTTGATCCCGCGGCTGGCCTGTCCGGCGGCGATCGCCGCCCGCTTGTCCTCGGGCAGCGCCGGGCCGAACCGGATCGCGCCCAGCGCATTGAGGGGCACGGCCACGACCAGCGCGGCGGCCCGGACGGCGTCGCCCCCGTGCATGTGCACATCCACGCCGCGCGGGGCGCGCTCGATGGCGGTCACGGGCGTGTGCAGCCTCCGATCGAAGGGAGCGGCGTCGGCGATCGCCCGCAGCAGCGCGCCGGTCCCGCCATCGATGGTCACCCGCCCGCCGGTCTCCTGCGTGAGGCGGAGGCTGTAGCCCGACAGCGCGTGCCAGCGCAGCACCGAGACCGCGCCGGCGTCGGTCAGCGGCGCGTGGGCCAGGGACTCGAGCTCGGCGGTGAGAACGTCGCGCTCCTCCTCTGAGAGCGTGAGCTGATCGAGCCGCTGCGCGATGCTCAGGCGATCAAAGGCCGCCAGGCGGTCCAGCGCCGCGAGCGGGGCATGCGGGGCGGGCAGCGCCTCGCGCACCCCGTCCACGAACTGGTCCCAGCCCGTCTGCGCGATCACGTCGCGCGCGGCGAGCGTGCCCTCGCGCCGCCGGGGACCGACGTGCCAGTGGGCACGCTCGGCGTCGGGCCCGAGCGTCACCTTCAGCCCCGCGCGCGTGAGCTCCGAGAACGTGTGCGGCTGGTGCCAGTGAACCCACGCGCCGCCGTACTCGATCCGCCAGCCGTCCCAGTCGGCGCTCCAGGTCCGCCCGCCCAGGCGCTCGCGGGCTTCCAACACCAGGACGCTCCGTCCGCGCAGCGCGGCCTCGCGCGCCGCCGTCAGCCCGGCGAAGCCGCCTCCGACGACCACGACGTCATAGGCATCAGCCACGGTGCGCCGTCCGGATGGCGGCATCGACGGCCACGGCGCCCGCGCCGGGCGTGGCCAGCATCACGGGGTTGCATTCGATCGTGGCCAGAGAGCGCTCGAGCAGGAGCACCCCCACCCGCGAGGCGAGCGCCGCCGCCGCCGCGACGTCGGCGCCGGGCCGTCCGCGCCCGCCCAGCAGCAGCGGCGCGCCACGCAGGCTGCAGATCGCCCGCTGCACCCGGGCGGCGTCGGCAGGCAGCGGCACCACCGCGACATCGTCCAGCAGCTCGGTCCAGACGCCGCCCAGGCCGACCACGAGCGCCGGCACGATCCCGTCGGTGTGGGCGGCGACGATGAGCTCCACGCCGGCCGGCGCCATGCGCTCGACCAGGATGCCGCCGCCGTGCGAGCGCGCCAGGGGCGCCAGCTGACGGTGCGCGCGCCGGACCTCGCCCTCCGCGTCCAGGCCCAGGAGGACCGCGCCCAGCTCGGTCTTGTGCTGCACCTGCGCCGCGCTGAGCTTGACCGCCACCGGGCCGTCGAGCTCGCGCCAGGCCGCCACGGCGTCGTCCTCGCCATCGACGGCGCGGCCGTCGGGGACGGTGATGCCGGCCTCGCGCAGCAGCTGCTTGGCCTGGTGCTCGGGCAGCCATTCGCCGTCCCGGCTTCCGGGCGCGGTCTGAGCGGTCCGCGCCGCGGCGGCGATGTCGCGCAACCGTGCGGCGTCGGCATCGGCGCCCGCCCCGGACGCGGCGGCACACCGCAGCCCCGTGCGCAGCCCGGCGGCCGCCGGCACACCGGCCGCGGCGAACTCAGCGGCGGCGGCGTCATCGAGTAACTCGGGCAGCGTCGAGGACACCATGACGGGCACCGGGCTCAGGGTCGCGCCCAGCATCACTCCCTCGCGGACCGCCCGCCAGGACTCCGCGGGCGCGCCCGTCATCCCGTTGGGCTGGTCGTAGAAGACGAGCACCTGGTCAACGGCGGGGTCCTCCCCCAGGGCGCGCACCAGCTCCGCGAGCGCCTGCACGTCGCCCCAGATCATGGCCGTGTAATCGAGCGGATTGGCCACGGTGGCCGCCGAGGGCAGCAGCTCAGCCAGTCGTGCCCGGGTGTGCGGCGCCAGCTCCGGAAGCTCCAGTCCGAGGTGCTGCGCCTCGTCAGCGCCCTGTGCCGAGTCGCCCCCGCTACAGGTCATGATGGCCAGACCACCCCGCTGCGCGCGCGGCGCCCGTCGGGTCGCCAGCGTCTTGGACAGCTCGAGCAACTCGTGGACATCGTCGGCCCACACGGCCCCGGCCTCGGCCACGAGGCTGCGGAACACGCGCTGGTCGCCGGCCAGCGCGCCGCTGTGGGCGGCGGCGGCCCGCGCGCCGGCCGCCGAGTGGCCCACCTTCAACACCACCACGGGGACCCGCGCGTCGGCGCAGGCGGCCAGCCCGTCAACCAGCCCCGGGCCGCCGTCATCCTCCAGATACAGCGCCACGGCCCCCACCCCGTCCTCGCCCGCGAGATACTCGAGGTAGTCGGCGGCGTCGAGGACCGCCTGGTTGCCGCTGGCGATGACGGTGTGGAAGCGCAGCCCGCGTCGCGTGGCCAGCGCGTTGACGGCGACGTTGCCGCTCTGGGAGACGAGCGCGACCGCGCCGGCCTCGGGCACGGAAAAGGCGTCGCCCCACAACGCCGTGCGCGCGTCGGGCGAGACGATGCCGTTGCAGTTGGGCCCGCACACCGGCAGCCGGTGACGCCGCGCGGCCGCCACCAGGTCCTCCTGGTGCGCGCGACCGGACTCCACCTCCCCAAAGCCCGCGCTGAACACGACCGCCCCGCCGCAGCCGCGGGCGCCCGCCTGCTCGATGGCGACGGCCACGCCGGCGGCGGGGATGGCGACGACGACGGCATCGACGGCCTCGGGCAGGTCGGCCACGCCGGGCACGCAGGGCCGCCCCATCACCTCCGTGCGGCGAGGGTTGACCCCGTAGACGGGCCCGGGGAAGCCGATCAGCTCGAGGTTGACCAGGGTCTCGGCCGCGTAGCTGCCGGGCCGGTCGGTGGCGCCCACCACGGCAACCGACGCCGGGCGCATGAGGCGCTCGAGCTCGCGCACGGTGCGCGGCGGCCGGAGGGCGGTCACGCGGTCCTCGTCACGGTCAGTGGATCGTCGCCTCGACGCCCCGGCGCTCGAGCGCGCGGGAGATGATGAGCCGCTGGATCTCCGACGTCCCCTCCCAGATCCGGTCGACGCGAAGCTCGCGGTTGAAGCGCTCGGCCACGTTGGAGCGCAAGTAGCCGCGACCCCCGAAGGCCTGGACGGCGCGATCCGCACAGCGTCCCGCGGCCTCGGAGACGAACAGCTTGGCCATCGACGCCTTGGCGTGGACGAGCTTGGCATCGGCGCCGGCGTCGATCATCTCGCACACGTGCAGCGCCAGCAGCCGCCCCACGGTGGCGTCGGTGGCCGAGTCCGCCAGCGGGAACGAGATGCCCTGGTAGTCCATGAGCCGCCGGCCGCCCTGCACGCGGGCCAGGGCCCACTCGGTCGTGTCGTCCAAAAGCCGCCACATCGCCCCCAGGCCGTGGGTGGCGATGCCAAGCCGCTCCTCGGTGAACCAGCGGCGCTGCAGCTCGTCGCCGTTGCCCACCCCGCCGACGACGGCGTGCGCAGGAATCTCGACATCGGTGAAGCGAATCGTCGGATGCCCATGGGGATAGTTGTGGGTGTAGAGGGGGTCATCCACGAACTCGACCCCCGGCGCGCCGGGCTCGACGAGGAACAGCGTCGGCAGCCGGTCGGGCCCATCCACCACGTGGGCGACGACGACGAGCACCCGGGCGACGTCGCCCGAGGTCACGAACCACTTCTCCCCGTTGAGGCGCCAGCCCGCCTCGGTGGCCACCGCGGTAGTGGCGATCCCGCTGGGATCCGAGCCGGCCTCGGCCTCGGTGACCGCGTAGGCGTCGCCACCCTCGCCGCGCAGCGCCGGGGCCACGTAGCGCTGCGCCTGCTCTGGGCTGGCCTCGGCCCACACGTTGTAGACGGCGGGAACGTGCCAGTGCAGCCCGTTGGTGACGCGGCCGAACTGCTCGTTGACGACAAACCACTCGAGCATCGACCAGCCCTGCCCGCCGAGCGCCGCCGGCACGCGGCCGCCGTGCAGGTTGGCGGCGATCGCCTCGCGCTTGATGCGGTCCACGGTCTCCTCGGGCAGGCGGCCGCCCGCCGCCTCAGCGGTCAACTCGAGCGGGAGCAGCACCCCCTCCACGAAGTCGCGGGCTCGCTGCTGGAGGGCCAGGTGGTGATCGGACAGCGCGGGGGCGGTGCCCGGCGTGGTGGCGGTGGTCATGCGGCTCCTAATTCTCGAGTGCCCGCAGGCGCAGGCGGTCGTTCGCGGTCAGCCGGGCTCCGGCTCCGGGCAGCCCCAGCAGAAGGTTGTGGTGATTGGCGATGACCCGCGCCGCACGGTCGCGCGCGGCGGCGACAGCGGGGTCCCGGCTGCCCCCCTCGGCGTCGATGAGGTCGACCACGCCGTGCAGATAGGCCAGCCACCGGCGCTGGCTGCCGTGGAGGATGAGGCGCTCGATCCGGGCGCGCTCGGCGGCCACCGCCTCGCCGGCGGCGCGATGGCCGGCGGTCATGGTGGCGACGGCGCGGGGCAGCTCGCGCTCGGGCTCAGGCGTGATCGACAGCCACGAGGCGCGCTTGACCATGGCGGTTAGACTACAGCAACTGATCACAAAGTCAGGATGAGAAATGGACAGCCCCGTCGCCTCGCCCACGTCGTCTGACAGCCCCACGGACACCGGCGGTCACGCCCGCGCCAACGGCTCCGCGCCGCCATCCGGGGTTGCGCTCGAGCCGCGCTACTACACCGACGCCACGCTGCTCGAGGCCGAGCAGGAGCGGATCTTCGAGCGGACCTGGCAGCTGGCCGGGCACGTGTCCCAGCTGCCGCGGGCCGGGAGTTACATCACCGCGGCCGCCGGCAGCCAGCCGGTGCTCGTCGTGCGCGATGACCACGGGGGACTGCGCGCGTACCTCAACGTCTGCCGCCACCGCGCCTCCCGGCTGCTCAGCGGGTCGGGTCAGTGCAAGGCGGCCATCCGCTGCCGCTACCACGGCTGGACCTACCGCCTGGACGGCTCGCTCATCGGGGTGCCCGAGGGGCTGGCCTTCGGCGAGCGGCTGGACAAGGACGCGCTCAGCCTCATGCCCGTGCGCGTCGAGGAGATGTGCGGCCTGGTCTTCGTCAACCTGGACCGCGAGGCCACGCCGCTGGCCGAGCTCGTCGGCGACCTGCCCCAGCGCCTCGCGCCCTACCGCATCGAGACGCTCATGCCCTTCGCCCCCGCCGGCGGCACCCAACCCGCCAACTGGAAGGTGGTGGCCGACAACTACATCGAGGGCTACCACATCCCCATCGCCCATCCCGGCCTCATGCGCATGCTCGACTACAAGCATTACGACGTCGAGGTCCACGACCACTACGTGTGGTTCGATGCGCCGCTGCGCTCGAAGCCCTCGAGCAACCGGCTCGAGCGGCTCTACGCCCAGCTCGTCACCCCCATGCCCGGCCTCCCGCCCCAGGATCGCCGGGTCTGGCGCTACGCCTACATCTATCCCAACACGACGATCGACCTCTACCCCGATCAGGTCGGCACCTGGCAGCTGCTGCCCCACGGCGTCGCCGCCACCCGCGACGTCTCGGCCTCGTACCGCCCCGCGGGCGCCGGGCCGCGGACCAAGTTCGTGCAGTGGGCCAACCAGCGGCTCAATACGCTCGTCCTCGACGAGGACGTCGACCTGGTCGACAACGTCCAGCAGGGGCTGGCCACCCGCGGCTACCGGTGCGGCCCGCTGTCGGCGCGCGAGGCCGGGGTGGCCTGGTTCGCCGACCGGATCCGCGCGGACCTGGCGCCGGCTCTCGCGGATCCCGCCGGAGGCTGATGGCGGGCCGGCGCGACGGGCGCGAGCGGATCCTGGCCGCGGCCGTCGGTCAGATCGCGCGCGAGGGCATCGACGGCGTCCGTATCGCCCGGATCGCCATGGAGGCGGGGGTCTCCACCGCCAACGTCCACTACCACTTCGAGACGCGCGAGGCTCTGCTCGCCGAGGCGCTTGAGTACTCCTACGCCCAGGCCGGGGACGTCCGTCTCGAGAGCGACCTGCCCGTGGGGACCACTCACGCCGAGCGCCTGCAGGCGATGATCGACCAGTGCCTGCCCACCACCCCGGCGCTCACCGAGGACTGGGTGCTGTGGGTCGAGCTGTGGCTGCGCGCCGTGCGCCACCCCGAGCTGCGCCCGGTGGCCGAGGAGCTCTATGCGCGCATGCGCGCCTGGTTTGCCCAGGAGATCGCCGCCGGGGTCCGGGACGGCGAGTTTCAGCGCGTCGACCCCGAGGAGGTCGCCGACCGCACGCTGGCGCTCCTCGACGGCTTCGGCGTGCGCACCCTGATCGGCGATTCCACCATCCCGCTGGAGCGGGCGCGCCGGTCGGTCTCGGCGTGGCTGGCAGCGGAGCTGGGCCTCGGCGAGCGCCTCAGCGCCCGCGAGGACGCCGCAGCGCGCCGCGGCATGGCAAGCGGTGGCGCCGGGACAGGCCTGCGCAGCACCGCTTGAAGGCCGCCGTCTACACCGCCGAGCCCACCTCGAGCGCCGCCCGCGCGGCCGCCCGGCCGGTGCGCACGGCACCCTCCATGTAGCCCGCGACCCAGTGGTCAGAGCCGGCGACGTAGAAGGGCGGCTCGTGGCGCCCGTGCAGCGGGCCGACCCGTGTGAGGTCGCCGGGCGCCCAGCTGGTGATGTAGCCCAGGGTGAAGGGGTCGGCGCCCCAGGGGCGCTCGATGAAGGCCGACGGCGAGAGGGCCCCCTTTCCATATAGAGCCTCCAGCCCGGCCAAAATCACCCCCCTGCGCGCTTCGGGGGGTGCCGCGAGGAACGCCGACAAGCGCTCGGGCGGGACCAGCAGGGACAGCACCCCCTCGCGCTGCGGCCAGGTGGAGCCGAACAGCCACTCCGCCTCGGCGAGCCCGTTCTGTCCGCGGCGCTGCCAGAACGACTCCGCGTAGGCCACGACCAGCTTGGCGGCAAGGGCCTGGCGCAGCGCCCGCAGCGAGGCCAGGCGGGCGTCGCTCAGCCCGGTGATCTGCACCGCACGCAGGGGTCCCGCGGGCAGGGCGCACACGACCGCCTCGGTCCGGACCTCCTCGCCGCTCTGGAGTCCGACGGTCACGCCCCGGGCGCCGTCGACGGCCACCGAGCGCACCACCGCCCCGAGGCGCACGCGCCCGCCAAGCTCGGCCTCCATCCGTCGCGCCACCTCCGCCGCGCCCTCGGCGCAGCGCAGCCCCTCCCATGCGGCCAGGTCATAGAAGCCGCGGCCGGCGAGGGTGGCGTGCTTGCGCAGATCGGCCAGCAGCGAGGTGCGATCCGGGCCGTCGCAGGACAGCGACAGGGAGGCCAGCGCGTGACGGCGCAGCACCGCGGGCATGGCTCCCTGCTCGCGCAGCCAGGCGCCGAGGCTGAGGGCGTCGAGGCGCGGGGCGGCCGGGTGGCTCCATGGATCCTCGGGGTCGATCTCCGCGGCCAGCGCCGCGAACAACCGGTCGATGCGCTCGCCGTCGGCGCGCTCGCCGGCCGTCATCCAGGGCGCCTCGTCGCCGACGTAGACCCCTTCGTGCAGGCCCCAGCTCATCTGACCCGGGTCGGCCACATAGCTGGGCTGCACCCCCAGCCCGAGCTCGTCGATCAGCTCCAGGTATGCGCTGTGGCGGGAACCGACGACCTCGCCGCCGAGCTGCACGGTGCGCCCGTCGGGCAGCACGGTGGCGTCGACGCGCCCGCCGACCCGCTCGCGGGCCTCGAGCACCAACACGTCGGCGCCGCCGCGCATCAGATCGCGCGCCGCCGCGAGCCCGGCCAGACCCGCCCCCAGCACGGCCACGTCGGTCACAGCAGGCCTCCCCTCACTCCGACCAGTTCTCTCCACACCGGATCGCGCCGGTCGCGCCTTGACACCCGATGGCGCGCTGCGTAGTTTCCTGACTCGGGATTCAGTATACGGGTCCCCGCCCGTACCGGAGGAGAAATCTCACCGCTGTGAGCCCGCGACCCAAAGTCGATCACCTGCGCAAGCCGCAGATCATCGCCGCCGCCGCCGAGGTACTCTACGAGCGCGGGTTGTTCGACACGCGCATCGGCGACATCGCCGAGCGCGCCGGCACCAGCTCCCCCACCATCCTCTACTACTTCGAGTCCAAGGACCGGCTGCTCGAGGAGGCGGTGGAGTTCGCCGACCGCACCTTCTACCAGCGGCTGTACGAGGGCCAGGACCGCTTCGAGAACGCCGGCGACCGCCTCGTGCACCTCATCGAGGAGACGAGCCTGGGTCCGGGCGGCCTCAACGATTACACCCTGTGGATGGAGATCTGGGTGCGCGCGCGCCGCGACCCCTCGGTGCGCCGATCGTACTTCCGCCTGGATCGCCGCCAGCGGGGACTGATCGCCGACATCGTCCGCGACGGCCAGCGAGCCGGCCAGTTCAACGCCGACGCCGACCCCGACGACTTCGCGCTGGCCCTGAGCGGGCTCATGGACGGCCTCGGGGTGCAGGTCACCCTGGGCCAGCCCGACGTCACCCCGGCGCGGATGCTGGAGCGGTGCCTCGCGCTCGCCTCCAGCCAGCTGCAATGCGAGCTGCGTCGCAGCCGCCCGATCGAGACCACTGGGAGGAGAGGAGCAACTCCATGATGGACGAGACCCCTTGGGTGGGCCGCACCACCCGCCGCAGCTTCATGAGGCGCGCCGGCGGCGCCGCCGCCGCCCTGTCGGTGCCGGGACTGCTGGCGGCGTGCGGGAGCACCACGCCGGCGGGGCCAAGCTCGGCCTCCAGCTCCGGCTCGGGCTCCTCGAGCGCCACGCCCACCGGTCCGGGCGGGCTGCCCCTGGCCCGTCCCGACCACCCGGTGACGCTGCCGATCTACGCCGACAACAAGCCGATCGCCGCCGGGATGCAGCCGGAGAAGGGACCGCTCCAGCTCTACAACTGGATCGAATACATCAACCCGGACGTCGTCAAGGCGTTCGAGAAGAAGTACAAGGTCGGCGTCCAGATCAGCACCTTCAACACCATCGACGAGGCCGTGGCCAAGCTCGACTCCGGCGCGGTGCAGTTCGATGTGTTCGTGCCCGAGCTGGTCTACCTGGAGCAGCTGGTGGTGGGCAAGATCCTGCAGCCGCTGAACCTCAGCTACGTCCCCAACCTCAAGGCCAACGTGTGGCCGGCGCTCAACAGCCCGTGGTATGACGTCGGCGCCCGCTACACGGTGCCCTACACGATCTACACCACCGGGATCGGGTGGCGCACCGACAAGCTGCCCCACTTCAACCCCGCCACCATGTCCGATCCCTGGTCCGCGCTGTGGATCGAGGGGCCCAAGGTCAAGGGCAAGGTCGGCCTGCTCGACGATCAGCACGAGGGCCTCACCGCCGGCCTGCTGCACAACGGCGTCACCGACGTCAACACCGAGAACCCCAGCGAGATCGCCGCGGCTCAGAAGGCGCTCCAGCAACTCGTCTCCTCGGCCAATCTGAAGTTCGACACCAACGAGTACCAGCGCCTGGCCGATGGCTCGCTGTGGCTGCACCAGGCGTGGTCGGGGGACATGGCCGTCATCCCCGAGTACGCGCCCAAGGGAGTCAAGCCCACGGCGTTCGCCTACTGGTGGCCGTCCGATGGCAAGGGACCGATCAACAACGACACGATGGCGGTCCTCAAGGGCGCCAAGAACCCGGTGCTCGCCCACCTGTTCCTGAACCACCTGCTGGACTCCAAGCAGGCGTTCTCGAACTTCAGCTACACCGGCTACCAGCAGCCGCTGAACGACATGACCCCCGAGGCCGTGGTCAAGAAGGGCTTCCTGGCGCCCAACCTCACCAACACCCTCATCCGCGAGCAGCAGTTCAAGAACGGCTATGTGCAGGCCACGCTCAGCCAGCAGGGGCAGGCCCTGTGGGAGAACGCCTGGGCCGCGGTCAAATCGTCGTGAGCGCCACCTCGGTCGACAGCCGCTCCTCCGCCTACTGGCGGGCGTTCGCCCTCCCGGGCGTCGCGTGGCTGATCCTGTTCGTCGTCATTCCCGCCTACGCTGTGGTGGCGATCGCGATGGGGCGCGTCGACTTCCTCTTCCAGCCGATCCCGGCGTGGAATCCGCTGCACTGGAACCCCGGCTTCGTCTCCAAGGCCTTCAGCGGGTCGCTGCCCGGCGGCGAGTACTGGCCGGCGGTGCGCAACACCCTGGTCTACGTGTCGGTGTCGCTGGGGGTGTGCTTCGCCATCGGCTACCCGGTGGCCTACTACGTCGCGCGCCACGCCAAACGGTCAAAGACGTTGCTCATCGTTTTGCTCGTGATCCCGTTCTGGGTCAGCTACCTGCTGCGGATGCTGGCGTGGATCGGGCTCCTCTCCCCCGACGGCTATGTCAATCAGATCCTCAACGCGATCGGCCTCGGCCACCCAGACTGGCTCAACGGCAACGCCTACTCGGTCATCCTCGCGCTCGTGTACGGCTACATCCCCTACTTCATCCTGCCGGTGTTCGCGGGCCTGGACCGCATCGACGCCAGCCAGATCGAGGCCGCCCGGGACCTGGGCGCGACGCCGTGGCAGGCCTTCCTCAGGGTCACGCTGCCGCTCAGCCGCCCCAGCATCCTCGCCGGCGCGGCGCTCGTGGTGCTGCCGATGTTCGGCGACTACTACACCAACGACCTCATCTCGGCCTCGCCCCAGACCAACATGCTGGGCAACGAGATCAACATCTTCGTCCAGGGCGGCTCGGAGAAGAACCTGGGGGCGTCGCTGGTGCTGGTGCTGATGGCGATCCTCGCCGTCGGCATGGCCTACTACCTGTACGCCACCGCGCGCGACCAGAGGCGCCAGCTGGCATGAGCACGAGCCAGAAATCCACCACGAGCTCGGCCACGGCGTCGCCTCCGGCGCCCGAGGCCCCGGCGCGCCCGGTCGAACCCGCGCCACAAGGACGGCGCAGCCTCGTCCCCCGGTTCCTGCGCAACCCGTGGGGCGAGCCGCGCTTCCTCGTCGCCGTCACCTGGACCTACATCGCGTGGGCGCTCGTGCCCGTGGTCATCGCGATCCTGTTCAGCTTCAACGCCGGCAAGTCGCGCAGCGTCTGGCAGGGCTTCTCGACGCGCTGGTGGTGGGGCGATCCGAGCCAGTCGATCTTCCACGACCCCCAGTACACCCAGGCGCTGGTGCACAGCCTGCTCCTGGCCGGGCTGGACATGCTCATCGCCACCCCGCTGGGCGTGCTCCTGGCCGTGGGCCTGTCACGCTGGCGCGGCCGCGGCTCGGGGGTGTCCAACTCGCTCATGCTCGTCCCCCTGGTCACTCCCGAGATCGTCATGGCGGTCTCGCTGCTGGTCGTCTTCACCCAGCTCGCCCTGTTCCCCTTCAACGCCATCCACCTCGGCACCGTCGCCCAGGTGGTCGGCCAGGTGACGTTCTCGCTGTCGTATGTGGTGGTGATCGTGCGCAGCCGCCTGGTCTCGATCGGCCCCGAGTACGAGGAGGCGGCCCGCGACCTGGGCGCCACCTCGTGGGCCGCCATCCGGCTCGTGCTGCTCCCGCTGCTCATGCCGGCCATCCTGGCCAGCATGCTGATCGTCTTCGCGCTGTCCATTGACGATTTCGTCGTCACCCAGTACATGTCATCGACCGCCTCGACCACCACCATTCCCATGTACCTGTACTCAAACGCCCGCGGCGGGACGAGCACCCCGGCGCTCAACGCCCTGGCCACGATCCTGGTGAGCACCACGCTGCTCGCGATCGCGATCGGCTACCTCGTCTACTCGGTGCTCGGGCGCCGCACCGCGTCCTCGCACGGCGGCGTCTCGGCGCTGCGCGACCTGTCCGGGATGGAGGCCTGAGCCGGATGACTCATGCCGCCGGCTTACAAATGAGCCTGGATGGCGAATGGAGGCGATCAGCATGAGCGGTGACGTTCAGCTCCGCGGGCTGACCAAGCGCTATGACGAGACACTCGCCGTCGATGCCATCGACGCCTCGGTCAATGCCGGCGAGTTCTTCTCCCTGCTCGGCCCCTCGGGCTGCGGCAAGACGACGACGCTGCGGATGATCGCGGGCTTCGTCCGCCCCACCTCGGGGGAGATCCTGCTCGACGGCGTCGACGTCGCCCAGGTGCCGCCCCACCGCCGCAACGTCCACACGGTGTTCCAGAACTACGCGCTGTTCCCGCATCTGAACGTGTTCGACAACATCGCCTTCGGCCTGCGCCGGCAGAAGGTGGACAAGAGCGACGTCCGCCGCCGCGTCGAGGAGGCACTCGAGCTCGTCGAGCTCGGCGGGATGGCCGGCCGGCGCCCGCAGCAGCTCTCCGGCGGCCAGCAGCAGCGCGTGGCGCTCGCCCGGGCGCTCGTGCTGCGCCCGGCGGTGCTCCTCCTCGACGAGCCGCTGGGGGCGCTGGACGCCAAGATCCGCAAGCAGTTGCGCCTCGAGCTCAAGGCGCTGCAGGAGGAGGTCGGGATCACGTTCGTGTTCGTGACCCACGACCAGGAGGAGGCGCTCAGCATGAGCGACCGCGTGGCCGTGATGAGCAACGGGCGCATCGAGCAGATCGGGACGCCGGCCGACGTCTACGAGAGCCCGGCGACGGTCTTCGTCGCCGACTTCCTAGGCGTCTCGAACCTCATGGACGCCGCCGCGGTGGATCGCGGTCCCGATCACTGCACGATCGCCGTCGGCGACTTCCGCCTGCGCGCGGCCTGCGGCGATCTCACCGCCTCGGGAGCGGTGAAGGTGGTGGCTCGACCGGAACGCCTACAGCTGCTCGAGCATGGGGACGAGCGCCCGAACTGCCTGCCGGGCCTGGTGGAGCGCACGGTGTACGTCGGCGCCAGCGTCCAGGTGATGATCCGCCTGGCCACGGGCGCCCAGCTGCAGGCCTCGATCGCCAACACCGGTGACGCCGAGAGCTACCAGCAGGGCATGCCGGTCGCCGTGCACCTCCCCCCGGACGCCCTGCGCATCCTCGGCGGCGCCGCCGGGCCTGGAAAGGCGCCGGCCGACGCCGCCACCGAGCCCGCCGCCGCCCCCGCTTAGCCTGGGTCCGCTTGGCCCGCGCCCGCGCGCTCCTCGAACATGCGCGTGACCGCGAGCGCCTCCACGGGCTCGATCAGCGACGCCGCCACGGACTCCCCGAGCACGGCGCAGGCATCGCGCATCCGCCGCCCGGCGGCGGCCGAGTCATATGCGGTCCGCCGCAGCTCCGGGACCGCGTCCTCGATCCACAGCCACCGCGCATCGCCGTCGCCCTCGTAGGGCAGCCCCACGCTGCCCGCGTTGACGAATCGCACCCCGTCCACGATGCGGTCGTCCTGCTGGTGGGTGTGACCGGCCACGACCAGCTTGACCCCCACCCCGGCCAGCGCCTCAGACCAGCGCTCGGCCGTGGAGATCCGCGTGAGC
>DASXJW010000127.1:0-18539 GCA_036497165.1 Solirubrobacteraceae bacterium
CGCAGGGCGAGCGCCGCGTTGTCGATGGCGCTCAGCCACGGCAGCAGCAGATCGCGCTGGGGCATGAGCGCCGCCGGCGCGCTTGCCACGGTGCCCGCGTCGGGCGCCTGCAGCCCGCAGATGAGCTCGAGCAGCGTCGTCTTGCCGCACCCGCTGGGCCCGACGACGGTGACGATCTCCCCGGGGGCGGCGTGCAACGATACGCCGTCGAGGGCGGCAACGGCTCCCCTCCGGGACGGGAACGTCCTGCTCACCTGCTCCACGCGCACGCCCTCGGGCTCGTGACGCTCCCCGGCGCTGAGGGCTGGAGCCTCGATCATTGCGTGAGCGGACACATCTCTCCCTTCGCGGGCATTACCCCACAGGTTCTAAGGGTCAGCGCCGGGCCACGTCGGGCGCGGAGGGCGCTATCTCAGCCGGCGTGCCCGCCAGCCCCCCTGGTTTCCAAGGTCTCGGGCTGATGCTATCGCCAGCGGGGCACGTCGGCGCCGACCATCCTGCCACGGCGGCGGGGTGCGATAGGGTGGCGGCCGTGCTCGCAGGGAGGGTGGATCGCCGGGCCGTCGTCCTCGGGGCGCTGGCCGTTCTCGCAACATGGAGCCTTGCCTGCGGCGCGGCCGGCGCGGCCACGCGACGCCCCGCCTTCAAGCCTCGTGTGGGGTTCGCCCTCGGACTCCTCCCCGCTCACGGGGCGCAGGAGGTCGCGACCAGCCCCAGCATCCCGGTCCTGTACCACGGCGGATCGGTGATGCGCGGCGTCACCATCCACACCGTCTTCTGGGCCCCGGCCGGCTACCACTTCGACGGCTCGCCCGGCCCCGGGATCGCGGGCTACGCGCCGCTGATCCAGCAGTTCTTCACCGATGTTGCGCATGACTCCGGCTCCACCGGCAATGTCTTCTCGCTGCTCAACCAGTTCGGAGATCACGCAGGCGACGGCGGCTACCAGATCCACTATGACCCGGCGATCGACTCGGTGACCGACACCGATCCCTACCCCGAGGCGGCGCACCAGTGCCCCTCGCCGTCCGGGGTGGCCACCTGCGTCACGGACCTCGAGATCCAGCGCGAGGTCGACAAGCTGATCGGCACCGGTCATGCCGCGTCGCGTGGTCTCACCAACGTGTGGTTCGTCCTCCTGCCTCCCGACGTGGACGAGTGCATCACCATCGGGAGCTGCGCGACCAACGCCTTCGCCGGCTACCACTCGGCGTTCTCGCTCGGGCGCGGGCTCACCGTCTACTCGCCGATCCCCGACCCCCAGATCGAGTTCACCCCGCCGCCCGGCTCCGATCCTCAGGGCAACCCGGAGGCCGAGGAGGCCATCGACACCCTCGCCCACGAGGCGGTGGAGGCGATCACCGACCCGGTCGGCACCGGCTGGATGGATCCCAACGGCTTCGAGACCGCCGACAAGTGCGAGAACGGGCCCCAGCAGGGCACCCCCCTGGGCTACGCCGGCGACGGCTCGCCCTACAACCAGCTCATCAACGGCCATCCGTACCTCATCCAGGACGTATGGTCCAATGCCCGCAGCGGTTGCGTCCAGAGCTCCACGAGCGTGGGCTCGATCCCGGCGCTGCACACCCTCGTGCTGCGCCAGTTCAGCTCCACGGTGAGCGGCAGTCTCGGGGCGCTGCGCCGGGTGCCGGTGATGGTCATCCTCGCGCGGGCCGGCGCTCCGGTGGCCGTCGCCGAGGGCGCCAGCCGAGCCGATGGGACCTGGGGCCCGCTCACCCTGCGCGGCCGCGACGGCCGGCCCCACGCGGTCGGCGACGACCGCGACGTGATCGAGGCGCTTTACGGACTGGCCCGGAGCAGCCCGGCGCCGGACCTTATCGAGACCGGCGACGGCGGCAACCCGTTCACCGAATCGGGCTTCACCGGCTGGTTTGACTTGGACCACGGCTACGCGGTGCAGTCCGGACCGGGGCAGACGCAGTTCGTCATCGGCCCCTGCGGCCAGACGGGCGTGCTGACCCTCCGGGTCGGCGCGTCCCTGGCCCCGTCGCCCACCGAACAATGCGAGACCGAGACCGATGCGGCGCCGATCACTGTCGGCCACGTCGGCCTCGGGACTCCCGTGACGATGACGAGTGAGGACAACCGGGGCGGCTATGCCATGGAGCCTGACGGCGCGCTGGTGCGGATGACGGTGGCCCTGGGGGAGCCCGGGAGCGTCACCGCGGTGCCCAACAACCAGCTCGTCATCACCCCGACCGGCTTTCCCACGTGCACGGCGTTCCTGCGCATCCGGACCGTGCGCTGCTCCGGCCTGGTGCCGCGGGCCCGCTACCGACTGCTGCGCCGGGGCCGGGCGCTGGGCGACGGCCGTGCCGGGAGTGCCGGCGCGATCACCCTCGGCGGGCTGCCGGTACGTGGCGGTGACGTCCTGACCCTCGTCAACGCCGCCGGGCGGCGGCTGACCTCCCTGCATGTCGCGCATCTGCGGGTCGACCTCATCGGCAACCAGACCGTGGTGGGCTCGGGCAGCTGCCAGGCCGGCGACTACTGGGGCGCGCCGGTGAAGCGCCCGCCGATCGGGGCGTCGATCGGCGTCGGCATCGGCGGCTCCGGGACGATCTGCCCAGCGAGCGGCAAGGCCCGGGGACTGTCGACCACCGACATCGCGCAGACCGACGACTTCTCGGGCGGCCAGACCGTGACGCAGGTCCCGCAGATCGCCTCCACCGCCCCCCTCCAGGACGAGACCCTGTACGGGTCGTTTGTGGCCTCGGCGCAGTCGGCGCTGGCGGGCCCGCACGGCGCGATGTCCGCCGGCGGTGTCCCCATCGCGCTGACCATCACGGCGTCGGGGTCACGCCGTCGCGTCTTTCATGCGGCCAACGTCGACACCGCCCGGGGCGTGGACGTGCCCTCGCTCTCGCCGGGCCCCTACATCGCCACCTGGGTCCTGCACGACGCCGCCGGGGACACCCGCACGCTCACGACCCGCTTCGTGGACGAGGCCTGAGCGTGGCCGTCAGGACTCGAGCCGCGACAGCTTGCGCAGGAAGCCCACCCCCGCGGTGAGCGCAGGGCCGGGCGCGGCGCTGAACGCGTAGCCCGCGACGGTGAGCCGGGTGCTCAGGAATGCGTCGAACAGCGCCTCGGCGCTGCGGGTCGACCGCGTGGCGCCGGCGCTCAGGCCGGCTAGGAGCTCGATCCCGGGGTGCGAGTGGGCCGCCTGGCCCGAGGCGGCGGAGACGAAGTCGGCGTAGCCGGACGGATCGCCCTGACTGCCCTGGGCCGGCGCCTCGAACGCGTCGGCCTCGTGCGCGGTGCCGGCGGCGATGCGCAGCTGTATGAAGGCGTGATCCAGGCCGCGTCGCGGCGTGCCGGGAGCCAGCACGGTGACCAGGCTCGCCTGCGGCGCCGCGATGAACAGGAGGCCGTGGGCATGGGCGATGCGCGCCGCCACCGCGTAATAGTGCGCCGGGTTGCGCTGCTGGGCCCGCGGCGTCGACCTGGCGGCGCCGGCGGCGTAGACGACGGCGGCGGTCCCCGCCCGGAGGCGGCCCTGCGTCACGGCCGCTGCGAGCTTGGACTCGTCGGCGAAGCTCACCGCGGGCACCGCGGAGCCCATTCCGAGCCCCGCCAGCGTAGGCGCGTCGGCGCCGGTGACAAACGTGCCTGGTGAGTTGAAGAAGTGGGCCGTGGTGCTCTGGGCCATCGCCGCCAGTCCGCGCAGGACGCCGGCGCTGACGATCCAGGCCGGTGGGGGGTCGGGCTGCGTCCCATCCCCGGCCTGGGCCTGCGCGGCGAAGCTGGAGAACAGCAGCTGCCCGGGGCCGCCGCCGGGCGTCCCGCAGGCGAACGCGGCATAGCTCGTGGGCGTGAACGCCGGGTCGGCCACGATCGTCCCGGGGAGATCGAAGGCAAAGCCCACGATCCCGATTCGCTTGCTCGCCAGGTAGTCGAGCAGCAACTGGGCCACCGCCGGTGTGTCGGGTACACAGTTGGTGGTGGAGTTGCCGTCCCACTCAGTGACGATCACCGGCACCGCGGCGCTCGTGGTGCCGAACGTGTTGTCCCAGTAGGTGACGCCGCGACTCAGCGACGGGTAGTGGACGCCGTAGGCCAGCTGTGGGTCTGAGCGGTGGGCGGGGTCGACGACCCGCATCCGCCCGCCCAGCGACTGCTCGCCCTTGAGCCCTGGCACGATGATCACGTTGGCGGGAGCCTGCGTCCGGATCTGGGCGATGAGGGCCTGCATGCCCACCGCCTGACACGAGCCCCCGGGGAAGATGACCTCCCCACCGGCCCGCCACTGGATCCAGCCGGCGGGCGTCGCGGCCACACCGGGCTCGTTGTAGAGCTCGAACATGACGTCGCCGTCGCCGGCGAACATGGGCGCCAGAACGGCCCAGGCACGGGCGGCGCCGGCGTCGGGCAGCGGGCAGCGGGACGGCTCACCCGCGGGCGGCTGCGCCTGCAGCGAGACGATCACCGCCAGTCCCAGGCTCCGCGCGGTCTGCACGGCGCTGGCGACCTCGTCCACGTACGCCGGTGAGTAGAGCGGGCCCTCTGGGTCCAGGCCGAACTGGCTGACCTGGAAGCGGACGACATCCGCGTGATCGGACACCGCCGCCTGCAGCTCTGCGTAGCCGAACTGCTGGTGGGCGGCGACGTACTTGCCGCTGAGGGCCCCGTCGGGGGCCACGATGCCCACGATCTGCACCCCGCGGGGAACCCAGGGCAGGCCGTTACGCAGCAGCTGGTTGTGCGAGACGGTGATGACCGAGGTGGCCGCGACGGCGCGCGCAGGCGGCATGGCCGCCACCGCGGCGACGCTCGCCGCAAGGAGAAGGAGGATGAGGATGCGCAGACGCCCCACGACGACTCAGAACACCGGCGCCGCACCGCAAGTTGCGGGGCCTAGATCACCTGCAGCGGCTGGGTCAGTGCCTTGACGAAGTCCTCGAGCTGGTCGGTCCGCCAGCACTCGAAGGCGACGCAGTGCTCCGCGTAGGCGGCGATGACCGAGTCGCCGTAGTTCCAGTAGAGCTTGGGCTCCGGGTTGAGCCAGAACGTCCGGCCCGCCTTGGCGGTGATGGCGGCGAAGACGTCGTCGCGGGGGGGACGGCCGTTGGTGCGGGCGTCGCCGAGCACGATCACGGTGGCGCGCGGATGCAGCTCGTCCTCGATCTCGGCCAGGAACTCGGTCCATACGCGCCCGTAGTCGGTGTAGCCCGAGATGTCGGCCACTCCGGCATCACGGGAGACGGCCTCTGAAGCGGCGCGAAAGTCGCGCTCGCGCTCGAACACCTCCGTGACCTCGGAGATCCGCTCGATGAACACGAACGAGCGCAGCTTGCGGAACGAGTCGTGCAGCGCATGCAGGACCGAGAGGAAGAAGGTGCTGGCGCTGGTCACGCTGGTGGACACGTCGCACAGGACGAAGATCTCGGGACGGCGCGGCCGGCGGGGCCGGTACTTGAGCTCGACCGGGACGCCGCCGGTCTGCAGCGACGCCCGCATCGTGCGGCGCACGTCGACGTGCGCGTGACGCTTGCGCCCCTTGAGCTCGTGGCCCTGGGTGGCGAGCCGGCGCTTGAGCTGCGCCACCACGCGGTGGACGGCGGCGAGATCCTGGATGGGCCCGGTGGGCAGCGCGCGGTCGAGCTCGCTCAGCGGGCGCTTGGGCGGCAGGCTGGCGGTGCGCTCGATCAGCCCGCGCTCCAGCTCCCGGCGCAGGTGCTGCTCGAAGCGGCGCAGCTGATCGCGCGGCACGCCGTCCCGGCGCGGGTCGTCGGGCGGCAGATCGGGCTGGGGCTCGGTGCGCAGCCCCAGGGCGCGGCGGATGCGCTGGACGTCCACGCCCAGCACGCCCGACCCCTCCCCCCGTCCGAAGGCGGCGATGGCCAGCCGGGCCAGGTCGCGCATGGCCGCCTCCGAGCCGTCCTGCAGAGCGGCGGCGATCTGCCGGCGCAGGGCGTCGACGTCGAGGTCGAAGCCCTGGGCCCCCTGGGAGGCGGCGCCCTCGGAGATCTCCTGGCGGGCCGCCTCGGCTTCCGCCGCGCGAAAGAAGAAGCGCTCGAACACCAGCTCGAATGTCCGGCGGTCGTCGGGCGACTTGGCCAGGGTCGCCGCCAGCGCCTCCTTGAAGTCCTCCTGGACCGTCCAGCTGATCTCGGTCAGGGCCGCGAAGGCGTCGAGCAGCTCGGAGGTGCCTACGGCCATGCCCTCGTCGCGCAGCTCCTCGGCGAAGGCCAGCAGCTGCCCGTCGAAGCCGCCGGGGCCGCGATCCGGGATCTTGGCGTAGAGCTTGCCCTGGGGGTGCTGCGGAAAGGCGGGCATCGGCGCAGCCGCGGCCGGACGGGGCGGCTATGCCGCCGGACGGGCGCCCGCGGCCGGGTCGAGCTTGACGCCGACCCTTTCGGCCACCGTGTCGAGGTCGGTGCGGTGCTTGACGATCACGCTCATCGTCTGGCGGAACATGTCGCCGTCGATGTCGGTGGCGCCGAGCAGGAGCAGGGCGCGGGCCCAGTCGATGGACTCAGCGATGCTCGGCGGCTTCTTGAGGTCGAGCTCGCGCACCTGGTTGATGATCTCGACCAGCCGTCGGGCCACCTGCTCGTCGAGCTCGGGGGAGTGAAGGCGGACGATCTGCAGCTCGTGCTCGAGATCGGGATAGTCGAGCCAGAGATAGAGGCAGCGGCGCTTCAGCGCCTCGGTCAGCTCGCGGGTGTTGTTGGAGGTCAGCAGCACCACGGGCTGGGTGCGCGCCTCGATGCGACCCAGCTCCGGGATGGAGATCTGGAAGTCCGAGAGCAGCTCCAGCAGCATCGCCTCGAACTCCTGGTCGGTCTTGTCGATCTCGTCGATGAGCAGCACCACGGGCTCCTCGGAGGCGATCGCGGTCATCAGGGGCCGCGGGAGCAGGAACTCCTCGCCGAAGATGTCGTCCTGGACGTCCTGCCAGCCGGCGTCGCCGGCCTCGGTCTGGATGCGCAGCAGCTGCTTGCGGTAGTTCCACTCATACAGCGCCTTGGCCTCGTCCAGGCCCTCGTAGCACTGCAGACGCACCAGGGTGCGCTCCAGGTAGCGGGCCAGGGCCTTGGCCAGCTCGGTCTTGCCCACTCCGGCCGGGCCCTCCACCAGCACCGGCTTGCCCAGCTTCGTCGCCAGAAACGACACGAGCGCGGTGGACTCGCCGGGCAGGTAGCCCACGCGGCGCAGGCCGGTGGCGACCTCTTCGACGGACTGGGGCTGGGAGATGGTCTCGGGCATTGGGCGCTTGAGCGCCGCGTGCGTGACCGGGCACACGGCGCCTTCCTCAAATATAGGGTTCCCCTGCCGTGATCCTCCTCATCGCCACCGAGCAGGCGACGTTCCACGCCCTGATCGCCGTCCTCGTCTTCGGCCTGGTCATCGGCGTGTTCGGCCACCTCGCCGGCTCGCGAACGCTCATCCTCACCAGCATCCTCATCATCGGCGGGGTGAGCGTGTACTTCGCCTTCGGGTTCAGCCACGTGACCTGAGGGCCCCCGCTCGCGCCCAATCGCAACGATTGTGTGCCGATTCGCTCACGCGCGGGGTGGGGTCGCCGACACTCCGGATCGTGGCCCCCCGAGACTCCTCCGATCCACCGCCGGTCGCCCCCGATCGCGCCCCGGTCGCCCCCGATCACGCCCCGGTCGCCCCCGATCACGCCCCAGGCCTCAGCAGACGTCCCGCGCGGGAGCCATTCGAGCCGGGGCGGGACGGTTGCGTCCCTGACAGCAGTCAGCATCCCAGCGACTCTGGCGCATTGATGGCCTGGGACGTTGACCCCCGTGACGGCAGCAGACGTCCCGCCACGCCGAACGGCGGGCCGGCGCGGGACGTTTGCCGCATCTCGTCGTGGCCGGACCGGCTCGTCGCCGAGGCCGCCGATGCCCAATACGGGGTGGTCACTCGGCGCCAGCTGCTCGCGCTGGGGCTGACGCGCTCGCTCGTCGACCACGCCGTCGCCCGGGGGCGGCTGATCGGATGGCACAGGGGCGTCTATGCGCTGGCGCGCCGGTCCTCGCCCGCCATGGCCCGCTATCTGGCGGCCGTGCTGGCCGTCGGGGAGGACGCGCTGCTCAGCCACCACGCCGCGGCGGCCGTGTGGGGACTCCGGCCGTCGCGCGCCGCCGAGGTGGACGTCACCGTCGTCGCCCGCGACGCGGGCCGGCGTCGCCCGGGGATCCGCGTGCATCGCCGGGCGCGCATGGACGACCGAGACCGCGCCAGACGGCACAACATCCCGATCACCTCGGCGGCGCTCACCCTCCTCGACCTCACCCCGGAGCTGGGGATGCGCGAGCTGGAGCGGATCTTCGATGCGGCGCTGAAGGAGCGGATCGTGACCCGCGCCGCCGTCGAGCAGACCGCGGCGCGCAACCCCACGCGGCCGGGTGCTGGGCGGCTGGCGGCTCTGGCGCGGTCAGAGCTGGCGGCGACCACGGTCTCGAGGTCGGACGGCGAGGAGCGATTCCTCGAGCTCGTACGCGCCGGCGGGCTCCCGGATCCAGAGCTCAACGCCCAGATCGGCCCGTACACCGTCGACGCCTTCTGGCGTGACGTCGGCCTGGTCGTGGAGATCGACGGCTACGGGTTTCACGGCACTCGCCGCTCCTTCGACACCGACCACGAACGCGACCAGTACCTCAGCGCCCGCGATCTGACCGTCCTGCGCTTCACCCGCGATCAGGTCGTCAAGCAGCCCGCGGTGGTCCTCGTCAGGCTGACGCAGCGCCTAACGGCGCTGTCGCGCGGTCAGTCGGGCCGGTCGAGGCGGATCGTCAGCTGATCGTCGGGATCCGGGCGCGGCGGGCGCTGGCTCTGGCGCTGGGTCGGCGGCTCGGGCTCGTGCTCCGCTGTGGCGGGCTCGTGCTCCGCTGTGGCGGGCTCGCGCTCCTGTGTGGCAGGCGCCGGGCGGCCCAGGCGTGCTGTGGGGGGCTCCTCGAGGTCGAGGTCCTGAATCTCACGGCGATCCAGGGCCCGGGCCGAGCGGTCGGGTCGCGCGCCGATGCTGCGCGGGCGCACCCGGCGTGTCGGCTCCTCGGAGGCGTCCCGCGCCACCGCGGGCGGCGCAGTCACCGCCGGTGCTCCGGTCACCGCCGGCGCTCCGGTCACCGCCGGCGCCGCGGGCGCGGCGGACTGCCGCCGCGCGCGCACCTCCTGGGTCCAATGGTCGTCGGCGCCCATGTCGGGGCCCGGATAGGAGCGCGGGGCCGGCCGCCGCCGCGGGTTCTCGTCGCGGCGCAGCCATCCCCGCCGGGGCCGGGGCGCGGACGCGGACGCGGTGTCGGTCTCGCCGGGGAGGGGCGGCTCGGGCTCGTGGGCCAAGCGGATGAGCGAGCCCGTGTAGGCCAGCAGCGCCGCCACCGCCAACGCCACGAAGATCCCCCACTCGATCCCGGAGGTGTAGGCGATCTGCCCCTGCCGGCTGGTGCCCTGCTTGTCGAAGATGCGCCAGACGATGAGTGCGCAGGTCCACAGGCCCGCCGCGGTGATCACGCCACCGTCTCCGCCGGGCACGTGAAAGGCTCGGCCCTCCGCGCGCACGAATAGGAGCAGGAGCACGGCGGCGGCGACCAGAAGGACGGCCGCCTCCACGAACGAGAAGGCGCCCCAGCCTGTCAGCGAACTGCTCGCCGATCGCAGCGTGCTGACGCCGCTGGCGAAGACCGTCTCCTGATACCAGGGCAGGAACAGGGTCAGGAACAGGCCGCCGCAGGCCAGCGCGGCGAGGCGGCGCTCGTGGGGTAGATCGCGCCAGACGCGGATGATCCGGGCCGGGGGTGCGCCCACGCGCTTGGCTTCGTCGGCGCGGCGTCCGGCGCTCATGCGGGCGTGGCCGCCGCGGGTGTCAACCGGTCTGACAGTGGCGCCGCGTCATGCTCGCTCCGGGACACCTCTCGATTGTACGGACCGAAGCGGGCGGCTCGGGCCCGTCTACAGAATCGGGATGTCCTCCACGTCCGACGGCTTGGACCGCTGCTGCTCGCTGCGCTCCAGGTACCAGTCGATCAGGGCTCGCAGCGCGAGCAGCACCTCGCGGATCGCCTCGGCCAGCCGCTGCTGCAGGTCGGGCGGGAGCCGGTCGCGCATTGCGGCCAGGAGCCCGAGCAGGAGATCGGCCTCGGCGCCAAGCGACGTGGCAGACCCATCTTCTGTGGAGGGCTGCTGTTGCCACCCGGAGGGAGGGGGCCGGCCGGTCACGCGCTCCGCGGCATCGGCCAGCAGCCGCTCGGCGGCCTGGGAGGCGCGGTCCAGCCGCTCCTCGAGCTGCCCCAGGGCGTCCTCGACCCGCTCCGCGCGGGGAGCCTCTCGCGCGTCGTCAGCTTCGCTGCTCGCCATCGAACCTGATCTCCAAGGCGCCGTCGTCGAAGGTGGCGGCGGCGGGGCGCATGGCGGCCATCGCGGGCGGGAGCATGATCGTCCTTCGCTGCCCGTCCACGCCCACCACCAGCTCCAGGCCGATCTTCTTGAGTGAGATGTCGCCCTTTTTGGCGAAGGGGAGGTCGAGGCGCAGGCGGGCGCCCTCGTCGAGCACCTCGAGCTCTTGGGCGAGCGCGTCGTGGAGCACGGCCGCGGGGTCGGCGTCGGCGAACAGCTCCGCCCGGAGTCGGTCGAGCATCTCAGGGCCCACCACCTCCTGCTCGAAGAACGGCGCCCGCAGGACCGGCACCGGCGCGAAAGCCGAGTGCACGAGCTCGAGATGCTCCTCCTGGACCCGGCGCCAGCCGGCGAAGTACTCGCCCACGCCGGCCGGGAACAGGCGATTGACGATGACCGCGTCGGTCAGATAGCCGTAGAGATTGAGGTAGGTGAAGGTCCGCATGGCCTCGCCGATGACCATCCGGTCGGGATTCATGACCAGGCGGATGCTGCTGCGGGTGCGGTCGCGCAGGATCTCGTTCATGGCGATGAGGTTCTGCGAGAGGCGCTCGATGTCGGCGAACACGGCCTTGCCGGGCAGCGAGATGTCCAGCAGCGAGCGGGCGATCGGCCGGGCGGCGGCCAGGATCTGACGCTCGAAGGGGAACACCTTCTCGATCCACCAGCGGGCGACGTCGGGGAACGAGAGCAGCCGCAGCGTCTCCCCGGTGGGGGCGCAGTCGACGATGATGGCGTCCCATTCGCCCGACTCGTTGTGGGACTGCAGGCGCAGCAGGGCGAACAGCTCGTCGCCGCCGGGGGGCACCGTGAGCTCCTCGGCGGAGATGCGGTCCACGCCGCGCTCGATGAGGAGCTCGCCCAGCCACTCCTGCACGCCGGACCAGTGGCGCTCCATCTCTTCCTGGGCCTTGACCTCCTGGCCCCACAGGTTGTCGCCGGCTTTGACCGGATCGGCGCCGAGCTCCGCCGTGAGCGACTCCGAGAGGCTGTGGGCGGGGTCGGTGGAGATCACCAGCGTGCGCAGACCCGCCGCGGCGCAGCCGCGGGCCGTGCAGGCGGCCACCGAGGTCTTGCCGACGCCGCCCTTGCCGGTGTAGAGGATCGTCCGCGGGCGGCCCATCGGCGCGAGTCTACGGGGCAGGGCGCCCGTCGCGCCCGCCCCTGCGCGTCAGCGTGTGACCTGCAGGCTGCCGGTGATCCTCGCGAAGTTGCCGGCCAGGTCGGTGGCGGTCAGCACGACGCCGTAGGCGCCGGGCTTCCTGATCCGCGGGACGGTGAAGCTCCGCACCCCGTGGCCGAACGATGCGCTGGTGGCGAACACCGTCTGGTCGGAGGAGTCGGTGACCACGATGCCCACGTGCGAGATCTTCGACAGCCGGAAGCGCAGCGCGAACCCCGCCTTGTCGCGGACCTTCCCCGTCAGCTGCGCCAGCGCCGGCGCCGTCGTCAGATAGGACTGGAAGTGCTGGGCCGTGGCGCAGTACACGGGGGCCCCGGTCCGAGTGCAGAGCTCCTGGAGGAAGCCCGTGACCAGCTGGTGGTAGTCCAGGGTGTCCTCGACGCCGGGCTGGTAGAGCGACCAGGCACCGGTGTCGAAGCCGGGCAGCTCCGCCTGCGCCTGGGCGTTGCCCGCGGCGAAGAGCCTGGCGGCGGTCGGGTTGCGGCTGACCTGGGCGAAGTCATAGAGGCCGATGAGGGTCTGCAGGAAGGCGTTGATGATGTCGGTGGTGGGGGCGAACGTGTACTGGAGAAACCGGGTGCCGGCACCCGCCCTGACGTTGACTCCCACCGGCGGCGCGACGCTGAAGATGGGCAGCGCGGAGGTGGCGACGGTGAGATAGCGGGCGTCACTGGTCGCCTGGTAGGCACGGGTCAGCGCCTCCAGCCCCGTCGCCTGGGACATCGCGCTCGTCCACGGGGGCGAGCCTCCGTCGAAGTGGAAGTAGTACTCCCAGGCCAGGCCCCCGCCGCGCCGGGCGGCCAGCGGGATCATCTCGGCCAGCAGCTGCTCCATCGCCGGGTAGTCGGCGGGGCCGGCGGTGTAGAGGCCGTCGGCCTTGCCGAACGTGCCGAGGACCTGGAGCTGGATGCCCTGCCCGGGGTAGTACTCCCACACGAGTTGGGATCCGCTGAACTCGACGCGTTGGCCGCCGGCGAGCAGCGGGCCGTGCGTCCACCACTGCTGATTGGCGGCGAGCGTGGCCATGAGCGCCGGGAGCCGCGACACGTTGAGCTGGTGCGCCGCCGCGATGTCGTGCATCGTCACCGTGACCGCCTCAAGCTCGCTTCGGCGGGTGCCGCGGAGCCTGTGCTCGGTGGCCAGCGCCTGGTTGTAGGCGGCCGCGTCGCCGTGGTACTGGACGGCGGTGAGCTGGCGGGTCCGATACAGCCGCGCCAGCTCGGTCAGGAAGGTGATCTCGGGCTTCTTGGGCTTCTTGGGCTTCTTGCCCCTGGCCGGCTTGCGGCCCGTGCCGGCTGATCCGGGCGAGGCACCGCCGCTGGACGCGGTGGCCCGCGCGGCGTGCTCGCCGCGCGCCAGGACGTCGCTCGCGCCCCGGACCGCCGGGGGCGGCGTGACCGCAGGACCGCCCACGAACCGATCGTCGCGCCGCACCGCGCCGCCGTGGGGACTCAGGACGATCACCGATGCGGCCGACGCGCTGCCCGGAAACAGCAGCACCGCGAGCAGGATGAACAGGCTCCTGCGCACGGCGCCGATGCTACATTCGCGCCGGAGCGCCCGCCACGACTGAGGAGGAAGTTGCATGCAGACCCGGAACACGTCCGGCACGCCGTGGTTGCGGCGCGGACTGCTCCTCGGCGCGGTCGTTGCCGCCCTCGCGCTCGCGGGGTGCGGGTCGAGCTCGAGCGGGTCGGCCTCCTCGGGGAACGCGCAATCTCTGCTCAAGCAGACCTTCTCGACGGGGCACCCCGTCAAGAGCGGGGTGCTCACCATCTCGCTCAACCTCACTCCTTCGGGGTCGAGCACGCTGAGCGGGCCGATCGGGTTGACCATCAGCGGCCCCTTCCAGAGCCGCGGGACGGGCAAGCTCCCGGCCTCCAACTTCACCCTGGCGATCTCAGCGCTCGGCCGTCGCGGACAGCTGGGGATCATCTCGACCGGAACCAGCGGCTACGTGACCCTGCAGGGCACCGCCTACCAGCTGCCCGCTGCTGACTTCCAGCGGCTCGAGTCGGGGTTTGCCGGGGTAGGCGGATCCGGCCAGTCCGGGGGCGGCCTGTCGGCGCTGGGCATCAACCCGCTGCACTGGCTCACCAATCCATCCGTCGTGGGCAGCGACACCGTCGGAGGGGCCGACACGTCCCACATCCGCGCCGGCGTCAACGTGGCCGCGCTGCTACAGGACCTCAACACGTTCCTGGCCAAGGCCGCCAGCTCGACCGGATCGAGCAAGGTGCCCACCTCCATCCCGCAGGCCACCCAGCAGAAGATCGCCAGTGCGGTCAAGGATGCCAGCGTGGATATCTGGACCGGGAAGAGCGACAAGATCCTCCGCAGGGCGGCGCTCACCCTCAAGGTCCCGGTGACCGGCCGGCTGTCCACGGTGGCCGGCGGGATGACCTCGGCCGGCATCGGCCTGAGCCTGCAGTACGCCGATGTCAACCAGCCGCAGACCGTCTCCGCGCCGGCCAAGGTGCAGCCCTACAGCCAGTTCGCCACCAAGCTCCGCGCGCTGCTGAGCGGGGTGCAGGGATCCCTGGGCGGCGCCGCCGCCGGCGCAACGGGTTCCTCATCCTCGGGCTCGGCAGGGACCAGCGCCAACGTCCAGAAGTACAGCCAGTGCATCCAGACGGCCGGCCAGGACGTGGTCAAGATGCAGAAGTGCGCCTCGCTGCTCAACGGCAAGTAACGCGCCGCCGGCGCCGTTGTTAGACGCAATGTGACTCCCGCTCCCGGGCCATCGGGAGCAGACGGGCAGTGAGGCAGGTCACGATGGCTGACGGACGGGTGACCAGACGAGGTCGATGGGTGGCGGGCGGTCTCGCCGTCGCGGCGCTGTGCGCCGTGCTGGCCTCCAGCGCGTCCGCGGTCGTGGTGCGCACCCCGGGCGGACGTTTCTTCGGCGTCACCCCGCGGCCCGGGGCCACCGTGTCCCGCAGCGGCGGGAGCGATCTCCACGCTTCCCCGCATCTGGCGGCCCTCACGAGCACCGGCGCGCTGGAGTACCACGGCGGCCCCGTCCTGCACACGACCCGGCCCTACCTGGTCTTCTGGGACCCCGCCAGCGCCATCGCCCCATCCGCACGCACGCTGCTGCAGCGCTATCTGAGCGACACCGCCGCCGACAGCGCCCTCGGCGACGATGTCCTTGGCGTCACCCGTCAGTACAGCGACGCCACCGGCTACGCGGCCGCGGGCGAGACGTACGCCGCCCCGCAGGCGGTCCTCGACCACCAGCCGTACCCAACCAGCGGCGCCTGCTCAGAGAAGCCCGCGCCCCTCACCGCCTGCCTCACCGACGCCCAGCTCCAGGCCGAGCTCCAGCGCCTCATCGCCGCCGCCGGCCTGCCCTCCGGCACCGGCCCGGGTGCCCCCGTGTACTTCGTGGTCACACCGGCCACGGTCAACGTGTGCCTGACGGGCTCCGAATGCGCCGACAACTACTTCTGCGCCTACCACGCGAACTTCCACCAGCCGGACGGCGGCGACGTCATCTACGCCCCCGTCCCGCTGCTCAGCGCTGTCAAGGACTGTCAGACCGACGGCATCGCGTCCCTGCAGGACCCCAACGGCATCGCCGCCGACGTGGCCGTCGACAACCTCAGCCACGAGTACAACGAATCGATCACCGACCCCGACGGCGACGCCTGGTATGACGACGGGTCTCAGAACGAGGAGGCCGACTACTGCCAGGCGTACGCGGCCAGCCGCGACCCGCTGGCCGGCGCCGACCCGGACGCCTACGCGCCGGCTCTGGGCACGGCCCCCGACGGATCGCGGTATGACCAGCGGATCGCGGGCGACCTCTACTACACCCAGAGCGAGTGGTCCAACGGCCAGGGCGACTGCGAGCTGGCGTCGTCCGCCGATACGCTGACGTCCACCATCGTCGCGCCGCAGACCGGTGCCTCCGGTACGGCCGTGCGGCTGCTCGCCAGCGCCACCACCGCGACCCACGGCGTGGCGAGCACCACCTGGAGCTTCGGCGACGGCAGCGCCGCGTTCAACGCGGGGGCGCCCGCCGCCCAGGCGCACACCTACGCCGCCCCGGGGGTCTACACCGTGTCGATGAGCCTCGTGGACGGCAGCGGCCAGGTGGCCACCTTCACCCGCCCGCTGGCCGTGGCCGTCGCGCCCGTGGCGTCGTTCACGCAGTCGACGGGGCTGGCGGGCGCCCCGCTGCTCACGCACGTGGCCTTCGACGCGTCGGCCAGCCACGACTCCAACCCCGCCGCTCACATCGTGTCCTACCGTTGGGAGTTCGGCGACGGGACCGTGAGCTTCCAGGGTCCGGCGACCGGCTACCTGTACACCACGCCCGGGTCCTACACCGTCAAGCTCACCGTGATCAGCAGTGACGGCCTGAGCGCCACCGTCTCGCGTCCGATCCGGGTCGTCTCGGTCCCGGAAGTCGCGTTGGCGTGGCGCAACGCCTACCCGGTGGCCGGCCACGCGATCACGTTCGACGGCACGCCCCGTCTGGTGGGGGCGGCGCACATCGTGTCCTACCGCTGGGAGTTCGGCGACGGGAGGACCGGCACCGGCGCCCATGTCACCCACACCTTCCGCCGCTCCGGCGCCTATCGGGTCACCGTGGGCCTTACGACCGCCGATGGGCTGACCCGCACCGACAGCCGGCTGCTGCAAGTCAAGCCTGTCGAGGCGATCACGAAGCTGGCGCTGTCCGCGTCCCCGCGCGGCGCGCTGCGCCTGAAGGTCACGGTCAACGGCCCCGGTCTCCTCCGCGCCGCGGGCCACAGCTCCATCCTGGCCAAGGCGGGCTCGATCTCGTATGGGCTGGCGCTGACACGCGCCCAGCGACGCGCACTGCGGGGACACGGCCAGGTCGTCGTCAGGGTCCCGGTCCGCTTCAAGCCGCGCGTGGGCCGCGCCATCGTGCGGACGGCGCGCCTGACGCTGACCGGCTGAGGCCCGCGCCCGCCGGCGGGCGCCAGACGGCTATTCCCGCCCGGCCTCCTGGTCATCGGCTTCGAGTTCGTCGTCGGTATCCCCGCCGTCGTCCTCGTCCTCGGCCGAGCCGGCGTGAAGGTGGACCTGGAAGGCCTCCAGCAGCTCGTCGCGGCGGTGCTCGTCCACCGGAAGCTCGTCGGAGATCTGCACCCAGTCGGCGCCCTCGAACTCCTCCATGTTGAAGATCTCGGTGTCGAGCTCCGGGGAGTCGTCGACGACGATCAGCACCTCGGTCTGGGGGTTGAAGTACGTGCCGGGGCGATTGACCAGATCGTCCAGCTCAACTCGGCGTGGGTCAGCCATGGCGGGAGCCTATCGCCTGTCGGGCCCCGCCGTGTCAGAGTCTGCCTCTGAGCCGCCGAGGGCGGCGACCTGACGCCGAATCTCGGTCTCCACGTCCAGGGGCGGCTTGCCCTGCCGAGCCCGGCGATGGTTGCGGGCGACGACGAGGTCCCGGATCTCGGCGCGCAGCTCGTCGTCCACCGCGGGAGTGGTGAGCGGGGTGCGCGGCGTCAGATACACCTCGGCGTCGAGCTCCGGCTCGCCTCGGCGACGGCGCCGGGCATTGCGGGCCTCGAGCATCTGGCGGATCTCCTCGTCGCGCTCGGCCTCGGCCGTGCCCGACCCCACGGCGGGGCGGGGCGGCTCGCGCTCCATCAGCAGGTGATCGCGGCCGTAGTCATCCCAGGTCCGGCGTCCCAACACCAGCGCGACGAGCGCGCCGGCGATCCCGACGGCGCAGACGACCAAGACCACCGTGCCGAACGCGCTCTGCACCCCCTCAGTGTGGCGCAACCAGCCTACGTGCGGCCCCCGGAAAGTGGACGACTGTTGTGTTGCGCCCGCGGGGAATGGGGGTATCCTTGCCGCAGAGCACATTGACTGACTAGTCAATCGGACGCCTGTCAAAGGAGAAAACGGTGGTTGATTTCACGCTCACCGACGAGCAGAAGAGCATGCGCGAGATGGCGCACGAGTTCGCCGAGAAGGAGATTCGCCCGGTCGCCTGGGAGTACGACAAGGAGGGCACCTGGCCCGGCGAGATCCTCGAGAAGGCGTGGGAGCTGGGGTTGATGAACAACCACCTGCCCTCCGAGTACGGCGGGCCGGGTCTGGGCTTCCTCGACGGCGCCGTCATCGAGGAGGAACTGTCCTGGGGCTGCTCCGGGGTCGCCACGTCGCTCACCTGCAACGGCCTGGCCACGGCACCCGTCATCCTGGCCGCCTCCGAGGAGCTCAAGCGCGAGTACCTGGGCCGCTTGGCCGAGGCGCCCCTGTTCGCCTCCTTCTGCCTCACCGAGCCCGGCGCCGGCTCCGACGTGTCGGGCATGAAGACCACCGCCACCCGCAAGGGCGACAAGTGGGTCATCAACGGCTCCAAGTGCTTCATCACCAACGGCGAGTACGCCAACTGGTACACGGTCTACGCCAAGACCGACAAGGAGGCCGGCCACCGCGGCATCTCTTGCTTCATCGTGCCCCGTGACGCCGGTGTCGTGGTGGACAAGCACGAGGACAAGATGGGCCAGCGGGCCTCCAACACGGCCACGATCACCTTCCCCGAGGTGGAGATCCCGCTCGACCACCTGATCGGCGAGGAGAACAAGGGTTTCAAGATCGCGATGATGACGCTGGATCGCACCCGGCCCGGCGTGGCCGCGATGGGCGTCGGCGTGGCTCGCGCCGCCATGGAGATGGCCATCGAGTACTCCAAGGAGCGCCAGCAGTTCGGCGTGCCCATCGCCATGCACCAGGCGATCCAGTTCATGATCGCCGACATGGCCACCAAGGTGCACCTGGCTCGCCTGGCCACCTGGAACTCCGCGGTGCTGCTCGATCAGGGCAAGCGCAACACGCTGGAGTCCTCGCACGCCAAGCGCTTCGCCGCGGACAGCGCGATGGAGGTCACCACCGACGCCGTGCAGGTGTTCGGCGGCTACGGCTTCATCAAGGAGTACAAAGTGGAGAAGCTGATGCGCGACGCCAAGATCCTCCAGCTCTACGAGGGCAC
>DASXJW010000128.1:0-39066 GCA_036497165.1 Solirubrobacteraceae bacterium
CCGCCCATCTCACGAATCTCGCCTCTGGCCAGCGGCTTCGTGGAGTCGCGCGCTGGTACTCCTACCCGCCGCGCGCGGTAGCCTCGGCCGGTGTTCGACCATGTCGGCATCGCCGTCTCGGACCTCGTGGCCTCCGAGCGCTTCTACCGCACCGTCCTGAGCGTGCTGGGCGTGGAGCCCAGTCATGCGGACGCCGAGCTGGTCGAGTGGGAGGACTGGGACATCGGGGCGACGGACCCCGAGCACCCGGTGACCCGGGGGCTCCACGTCGGCTTCCGCGCCCGCGACCGAGCGCAGGTCGACGCGTTCTGGCAGGCGGGGGTCGACGCCGGGTACCGCGACGACGGCGCGCCGGGGCCGCGCACGCAGTATGACCCGACCTACTACGGCGCCTTCCTGCTCGATCCCGACGGCAACACCGTCGAGGCGGTCCATCACGACCGCGAGAACGCCGTGCCCGACGGCCGCATCGACCATCTGTGGATCCGCGTCCGCGACCCGCAGGCCTCCCGGCGCTTCTACGTGACGATCGCCCCGCCCACCGGATTGCGCCTGACCCACGACGAGCCCGGGCGCGTGCAGCTCTCCGGCCCGGACTACAGCTTCTCGCTCGTCCGGGACGAGCGGCCGCTCACCGAGCATGTCCACCTCGCCTTCCCCGCGCGCAAGGACGCCACGGTGCGCGCGTTTCACGCCGCCGCGCTCGCAGCGGGCTACGCGGACAACGGCGCGCCGGGCGAGCGAGCGGTGTACCACCCGGGCTACTACGGCGCATTCGTACTCGACCCCGACGGGCACAACGTCGAGGTCGTCAACCACAACCGGAGCTGAGCCGCCAGGCGCCGCGAGGCTGCCACCGAATTAGCAACTCACGACACTAGTCGACCTGGTAGCGCACCGGGACGTAGTTCTGATCGCGCCGCGGCGGGCGCACGTAGGCCCTGTCCTGGCGCGGCGGCAGCTTGATCTTCTTCGTCTGGATGTCCTCGTAGGGGATCAGGCTCAGGAGATGGCTGATGAGGTTCAGGCGCAACGTCCGCTTGTCGTCGGCTTCCACCACGTACCAGGGGGATTCGCGCGTGTCGGTGTAGGCGAACATGTCGTCCTTGGCCTCGGCGTAGTCGACCCAGCGGCGGCGCGCCTCGAGGTCCATCCCGCTGAGCTTCCACTGCTTGGCGGGGTCACTGAGGCGCGCCTTGAAGCGCCGTTCCTGCTCCTCGTCGCTGACCGACAGCCAGTACTTGATGAGGATGATCCCGGAGCGCAGCAGGTCGCGTTCGAACTGGGGGCAGGTCCGCATGAACTCCTCGTATTCCTCCTCCGTGCAGAACCCCATCACGCGCTCGACGCCGGCGCGGTTGTACCAGCTGCGGTCGAACAGGACCATCTCACCGGCCGCGGGGAGATGCGCCACGTAGCGCTGGAAGTACCACTGCGTGCGTTCGCGCTCGGTCGGTGTGCCCAGTGCCACCGTCCGCACCACGCGCGGGTTGGTCTTCTCGGTGATCCGCTTGATCGTGCCGCCCTTGCCCGCTGTGTCGCGGCCCTCGAAGATCACCACCACCTTCAGGCCCTTGTGGATGATCCAGTCCTGCAGCCGCACGACCTCCACCTGCAGGCGCGCGAGCTCCTTCTCATAGCCGCGCTTTTCGAGCTTTCTCGGCTTGCTCTCGTCCTTGGTCAGCGGAGGACGAACCCACCCATTGACAGTGGCCATCGTCGCCAGCTTATCGCCCGCGCGAGCCGCCCGCGAGCCCTGGTCAGCCGCCGGCTGAGGCGGCCGTCCGCGGCGGCGCCGCCGCCGCCGGCGCCGGCGGGGGCGCTGGGGCCGAGGCCGGCCGCTTGCCGACGAGCAGGGTGACCACGTAGGCCACGACAACGCCGACGATGATGAGCGGCTCGACGCGGTCGCTGGCGTGCACGGTCAGCAGCGTGGCGACCACAACCGCCGACAGCGGGAGGCGCAGCACCGCGACGAGCGCGGCTCCCATCCCCACCGCGACGCTGGCCTGGATGGGGAAGCCCGGCAGATGCGAGCACATGAGACCCGCGGCCGCGCCGAGGAAGATCGCGGGGAACGTGGGGCCGCCGCGGTAGGCACCGAGCGAGAGGCTGTAGGCCAGGCCCTTGAACAGCAACAGCCACGCGAGCGCCGCCAGCGACCAGGATCCCGCCTGGCTCACGAGTCCCGGAAGCTGGTCCTGGCCGGAGAAGAGGACCTGGCTGACGCCATGGCCGGTGATCTGCGTGAAGGCGATCGCGAGCCCGCCGATGATCAACGCGATCACGGGAAGGAGGGGCAGCAACCGGCGCGCGACGAAGCCGTGCGTGAGCCCACCGCCGCGCATCACCACGCTGGTCACGAGGGCGATGGCGATCGCGAGGCCGATCGTCCACCCGAACGCGGCGGCGGTCGGACGCGGGGCGGCCGAGAGCGGGAGCGGCCCGAGCGCATAGGCGCTCGTGCTCAGACCCGTGAACGAGCCGATGCCGATGGAGACGAGGGTCCCGATGCCGGCGGCGAGCAGTCCCGGGACGAGCACGACGCGCATCCGGGCGCCGCCGAGCGCGGCGGCCTCGATCAGGATCACGGCAGCGATGAGCGGCGAGGAGAAGATGAACGAGACCGCGGCGAAGGACCCGGCGGCGGCCACGACCATCAGGACCTGCGGCGGTGTCTCGCGGCGGCCGAGCCCGATCAGGAGCGCCCCCAGCCCGGAGCCCAGGGCGATCAGGGGAGCCTCCGGGCCCAGCACCAGCCCCGAGCCGATCGTCGCCAGGCCGGCGAGCATGACCCCGGGCAGGAAGTCGGGGCGGGGTGAGCCCCCGACGGCCAGGCCATCGGCCGGGACGTGACCTCCGTCCCCGGGAAGGTGGTCGATGGCGAACGCCACGATCACCGCGCCGATGGCCAGGATCGGGAGCGGCCACCATTTCGGCGGCCCGTTGGCGTAGCCGAGCGCATGAGGGAGATGCGTGTACAGCTCGCGCTGAATCTGGTAGAGCGCCTCGAGAAAGCACCAGGTCGCAAGCGACACGATCACGCCGACGATCGCCACCACGACGAGGAGCACGACGAACCGGGTGCTCCGCATCATCGCGTCGACCTGCTCGGAGTCCAGTTCCGGTCGTGGCGGGGGGGCGGCCGGAGTCGACGCGGGGGTCGGTGTCGCGGGGGTCGTTCCGGCCACCCGTCAACCCTGGAGGACTGGCGCGAGCATCAATCACCCCAAAGGGATGATCGGGAGAACGGGCCGGGCCGCGAGCGCACCCTCGCGGCCCGGCTGCATCCCGGGCCGCGAGCGCACCCCCGCGGCCCCGGTCGGTCAGTTGACGACGATGCCGAACGGCGTCGCTCCGGCGGGCAGCGCCGTCTGGGCGGCGATCTCAGCCAGTCGGCCGTCGTGGACGGAGAATCCGCTGACGGCGTCGCCCTTGCTGTCCACGACCCAGAGGGTCTGGCCATCGGGGGAGAGCCGCGCATCCTCAGGAGCGAGGCCGGCGGCGTTCGGGTCGCTGAACGGCGTGTTCTCGATCAGCCGCAGGGACCCGTCGTCGCGGATGCGGTAGCTCGAGATGCTCGGGACCGCGGTGTTGACCGCGAACAGATGCCGTCCGTCGCGGCTGATCTCGACCCAGCACGGCGCCGTCTGGTTGTTTGGGAACGGCGACGCGCCGATCGACGCCAGCACACCGCCGGGCCCGTCGGTGAACGCCGACACCGTCCCGGCGTTGGGGCCGCCGTGGGCGTTTGACACGAACACGCGGCCGGGATCGGTGGGATCGAACTCGCTGCCGAACGGCCCCGCCCCCTGCGCCGCGAAGGGTGAGCCCGCGGCCGGGTGCAGGTTCCCGCGCCAGCCGATGGTGAAGCTGTCGATCTGGGAGGTCCCGACCCGCGTTCCCACCAGCTTGGTCGCGGTCGAGTTGATGAGCACGTCGCCCGGCTGTGCGGCGTCGGGCAGAGCGAACGTGGCGCCGGGGATCGGCCGCAGCCGCCCGGATCGGTCAAAGGTGAATCCCGCGTAGTTGGCGCCGCCCGCGCCGGCGTTGGCGACGTACACCAGACCGCGGGCCTCGGCGAGGCTGACCGGCTCGGTGCCGCCGGAGCTCACCGTCGCGCCCGGGATCTGGGCCAGCCGCCCGCCGGGACCGATCCACAACTGTGAGATCTCGTTGCTGCCAGGGTCCACCGCGAGCAGCTCATGGCCGCCGGCGATGACCTGAAGCGCCCCCTGGGACCCGATCACCGCGCCGGTGCCGGCTCCGCTGGTGGCAAACGGGGAACCCGGGATGGGGGTCAAGGTCCCGTCGGCATGGCGGTCGAAGCCGGCGATCGTGTTGACGGGAGCGGTGTTGTCGTTGACGTACACATGGCCGACCACCTGGTCGCGATGGTCGCGAGCGGTCGGATGGGCGCCGGCGACGCCGGTGACCGCAAGGGTCAGCCCGGCGGCAAGCGCACCGAGACGCGCCGCAGCGCGCAGCAAAGGATGCATATCTCTCCTCGAGAGGTGGGGGTTGTCTGGGACGCGCGGCGGCGGGCGGGCCGGGCGGGCCGGGCGGACCGGGCGAGCCCCGATTTCCTGTCGCAGTCATTGGACCACCGCGACCGGCCCTGGACAATCGATCCGGATGGATCGGAAGGGATCGTTAATGCATTACGCGCTTCTTACGGCGCGACGGCCGGCAGGCTGAAGCGGACCCGGGTCCCGTGCGCTGAGTCGGCCAGCCAGATCCGCCCGCCGTGGGCCTCCACGATCGCGCGTGAGACCGCCAGCCCCAGGCCGGCGCCGTCGCTGGGCCGCGCCGCGCCGGCGCCGCCGCGGTAGAACGCGGTGAACACCCGGGGGCGGTCGTCGGGGGCAATGCCGGTGCCGGTGTCCGCCACCTCGATTTCCACGCCGGCGGCGGACGGTTCGGCCCGGACCACCACGCTTCCGTCGGCCGGGGTGTGGCGGATCGCATTCTGGATGAGGTTGAAGAGGACGCGCTGGAGCTTCTCCGGGTTGGCGTGGGTGGGGCGCAGACCCTCGGGCAGCGTGGCGGTGACGCGCACGCCCTTGGCCTCCGCCTGCACGCGCATCGCCTCGATCGTCTCCTGGACGAGGTCGGGCAGCTCGACACGCTGCAGCGACCAGGTGATGTCGCCCGCCTCCAGCCGGGAGAGCTCGAACAGGTCATCGATGAGCGAGCTCAGTGCACCAATGTGGATCCCCATCCGGTCGGCGTAGGCCCGGCGCTGGTCGCCGTCGACGAGGCCGTCTCCGATCGCCTCGGCGAGGAGCTGCAGCGACGTGATCGGAGTGCGCAGGTCGTGGGAGACGGCCGCGACCAGGTTGCGGCGGGCATCCTCGGATTGCCCGCGCGCCCGCTCCTCGGAGGCCAGCCGCCCGATCATGGCGTTGGCCGAATCGGCCAGCGCGCCCAGCTCGTCGTGCGCGGCGGTCTCGATGCGCACGTCGCGTCCGCCGGCGGCCACCTCGTCCAATCCCCGCCCGATCGCCGAGACGTCAGCGGCGATCTGCCGAGCGAACAGCCGGGCGCCCCCGATGGCGACGACGCCGGCGGCGATGACGATGGCGGCGATCTCCGCCACCGCGTCCCCGGAGATCACCATCAACCAGCCGAACACCACCAGGGCGACGAGGACCGGGGCGATCGCCAGGCCGACGGCGATCGCGAACTGCCGAGACAGCGATCCCGCCGCGGACCGCGCTCGCGCGATCGTCCGCGTACGCCGCGCCGCGGGGCTCATGGGCTGAAGCGGTACCCGACGCCCCACACGGTCTGGATGTGGGCCGGCCGGGACGGGTCGGCCTCGAGCTTGGCGCGCAGCCGGCGGATGTGCACCGTGACGGTCGAGGTGTCCGAGTAGAAGGAGTACTGCCACACGGCGTCCATCAGCTGCTCGCGCGAGAACACCTGCAGGGGATGGCGCGCCATGAACAGCAGCACGTCGAACTCGCGCTGCGTGAGCGGCACCTCCTCCCCCCGGGCGAACACCTGCCGGGCCACCGGGTCAATCCGGATGTCGCCGAGCTCGAGCGCCGTGGCCTCGTCGCCGGCCGGCTTGTCGACCCGTCGCAGGACGGCGTCGACCCGCGCGACGAGCTCTGCGGGAGAGAACGGCTTGACCACGTAATCATCAGCCCCGAGCCGCAGCCCGACGACGCGGTCAGACTCCTCGCCCCGGGCCGTGAGCAGGATGACCCCGATCGGCTCCGGGGTCTGGTCGCGCAGCCGCCGCATGACCCGCAGGCCGTCGATTCCGGGCATCATCAGGTCGAGGACCACCAGGTCGGGCCGCTCCTCGGCGGCGGCCTGCAGCGCCTGCTCGCCGTTGCCGGCCGTGCGCGTCGCATACCCGGCGCGATCCAGGTAGCGGGCGACCACCTCGACGATGGTCGGTTCATCGTCGACGATCAGGACCGAGCGTCGCCCATCCGTGCCCATCCCCAGATCGTCGCAGGCCCTGGGCTCGGGGTGTGCCGGGGGGCAGCCGCCGTTCAGCAGACGTTCATGGATCCCGCGCACGCGCCGGTCACGGAGCGCGGCAGCGCGCACGAGCGCGGCGATCACGCCCGTGACGCCGGCGATGGCCAACATGGCCAGTCTCAGCCCGCTTGGTCAGCGAGCCTTCGCGCCCTGCCGATAGCTGTCCCGGGCCGATCCACCCGCGGTGGCCGGGTCCCCAAGGGGCATGATTGCGCGACTTGACCAGATGACCGACCGCCCGCCGACGACCGAGGTTCTCCTGGCTCGCCAGCCGATTCTCAACGCAGAGCTCAACGCGGTCGGATACGAGCTGCTCTACCGGGCGACCGCGTCAGATCACGCCGACGTGCGCGACGACGAGCTGGCGACGGCGCGGGTGTCGCTCAGCGCGATGACGGAGATCGAGCTCGAGCGGCTCGTCGACAAGCGACGGGCGTGGATCAACGTGACGCGGGAGTTCGTGCTCGGAGGGCTGGCCCGGACGATTCCGCCCGACCGGGTGGTGCTCGAGCTGCTGGAAAACCAGGTGGTCGATCAGGCGCTGGTCGAGGCGGTCACCCAGCTGCGCACGGGCGGGTATCTGGTCGCGCTCGACGACTTCACCCTCACCCCCGACGTCGTGCCACTGCTCCCGAGGATCGACATCGTCAAGCTCGACCTCCAGGCACTGGGGCGCCAGGGGCTGACGGAGCTGGCCCACGAGCTGGCGCCGCACCGCCTGACGCTGGTGGCCGAGAAGCTCGAGGACCACGCGGACTTCGAGGTCGCCCTGGCCGCGGGATGCGACCTGTTCCAGGGCTACTTCTTCTGCCGCCCGGAGCTGATCGAGGGCACCGCCGTCGCCCCCAGCAAGATGACGCTGCTCAAGCTCGCCGCCGACGTGCAGGATCCCGGCGTGGACCTGGCCGCGCTGGACCGGATCATCTCCACCGACGTCGCGCTCAGCTACCGGCTCCTGCGCTACATCAACTCGGCCTACTTCAGCCTCCGCCGGCCCGTCAGCACCGTCATGCAGGCGGTCACGCTCCTGGGCATCGACAGCGTGCGCGGCTGGACCACGATGATGATCCTGGCGCAGATCGGGGGAAAGCCGCGGGAGCTGTTCATCACCGCCCTGGTCCGCGCCCGCTTCTGCCAGCTCGCCGGCCACGCCGAGGACGGGCCGGCATCCGAGCGGTTCGCGCTGGGGCTGTTCTCGGTCATCGACGCGCTGACTGACCGGCCGATGGCCGACGTCGTGCAGACGCTTCCCTTCCCCGACGCCATGCGCGACGCGCTGATGACACGCAGTGGGCCCGGGAGGCTGCTGGACGGCGTCGCGGCGATGGAGACCGGACAGTTCAGCCGCGCCCGGCGGCTGCTGCGCGATGCGCCCGAGCACTACCTCGATGCCGTCGCCTGGACGAACGAGACGGCCCGCAATCTACTCGACAGCGAGCCCGCCGGCGCCGTGCCGGCCTGATCCGAGCGCGCCGGCGTTCTCAGCGGACGAAGGGCACCTCGCACCCGGTGCAGCGCACCGGGGGTAGGGGCCTGCGTGGCGTCACGCCCCGGGAGCGCAGCCAGCCGACGACGTCATTGAGCCACACCGGCAGCGACTGGTGGACCATGAACAGGTGCGCCGTGTTGGGGAGCAGCAGCTGCGTCACGTCACAGCCGCAGTGCTGCTTGTAGTAGGCGAAGTCGGCGTTGGCGTCGACCGGGGGATCGGTGGTGTCCTGCTCGCCGGAGGTCAGCAGCACCGGGATGGTGGGGCCGATCATGCTGATCGAGGCGTCGTTCTCGGCGTACATCGCGGCAATGTCGGTGATCTCGCCGAACGGTGAGTCCAGGAACGGCGGCGCACAGGCGATCTGCACCACATAGGCCACCTCTCCCGGCGGGTACGTGTTGAAGTCCCTGCAGTTCTGGCTGGTCTGGAAGAACTCGAAGTAGTCCGGATGAGCCGGGTCCGGCGTGAAACCGCCACCCTGGGACGGCGGGGGCGGCGGAGTCCCGGGAGCGGGCTGGGCGTTGGAGCCGTTGATGTCAGCCTGGATCATCGCTGCGACGTCGTGATACTCGCCGGGGTAACCCGCCACGATCCAGCCGCCCGCGCTGTGGCCGATGATCACCACGCGGCCGCTGTGCAGCGCGCCGCCCGGGCGTGACGACGAGCAGTCGCTGCCGCTGGTCGTGGAGTAGCTGCCGGCCTTGACCTCGCCGACGATCTGGTGAAGCTCAGCGCGGTGCTCGTGCGTGGTCAGGGTGAGGCCGCCCCCAGGGTGATCGAAGTAGCTGCTCTTGGCGTAGCCCAAGCGGTCATAGGAGTAGACGACGTAGCCCGCGGCCGCGAGGGCCCGCGCCACCGACCAGGTCTGCGAGAAGTCCCAGTTCTCGGTCGAGGACGCGATCCCGTGGACGAGCACGATGGCGGGCGCGGACTGCCCGAGCCTCGCCGTCCGGTCGGTGTAGCGCAATCCATAGAGGGTGCTCTGGCCTCCGGCCGGGTTGGTGACGCCGAAGCACACAGTGGCCACGTTGATGCGGTGGCCGAAATGCATCTGCGGCACGCCGTCCGTGCCCCTGCCAGATGCCCACGCCGTTGCCCCCGACGCCAGCACGGCCGCCGAGACCATCAGCGCCAGCACCGTTCTTCTGAGCATGTCTCCAACCTCCCTCACCGCAGGCCTGAACTCCGTTCAGTGCTCATACCCGCCCACCCCCTGCGCCGAACGTTTTTCTCCGAGCGCTGGACGCCACACGTCATCCCGGCAGGCCCGGGCGAGCCGAGCCGGCGGCGGACCCGCCCGAGCGGCAGAATACGGCGCCGCATGGCAGAGCTGAACCGGTCCATCGAGGACATCCGCGCGGAGTTCTCCGGCTTGGCCGGTGACTGGGCAGCTCTGGACGGCGCGGCCGGGACCCAGGTTCCGGGGGCGGTCATCGACGCGATCGCCGCGGCGCTGCGCGACGCGATGGCCAACGTGCACGGGGCCTTCGCCGCCAGCGAGCGCAGCACTGCCGTCGTGGACGAGGCCCGCCGGGCGATCGCCGACCTCGTCAACGGGGTGTCCGGCGGCGTGATCCTGGGTCCGAACATGACCACGCTCACCTTCCACGTCGCCGACGCGCTGAGCCGGGGCTGGTCGTCCGGCGACGAGGTCGTCGTCACCTCGCTGGACCACGACGCCAACATCCGGCCGTGGGTGATCGCCGCCGAGCGGGCCGGCGCGACGGTCCGCTGGGCGGAGTTCGACCCTGGCAGCGGCGAGCTACCCGCCGCGCGGTTTGACGAGGTCATCGGCGAGCGCACCCGGCTCGTGGCGCTGACCGCGGCGTCCAATGCGATCGGGACGCGACCCGATGTCCGCGCCATCGCCGACCGCGCGCACGCAGCGGGCGCGCTGGTCTACGTCGACGGGGTCCATGCCACCCCCCATGTCCCCACCGACATGGGCGCGCTCGGCGCGGACTTCTACGTCTTCTCCACGTACAAGCTGTTCGGTCCGCACGCCGGCGCGGTCGTCGCGGACCCGAAGCGGCTGGAGCGGCTGGCGCCGGCCAAGCTGGCGCCGGCCCCACAGGAGGCGCCCGACCGCTTCGAGCGCGGCACCCCCGCGTTCGAGCTGCTGGCGGGGATCACGGCAGCGATCGACTGGCTGGCCGAGCTCACCGATACGACCGGTACTCGCCGCGAACGGCTGGTCGCCGCGCTCACGGCGGTGGAGGAGTATCTGGCCGGGCTGCTCCGGCGCGCCCTTGATGGTCTTGCCGAGATCGAGGGCGTCCGTGTCCTCGGCGCGCCGCGACGGCGCACCTCGACGCTCTCGTTGCTGGTCGACGGCCACTCGCCGCTCGAGGTGGCCCAGCACCTGGCGCGCCGCGGGGTGGCGGTCTGGAGCGGGGACAACTACGCCTACGAGCTCATGCACCGCTTCGGTCTCCAGGACAGCGGCGGCGCGGTGCGCGCCAGCCTCGTCCTCTACAACACCGCCGCCGACGTCGATCGCCTGCTCGAAGCCGTGGCCGAGCTGGCCTGATCTGGTCAGGCCCTTGCCGCCGCTCGTGACCTGATCAATCGGCGTCCACGAGCTGCTCCAGCAGCCGGACGAGCTCGTCCCGATCGCCACGTGACAGCGGCGCGAGCAGGGCGTCCTGGGCCGCGTCCACCCGCTTGTCCAGCCGGCTCAGCGCCGCCCTCCCCGCGCGGGTGAGCTCGACGACGTTGCGCCGGCGGTCCTGCTCATCGCGCACACGCGCGACGAACGCCCGCTGCTCGAGCTCGTTGAGGATGGTGTGCAGGTCGCTGCGGTCGATCCACAGCCGCCGCCCCAGCGCCGCCTGGCTCGCTGCGCCCTGCTCGGCGAGTGAGGTCAGCACGACGAAATGCTGGCGCCGGACCCCCTCGGCGGCGAGCGCCTCCTCGACGAGCCCCTGGGCTCGCCGCGTCGCTCTGGCCACCAGCCAGCTCGGCAGGCGCCGAAGCCGGGCGGGTGGGTCGTACCGGGAATCGTCGTCAGCTGTGACCACCGGCCAAGAATACATTGGCAAACCCAACGTTGACAATTCCAACGATCGCGAATACCGTTGGCTAAGCCAACGTTGAAACAGCCAACGAAAGGACCGGACGATGGCAACCGAGATCACATTCACCCCGCAGGTGCTCGGCGAGACCGAGAAGGCCCTCAACGCCATCCTGATCCGGGAGCTCACTGCGAGCGGCCTGAGCGAGCACCAGTGGATCACGATGCAGCTGACCATCGCCGCCGGCGGCACGGTCGCGCGCGAGCAGCTGGTGGACCGGCTGGCCGGGGCACTGAAGCTTGGTGGCGCTCACGCCGAGCGCCGCGTCGATGAGCTCGTGACGGCCGGCCTGCTGACGTTTGGGGACGCCGACGGCGACGGCCGGGTCCGCGTCACCGAGGCCGGGCGCCGGATCCACGGGCGCATCCGCGGCGCGGTCGCGGAGATCACTCAGCGGCTCTGGGGTGATCTGCCCAGCGTCGACCTGGACACCACCGGCCGCACGCTCGCCACCATCCTGTCTCGCGCGAACGCCGCCTTTGCCCCCGCCGGCGCGGATGAGCGATGATCGGCAGCGATGGCCGATCCGGCATTCGAGGTCGAGATCCGAAGCGTGGGGGGTGACGCGACCGGGCTGGGCAACGCCGGGCCGTACACGCTCGTGGTGGACCGGCCCGACGGTGCCGGGGGCCGCGGCCTCGGGTTCAACGGCGGGCAGCTTCTCTATCTCGCGGTCGCCGGGTGCGTCTCCAACGACCTCCGTCGCGAGGCGCAGGCGGCGGGGATCCGCCTGACCAGCGTCCGCGTGGTCGTCGGCGGCGACTTCAGCGGCGACCCCCCGGTGTCTGACGAGATCGTCTACCGGGTGGAGATCGAGGGCGACGGTCCCGCCGAGGAGCTGGAGCGACTGGTGCGCCACGTCGACAAGATCGCGGAGATCCCAAACTCGCTGCGTGCGGGCACCGCCGTCACGCTGGCCGGCACGCGCATCGGTCCGTCGCGCTCGCGCTGACCCACCGAGATCGGTGGACGCACCACCGATCTCTGACTATCATCAGAGGATGTCGGCTGCCGCCCCATCCGACCTCGAGCAGGTGCGTCGCTTCAATCGCATCGTCACGCAGCGGGTCGGTGCGCTGAGCGACCACTACCTGGCGCGGTCACGTGCTCTGGGCGCCGCGCGCGTGCTGTGGGAGGTGGGGCTGGAGGGGTGCGAGGTGAGAGCGCTGCGGTCGCGGTTGAGCATGGACTCCGGTCAGCTGAGCCGGCTGCTCCGCTCCCTGGAGGGCGAGCGGCTCATCGAGCTGTTCCCCAGCCCCGCCGACGCCCGGATCCGCGTCGCGCGGCTCACACGGGAGGGTCTTGCCGAGCGCGCGCTGATCGACGATCTCAGCGACGAGCTCGCCGGGTCCATTCTCGCGCCGCTCGACGACCGCGACCGCGAGGAGCTCGTCACCGCGATGCGGACGGTGGAGCGGCTCATCACCGCGTCACTGGTCGAGATCCGGATCGTCGATCCCGACCATCCCGATGCCCGGCGCTGCCTGCGCGCCTACGTCGCGGAGCTCAACCGGCGCTCGGAGATCCCGTTTGACCCGCGCACCGGGTCGACGGCCGAGCCGCACGAGGTGCGCGCCCCCGCGGGGGCCTTCGTGGTCGCCTACCTCAACGGTGATGCGAGCGGGTGCGGCGCGGTCAAGCACCGTCCCGGCGGCCCGTCGGACATCAAGCGCATGTGGGTGGCGGAGTCCGCCCGCGGCCTGGGACTCGGCCGGCGCCTGCTGGTCGCGCTCGAGCAGCTCGCCCGCCAGAGCGGCGCCCGGGTGGCCCGGCTGGAGACCAACCAGGCGCTCACCGAGGCCATCGCCCTGTATCGCTCCGCCGGCTACGCCGAGGTCCGTGCCTTCAACGATGAGCCGTTCGCACACCTCTGGTTTTCCAAGCCGCTCTAGCCCGCGCGGCGCGCTTGTGGCGGCGCGCCGCGCGGGATGGCGGCGGTCTGGTGCCTGCCGGTGCGCCGCAGCCAGCGCCCGGCCTCGACGGCGGCCTCCTCCATTCGCGCCCGGTCGGCGCGGCCGGCGTCCTGTCCCCCCGCGGACCGGCGCCGCGGGCGCAGCGTGGTGGTGCGTCGGGGCGGGACCCGGCCCGCCCCGCCTGGCCGCCGCGGCGGGAATCCTGTCGCGGTCATCAGGCCGCCTGACGCTCGAGCGGCATGGCCGGGTCGTCGCGGACGAGGGGCACCGCCTCGGCGCGCTCCTCGACCTCGTCTGACGCCGGCGTGCGGAGGACCACGAGGGCGGTGGCGATTGCCGCCACCACGCTGATCACGCCGATCCCGAAGGCCAGGTGATACCCGCTGATCAGCGAGCTGTCGAGCCCGTGATGCTGGGCGAGCAGTGCCTTGGAGTGGCTGGTGGCGATGGTGCCGAGGACAGCGAGGCCGAGCGCGCCGGCCACCTGCTGGGAGACGTTGGTGATGCCCGAGCCCAGCCCCGCGTCCTGCGGCGGAACGTCGGCCATGGCGATGGAGAGCAGCGGCATGAACGCGTTGCCGATGCCCAGCCCGATGGCGAAGAAGGCGAAGAACACGGTGGGGAAGAAGCTCGTGTGCGCCCCGGTTGTCCGCAGCAGCAGGAGCCCGACGATCACGAGGAGCATCCCCGGGATGAGGACGCGCATCTGCCCGAAGCGCTCGACCAGTCGCGCGGTGACCCCCAGCGACAGGATCCCGACGGTGATCGTCCACGGCAGGAACGCCATGCCGGTGTCAAAGGCGCTGTAGTGGCGGACGTGCTCGAGATACAGAGTGCCCAGGAAGAACGTCGAGTACATGCCGGTGACCAGCAGTCCGCGCACGACGCTCGAGCCGACCAGGCCACGGAGCCGGAGGATGCGCAGCGGCATGATGGGGTTCTTGATGCGGGACTCGAGGATGAGGAAGGCTGTCATGAGCACGACGGCCAGCCCGCCGAACCCGAGCACCTGCGACGAGCCCCAGCCGTGGCTGGTGGCCTGCACGATCGCGTAGACCGCGGTCATCAGGGAGACGGTCACCAGCACGGAGCCGAGCCAGTCGACGCCGTGGTCGAGGCCGATGCCGTGATCCTGGGGGATGAGGAGGCGCCCGAAGGCCATGGCAGCCAAGCCGATGGGGACGTTGACGAAGAAGATCCAGTGCCAGCTCAGCGCCTCGGTGAGCGCGCCGCCGGCCAGCAGGCCGAGGGAGCCGCCGGCGACGGCGGTGAACACGTACGCGCTCATCGCCCGAGCGCGGTCGCCAGGCTGGGAGAACTCGGTGACGATGATGGCCAGGATCACGGAGGCCTGCATGGCGGCTCCGATGCCCTGGACGAACCGGGCGGCGATGAGGAAGCCCTGGCTGGGCGCCGCGCCGCACAGGACCGAGGCGGCCGTGAAGAGGACGAGGCCGGCGAGGAACACGCGCTTGCGCCCGAGCAGGTCGCCGAGACGCCCGGCGAGCAGGAGGAAGCTGCCGAACGTGACGAGGAACGCGTTGACGACCCAGGTGAGGTTGCCCTGACTGAAATGCAGGTCGCGCTGGATCGAGGGCAGCGCCACGTTCACGATCGTGGTGTCGAGCACGATCATGAGCTGGGCCAGGCAGACAATCACGAGGGCCATCCACCGGCGACGGTCGTTGGTGGGGATGGATGTGGGTGTGGAGATGAAGTTCATACGTCCAGAAAGTTGAGGGGCGGATGGGTCGGTGGTAAAATGGAGGCCACCTCCAGAACTAAGTGGAGGTGACCTCCGGTTACTATAGCGGAGGGACCCTCCGCTTTGTCAAGCGACGTTTCCCCGACCTGCCATGAGCGCCACCGACATCCCTCCCCAGACCCTCATCACCCGCCCCAAGCGCGCCGACGCGCGCCGCAACTACGACAAGGTCATCGCCGCCGCGCGCGAGGTCTTCTCCGAGCACGGGGCGTCGACGTCGCTGGAGGAGATCGCTCGCCGCGCCGAGGTGGGCATCGGCACGCTGTATCGCAACTTCCCCAACCGGCAGGTCCTGCTCGAAGCCGTCTACGTGGGAGAGCTCGAGGCCCTGTGCCACGCGGCCGGCGAGCTCGATGCGCTGGAGCCGTGGGAGGCGCTTGTCACCTGGCTGCACCGCTTCGTGGGCTACATGGCCACCAAGCAGGCGCTGGCGCAGGAGCTGCTCGACTACGTCGACCGCGACGCTCCCCTGTTCAGGAGCTGCCGGGCGATGATGTTCGAGGCCGGGGAGCCGCTGCTGGCGCGGGCCCAGGAGGCGCAGGCGGTCCGTCCCGACACGAATCTCGCCGAGGTCATCCAGATGGTCGGCGGCATCGCCAAGATCCAGGGCGCCCAGCCCGAGCAGGTCGAGCACATCCTCGACATCGCGCTCGACGGACTGCGCTACGGGCGATAGCCCCGGGCTCGCGTCGCTCGTGCTCGCCTTTTAGACGATCTTGCCGGGGTTCAGGTGACGCCCCGGGTCGGTGCCCTCGAACAGCGCTCGGAGCATCACGACCCCGGGCTCGGAGATGTCCTGTCCCAGCCAGCGGGCGTGCTCGGTGCCCACGGCGTGGTGGTGCGACACCGTGGCGCCGTTGTCGACGAACGTCTGCTGGATCGCCGACTTGACCACGTCGTACTCGGCGAGGATGTCGCCCCCGGGAGTGGGCGGGAAGGCGAAGGTGAAGTACAGGCAGGCGCCCGCGTGATAGCTGTGCGAGAGGTGGCACATGATGTAGCCCTGGACGCCGAGTTGCGCGAAGGCGTCCTCGCCGGCGCCGATTACCGCGTCATAGACGGGCGTCAGCCGGCTCCACGGCATCGCCGTCTCCGACACGTCGCCGGCGACCCCGCGGTCCAGGAGGAAGTCGCGGATGTAGGGGGTGTCGAACTTCTTCTGGTCATACAGCGCGCCGGGGCCCGAGCCGATGCACAGGCCGTTGTGGGCCCTGACGATCCGGCCCACTGCCTTGCGCTCGCGGGCCACGTGCGCCGCGCTGCCCTCAAAGCCGATGAACGACAGCGCCATCGCCTCGACGTCGTAGCCGCGCTGCCGCCGGAGGAACGCCCGGAGAGCTCTGGACTGCAGCTTGTCCAGCAGCGTCGGCCGCTTGCGGGTGGCGAAGGAGAACTGGGTCTCGTGGGCGTCGGACACGCGTGTGACCGAGACGTCGCACTCGCTCTCGGCGATGGCCCGCATCGCCGACAGGCCTGCGGCGAAGGTGGGAAACAGGTAGCCGAGGATGACGCGCCGCTCCGGCAGGCGCCGGACCTCGACCGTCGCCTCGGTGATGATGCCCAGGCGGCCCTCTGAGCCGAGGATCATCTGACGCACGCTCGGGCCCGCGGAGGTCGCCGGCACCGGATGGGTGACGAGCATCCCGGACGGGGTGACGACCCGTAGTCCCTTGGTTAGATCGGCGATGTCGCCGTAGCGATCCGACTGCATCCCGGAGGAGCGCGTCGCGATCCAGCCGCCCAGGGTGGAGTGGCGGAAGGAGTCCGGGAAGTGGCCCAGGGTGTAGCCCCGCGCCGCCAGCTGCTCCTCCAAATCGGGGCCCGGCACCCCCGCCTGCACACGAGCCAGCCGGGACGGGCCGTCGATCTCCAGCACGCGGTCCAGGCGGGCCAGATCCACCGAGATGACCGGACGCGACTCATCGCTGGGGGCCTCGAGCGATCCGGAGATCGACGAGCCGCCGCCGAAGGGGATCAGGACCGCGTCGGCGTCCAGCGCGGCGCGCATGACCGCCGTGACCTGCTCCTCGGCGGCGGGCCGGACGACGACGTCGGGGACGCGGCGCAGGTCCCCCCGCCGCTGGAGGATGAGGTCGCGCAACGACTTGCCGCGGGCGTGGACGATGCGGTCCAGCCGCTCGACGGACACGAACTCGGCGCCCACGGCCTGTTCCAGAGCGCGGCGCAGCTCATCAGGCAGCGACGGCTCGGGCACCGGCAGATCCGCGAAGAGCACGGGCACCTCGGTCCGGGGCCCGACCCGGATGCCCAGCACGCGCTCGATGAACGGGGCGAGGTCAGGCTTGTCCTCGTGCGTGAACTCCAGCCCCTCGTGCCCCCACCCCCACCATTTCATCGCGGCCATGCCGGGACCATAGGCGATGGCCGCGGCGCCGCGTGCGCGGCCGGCCGACCCCTCGCTACGGGATTTGCACGCGTTACGGTGATCCGCCGGGCGGCGCCGTCCGTAAGGCGGGGTGAGAGAGAGCTGAGAGCCCGGCCCGGCCGACGAGACGGCGACACGACGCGGCGAGGCGGGAAGCGAACGAGGCGATGGACCGGTCGCTCGGCGCACACCCCACATCAGGAGGACTCCATGAGTGACCTCACCAGGCGCGGGTTCGTCAAGAACTCCGCGGCGGCGACGGCCGGCATGACCGTGATCGGCGCGCTGCTCTCAGACGGCGCGGACGCCCACTCGGGCCAGCCGGGCGCCAAGGCGGTGCTGGCGTACGTGCGGGATCCCCGCACCGGAGACATCGCCGTGCTGGCGGGCGATCGCGAAGTGCACGTCCACGACCGCCGACTGGCCGCGGCGATCGCACGCGCGGCGCGCTGAGCCCACGGCCCGCACCTCGCGGGCACCTCACCAACTCGTTTCTCCCAGACACCAAACGGAGGTAGAGCATGTCGTCTCATCGCGAGGCGCCGGCGATCAGCAAGGATCCGGTTGCCGACAACACCGACACATACGCGTTCGTCAGCCCCGACGACCCGGGCACCGTCACCATCATCTCCAACTACCTGCCGTTGGAGGCACCGTTCGGCGGCCCGAACTTCTTCGAGTTCGGCGACGACGTCCTGTACGAGATCCACATCGACAACGACGCCGACGGGCGCCCGGACGTCACCTACCGCTTCGAGTTCGAGACCCAGGTCCGCAACCCGGACACGTTCCTCTACAACACCGGCCCGATCACCTCGATCGACAGCTCCAACTGGAACCGGCGCCAGTTCTACCGGGTGACCCGTGTCGAGGGCGGCCGCGCGCGGGTGCTCGGCGACGGGCTGGCCTGTCCGCCGTGCAACATCGGCCCGTCCTCGACACCCAGCTACGACTCACTGGCCGCGCAGGCGATCCACGGCCTGTCCGGCGGCCACACGGTGTTCGCCGGACAGCGCCTGGAGGGGTTCTACGTGGACCTCGGAGCGATCTTCGACCTGGGTGACCTGCGGCCGTTTGAGAACCTGCATCTGGCCTCGATGGTCCCGGCGGCCCCCGGTGTCGACGCCACGCACGGGTTCGGGGTGCACTCGATCGCGCTCAGGATCCCGATCTCGCAGCTCACCCGGGACGGCTCGAGGCCCGGCAACCCGATGTCGCAGAAAGCGGTCATCGGGGTGTGGGCGGCGGCCAAGCGGCGCCGCGCCGTCATCCGCGACGGCGCCGACGCCTTCGAGGCGGGCCCGTGGGTGCAGGTCTCGCGGCTGGGCAATCCGCTGTTCAACGAGGTGATCGTGCCGATGGGCGAGAAGGACCGCTGGAACGCCCTGCCGGCCTGGGAGGACGCCCAGTTCCTCAAGTACGTGGAGCATCCCGAACTGGCGGCGCTGCTGCCCGTGCTGTATCCAGGCGTGTTCCCGCACCTGGCCGGGCTGAAGGCGGTGCGCGCGGATCTGGTGGCCATCCTGCTGACCGGACTCCCGGCCGGCATCGTGCCGGGATTCCAGAACTTCACCGGCACCACCCTCGCCGACCAGCTCCGGCTCAACGTCGCCATCCCGCCGACGCCGAGCGCCAAGGTGAGCCCCTTGGGCGTCGTGGGCGGCGACCTCGCGGGGTTCCCCAACGGGCGCCGCGTCTTCGACGACGTGGTGACCGTCGAGCTGCGGGCCATCGCCGGGGTCACGTATCCGCTGGTCAACGCCGGCTACACGCCCGATGCGGCAGCGGCAGCGGTGACCGACGGGCTGACCTCGGCGAGCACGACCTACCTCAGCCAGTTCCCGTATCTCGGGACGCCGCAGAGCGGGTTCGCCACGACCCCGCTGGCGGCATGAGAGGGGGAGCGGGACTGATGGCCACGGCCGACGGGCACCGCCACCAGCACGCCTCCGCCGACCTCGGGGCTCAGCACGCGTCCAGCGCGAGCGTGGCCCTCGACATCGGCGCGGGGCACGGCGCGCTCATCATCTACCCGAGCGATCGCTATCGCGGCGCCGAGATCGAGATCAGCCGGGTGGGCGGCGATGGCCACCGCATCCACACCGGTGTGCACGAGCGCTTCACCGAGGCGGGCGCGAAGCTGACCGCGATCTTCGGCAGCCTCGAGGAGGGCGACTGGGTCGTCTGGGCCGACGAGGCGACGGCGCGCACGACTGTGCGGGTGTCCGAGGGCGCGGTCACGGAGCTGTTCCTGATCTGAGAACAGGCATGGGCCGGGCGTCCGTCCCTCCGCGGGGGCGGGCGGCCGGCCTCAACCGGGATACTGGAGGGCGAGATGCAACGAAGCACGCGGGGCACGCGGCGCGCGCCGCTGACACGGCGAGAGTGGCGCACGTTGGGAGGCATGGGCACGGTGGTGGTGGGTCTGCACGCCGTCGGGTTCTTCATCCTCATCGCGGTGGTGGCGCCCCATCACTACGCCCTGGGATCCTCGGGCGCATTCACCGTCGGGCTGGGGCTGACCGCCTACACCCTCGGACTGCGCCACGCGTTTGACGCCGATCACATCGCCGCCATCGACAACACGACGCGCAAGCTGATGGCCGAGCGCCAGCGACCGCTCAGCGTGGGCTTCTGGTTCTCGCTGGGGCACTCGACGATCGTCTTCGGCCTGGCGCTGGTGTTCGCGGCGGGGATTCGCGCGCTGACCGGATCGATTCGCGACGGCGGCTCCACGCTGCACAGCGTCACCAACCTCATCGGCACTGGGGTCTCGGGCGGATTCCTGTACGTCATCGCCGCGCTGAACCTGGGCGTTCTGCTCGGCATCCTGCGCGTCTGCCGGGAGATGCGCGCGGGCGCCTTCGACGAGTCAGAGCTCGAGCGGCGACTGAGCTCCCGCGGGCTCATGAACCGTGTCTACGGACGCTTCACGCGTCTGATCGGTCGCCCCTGGCACATGTATCCCCTCGGCATGCTGTTCGGCCTCGGCTTCGACACCGCCACCGAGGTGGCACTGCTGTTCCTCGCGGCGGGCGCCGCCGGTGCCGGACTGCCGTTCTACGCCATCCTGTGCCTGCCGATCCTGTTCGCGGCGGGCATGTCGCTGCTGGACACGGTCGACGGCTCGTTCATGAACTTCGCCTACGGCTGGGCGTTCTCGGAGCCGGTGCGCAAGGTCTTCTACAACCTCACGATCACCGGCCTGAGCGTCGCCATCGCCTGGATCGTGGGCACGACGGAGCTGCTCGCGCTCGCTGCGGGCGAGTTGCGGCTCACGGGCGGCTTCTGGGACGCGGTGTCGGCGCTGAACGTCAACACCCTCGGCTACGTGATCGTGGGCCTGTTCGTCGTCACCTGGACGATCGCGCTGCTCGTCTGGCGCTTTGGCGGCATCGAGGAGCGCTGGGGGGCCAACCTCAGGTGACGGGGACGACCCCGCCGAGCCCGGCCACATTGGTCCAGAGCCTGCGACCGGGGGGTGGATGTGGCCCGCTTTGTGACGGCTTTCGTGAGGGGCGTCACGGAAGCGGAAAACTGCAGCTCTGAGGGGGTGGGTGCGGGCGGGGGCCGCAGACTGAGGGGCGTGGGCCGCGACCTTGACTCCTCAGATCACACACCGGGGTCGTCTGAGGCGTGTGATCTGAGAAGTCAGCGGGACTCGGGTTTGGGATCACACCGTGTGAAAGTGCTCGGTGTGCGACGTGAGGTGTCAATCTCGGGCCGCAGAGAGCAACGCATCGCTCTCGGTCCGCGAGGCGTTCGAGGATGACCGCGAACGGACGCCGAGCACCTCAGGCCCGGGATGCGACCGTGCGGATCACCACCTCAAGCGCGGCTACTTCCCCCACATACGATGTGTGGCCGCCGTGACGGCCTCACCCCCACAGCTCTACCTCGACCTCGCCTCCCCGTACGCGTACCTGGCGCTGGAGCGCGCGGAAGCCGTCCTGGGCCGACGTTGAGCGTCGGATCGAGCGCGCCCGAGCCGAAGCGACCAATGCCCGTCTGCTGGGGCGCAAGCTCATCGCGGTGAGCGCCCGTCAGGCCATGGTCACGCGCAGGACGGTGGTCCGCGGCGCGTCGTCGACGACGATCGGGGCAGGACGGACCGCGACGCTTCGGATCGGTCTCAACCGCGCCGGCCGCAAGCTGCTGGCGTCACGGCACAAGCTCACGGCCGAGCTCACTGTCATCCAGCGCGTCGCCGGCACGAACGGAACCATCGCAGCGCAGAAGGTGATGTTCAGGGCACCCAATCGCCCATACGGGGGTCACTGACACCGTCCCGCCCGCTGACACTCTGACCCGGGATCTGGGCCTCCGTCGAGCCGCGCGCTCGGCGGGGGCTCATCCGCCGGCGCAGGTGCGTCAGGACGCGGGGCGAGCGAGCGCGCCGGCGGGCTCGCGATCCTCGAGCACGGCCGCGACGGCCTCGGCGGCGATCCGGTAGGGCGCGCTGCTCGACTGGGGCGAGTACCACGCGGCGTGAGGGTTGAGGATCGTCCGCGGCCACCGCAGGGCCGGCTCGTCCGGAGAGGGGGGCTCCGCGGGGAGGACGTCGAGGGCGCACCCGGCGAGGCGTCCGGCTCGCAGCGCGGCGCCGAGCGCCCGGTGGTCGACGAGCGCCGAGCGCGCACAGTTGACCAGGCAGGCGTCGGGCCGCATGAGCGCGAGCTCACGGGCGCCGATGAGGCCGTGGGTCTGCTCGATGAGCAACGCGTGCAGCGTCACCACGTCCGCGGTCGCCAGCAGCTCGTCGAGCTCCACCATCTCGGCCGGAGCGGCGGCTGCGCCGTCCACCAGCGGATCAGCGCCCAGCACGCGCATCCCGAGGGCGTGGGCGCGCCACGCCACGGCGCGGCCGATGCGGCCCAATCCCACGATCCCTAGCACCGACCCGGCGACCCGGCGTCCGGGAGCCTCGAGGTGGTCATAGCGGCCGGCGTGGACCGCGCGGTCCAACAGAGTGACGCCGCGCAGCAGGTCCAGCGCAAAGGCCAGCGCGTGCTCGGCCACCTCGTCGTCGCAGTAGCCCGGGCAGTGGCTCGCCCATACGCCGGCGGCGGCGATGGCTGCGAGGTCCAGGTGGTCATAGCCGGTTGCCGTGGCGGCCACGATCCGCAGCGATGGCAGCGCCGCCAGCTCGTGTGCGGCCACCGGCACCTCGGTGCCCACGAGCACGCCGACGACGTCGTCGCCGGCGGGGAGGGCGTCGGCGCGCTGCACCGCGACCTCGGGGTGGTTCCGCAGCGCGGCGCGCACCGCCGCGACGTCGCCCACCTCATCGACCAGAACGACCCGGGACATCCCTGCCTCAGCTCGCCGGCATGGAGAACGTGAACATCCGGTCGGCATCGATCCGCGCGTACACCGGAGACACGGCGTCGAGGAAGTCCGCCTCCCACCCCTCGCCGTAGCGCGGCACATAGACCTCGAGCAGCGTCGTCCGGAGCGCCGCGTGGTCCGGCGCGCCGATATCGACGGGGACAGCGCGCCCGTGCACGGTGACCGCCAGCTCCTCGCTGGGCAGGTGCGTCGCCGAGACCTGCGGCCGGGTGCGGATGTGGCGGAAGCGGACGGAGTTCGCGGCCGAGCCGAAGTGAAACGCTCCGCGAAAGAAGATCCCGTCGACCGGGCCGACAATGGGACGGCAGTCCGCGGTGACCGTGGCCAGCGACAGCAGGCACATGCCCGTCAGCCGCTCGGCGACCTGTTCGGCGCTGAGCCGCCGCTCGGGCTCATGGATGGCGAGCAGGTGCGAGCCGGCCGCGGCGTAGCTGTCGTCGATGAGCGCCTGGAGCGCCTTCAGGTCGTCCGGAGACTCATGCATCCCGCCAGCAAATCACGTTTCACGCAGACTGGGTGGGACAATCCTGGGCGTGCCCAGGATCCCCCAGCCGCAGCGCGTGGCCGAAACGCCGGCGGCGCCACGGCCTCGGGGGGACGGGCGCGGCTCCGTGCTGGCTCTGCAGCGCTCGATCGGCAATCAGGCGGTGCAGCAGCTCCTGCAGCGCCAGCCCACCCGCACTGAGATGCTGTCCAAGGCGGCCAAGGACCTGCACGCCGCCGCACTCGTCTTCGACGTGGCCGCGGGCGGCGTGGAGGAGAAGGACTTCGGCTACGCGCGACAGATCCTCACCGGGGTAAAGCCGGACACCACGGCCAAGATCAAGCCCGGCCTGAACATCGTGGAGAACCTCGGCGCCCGGGGCCGCACGGGGTTTGTCGCTGCCGACGGCACCTATCTGGGGGACACGCTGCCCGCCGCGACGCGCGACCTGCCTCGGATCGCCATCAGCATCGGGAAGACGACGTTCGAGGAGGGGGAGGGCGCCGTGCGGGCCACGCTGCGTCACGAGCTCGAGCACGCCATGCACGCCCAGATGCTCCTCCTCGTTCAGCGCGACTGGCGCGAGGCACTGAAGAAGGCCGGCAAGGCGCTCCCGAAGTCCGAGACCGACGCCGAGAAGCAGCTCTTCGCCTTCGCCCCCACCGACACGGTCACCTCGACTCACGGAAAGCCGTCACCGGCGGACCTGGCGCTGATCCGCGGCGCCACCACTGGCCACCTGGCCGAGACCGAGCTGCTCGCCCATCTGGCGGGGTTCATGGCCGTGTTCGAGACGACGCCGCCCGTGGGCCCGGTGGGGGTCGTGGGCGGGGCGATGGCGCCGGCGCTCGAGCAGCTGCGCGGGGCGGCGAAGCATGGCTGGCAGGGGGTCGACGACAAGGTCAAGGCCGAGGCGAAGGATCGGATCGTCTCCTACTACAAGTCATTGCCGTCCGACAAGAGGCTGCTCCTGCGCGATTGGCTGCTGTACCTGCACCTCCATGTCACGACGCCATTCCCAGACGCCGCCACCGACGAGGCCAGGGCGGCCAAATACGTGCGCTCGCCCGACGTCTTCGGGCCGCATCGTGAGTTCCTGGAGTGGATGCTGCGGGCAATTCGCGAGGTCGAGCTGGCGGCACGCAGCCTGCCGGCGCCGGACAGCCGCACGACCGCGGAGGTGACGCGCCGCCCCAAGGCCGCCGCCACGGTGAAGGTGGGGGCGGGCACCGTCCGCGTCTACACCGACATCGGCTACAAGGTCACAGACACGGCCAAGCGGCACGGCTTCTCGCTCAGCTACGAGGGGACTGACGCGCCGCAGGTTCGCTGGCTGCAGTTCATCTGGCGCGAGGTCGTGCCCGACGGCGGCACCGGGGTCAGCGGGACGTGGCATCACCAGACCTCCGAGTACGCGCTGACGACCCAGCCCGGCGATCAGTCGCAGATCGCCTGGAACACCGACACCGCCACCGGTTACCGCGCCGGCGAGGCGGCCAGCGCCTTCTACGAGCTCGACAACTCCATCAACCGCGACAGCCGGCACGTGGAGATGTTCGACGAGCCCAGCTCGCCGTACCAGTCGATGGTCGACGACGCGTTCAAGGCGACGCGGGCGGGCGGCCGGGTGCGCGGCAGCGCTCACCTCGTCCAGTATCTGGTCAAGGGCATGGACGTGCTGTTCCGGTCAGAGATCGAGGTCGACTACAGCTACGCCCACGCCACCGACAACCCCGACGCGCAGCCGAAGCTGATCAGCGCCGGGAAGGCCTCGGCCATCGACCCCGTCGCTCGCGCCCGGCTGCACCAGCAGTTCAACAGCCTCGACTACCTGCTGTAGGCGACAGCGCCGCCTCAGTGGGGCCCGTTGATCGCTCGCACCACCTGGGCCGGCGTGATCTGACCATGGGTGACCGCGGTGCAGCCCTTGGCCGCGGTCAGGAGGGCGGGCGTGTGCAGGTCGATTCCGGCCCCGCTCACCGTCTGCAGGCTCAGCTCGCCCTGGGCGTTGGGGTCGGGGAAGTGGGGGAAGCCGTGGGTGCGCAGGCACTGCGCGAAGGCCACCATCGCCCGGGTGCGGGCCTGCTGCTCGGCGGGGCTGGGGCCATTGCCCTTGACGTCGGGGAGGATGTGCTGGCACGCCGATTGCGCGGACTTGAAGCGGGGGGAGTGGGTCTCCGCCGGGGTGACCTTGATGCCCACCGAGACGCTGGTCCCGCCGGCGCCGCTGGTGGAGGTGTGCACCACCGGGTCGGGGAAGTCGGAGACCCCGTGGCTGCGCATGCAAGCCGAGAACCGGTACGCGCCCGCGCCCGGACTTCCCGCGTGACCGGCCGACGCGTCGGTTGATGACGTCGATGGCGCGTTCCCGCCGCACCCCGCGATGATGAGCATCACGGTGGCGGCGGCCGCCACGACCGGCGCGCTGCGGCGTAGCGGGGAGGGAGTCGTGCGTGTCGATGTCATGGCGGTCCGAGCCTCCTGAGCCGGGGATGTGTCCGGTGTTGTAGAGGCCGGGTGGTGACACGCCGGTCACGGCCACTGTGACGCCGTTGTTACGTTGGCTGAGACATGCTGTCCTGCGGCAAACGATGAGGGTGCTGATTGTGGAAGACCATCCGCGTCTGGCGACCGCGCTGGCCGAGGGTCTGCGCCGCGAGGGCATGGCGATCGACCTCGCCTTCGACGGAACCGAGGCGATGTCCCACGTGGCGGTCAACCGCTACGACGTGGTCGTGCTGGACCGCGACCTACCCGGCGTCCACGGCGATCAGGTCTGTCGCGCGCTCGTGGAGCAGCGCAGCGAGACGCGGGTCCTGATGCTCACGGCGGCCAGTACGATCCGCGACAGGGTCGAGGGGTTGGAACTGGGAGCCGACGATTACCTACCCAAGCCATTTGACTTCACCGAGCTGGTGGCGCGTATCCGCGCGTTGGCCCGGCGCGCGGTCGTGCCCGTCCCGCCGATGCTGGAGCGCGGGGACGTGGCGCTGGACCCGGCGCGCCGCTCGGCCTCGCGCCACGGCCGGCGGCTCGACCTGAGTCCCAAGGAGTTCGCCCTGCTCGAATGCCTGCTGTCCGCGGATGGTCGCGTCGTGTCGACCGAGGAGCTGCTGGAGCGGGTGTGGGACGAGACGACCAACCCGTTCACCGGCACGGTCAAGACGACGATCAGCCGCCTGCGCGCCAAGCTGGGGGATCCGCCCGTGATCCACACCGTCCGAGAGGGTGGCTACTGGGTCTGATGGTGCGGCTTGCCCCCGGGCCCTGGCTGCGCCTGCCCCGCCGCACGGCGCGGCTGCGCCTCACGCTGCTGTACACGGGCATGTTCCTGGGCCTGGGCACCGCGCTCATCGTGGGCACGTACCTGTTGTCCTCCAGCACCGAGGCGATCCATGCCGATGCGGTCGCCGTCCCGAAGCCCGACCCCGCGAAGGTGGCGCAGGCCCGGGCGGAGACGGGCCTCGGGGGAGACGTTCGCCGGAAGGTCATCACCGGCATCGCGGCCGGCGTCAACCAGCAGCACTCCGCCGACCTGCGGCGGCTGCTGGCGGCATCGTGGGTGCTGTTGGTCATCACCGCGATCATCTCCGCGCTGCTGGGATGGGTCGCGTCAGGGCGCGTGCTGCGGCCGCTGCGCCAGATGGCCGACACGGCCCGCACCATCTCCGCCGGCAATCTCGGCCGGCGCCTGGCCCTCGCCGGGCCCGACGACGAGTTCAAGCGTCTCGGCGACACCCTCGACGAGCTGCTCGCGCGACTCGAGGCGTCGTTCGAGGCGCAGCGACGCTTCGTCGCCAACGCCTCCCACGAGCTGCGCACGCCGCTCACCGTGGAGCGCACGCTGCTGCAGGTGGCCCTCGCCGATCCCGACGCCACCGAGGCCAGCCTGCGCGCGGCCTGCCAGGAGATCCTGGCCTGCGGAAGAGACCACGAGCGCCTGCTCGAGTCCCTGCTGACCCTCGCCTCCAGCGAACGCGGGCTCAGCCACCGGGAGCCGCTGGACCTGGCCCAGCTCGCGAGGCACGTCCTGCGCTCGCCGAGGGCCGACATCCAGCGGCACCGGCTCGACCTGAGCACGGCGCTCGAGCTCGCGCCGGTGGCCGGCGACCCGGCCCTCATCGAGCGCCTGGTGGCCAACCTCGTCGACAACGCGGTGCGCTACAACCATCCGGCCGGCACCGTGGAGGTCCGCACGTCCTCGGTCAACGGGCACGCGCTCCTGTCGGTCGCCAACACCGGCCCGGTGGTTCGCCAGGACGAGACCGAGCGGATGTTCGAGCCGTTCCAGCGGCTGGGCGGCGGGCGCGCCGCCCGCGCGGACGGCCACCACGGGCTTGGCCTGTCCATCGTGCGCGCGATCGCGACCGCCCACGACGCCACCGTCGTGGCGACGGCCCAGCCCGCCGGTGGTCTGGCGGTCACCGTGAGCTTCGCCCGAGGCGACGCCGCGGCCGCGGGTCACAGCCCGTAGTAGGTGTGCAAGCCGTCGAGGGCGTGCAGGCCGCTGTCGGGCCCCATGTCGATGGCGCGTGTGGCCACGCCGGCCAGGAATGCCTCGTCGTGCGACAGCGAATCCAGTGGGGGGATGGAGGCGGCGGTCGCCTGCTCGATGAGCTCGGGATGCGCGGTCGGGTCGTCCCACGCCTTGTCCGGAACCAGCGCGACCGCCGGCTCGGCCACCCCGTCGAGCTCGAGCGACTGCGCGCGCGCCGTGACGGGGTCCTGGCGCGCGGCCTCGAGCCGGGCCACGACATCGGGCCAGCTCAGGTCGGCTTCGGGGATCCGCGCGTCGCGCAGCGTGATGGTGCGCTTCAGGTGCGCGCTGACCTGGATGGGCTCGGGGTTGACCGCAGCGGCCGCCCCCATGAGCTGCGAGGTGCCATAGATGGGATAGCCGTTGATCGCCACCAGCTGGACGTCGGCCTCGACGCTCTCGATGAGCGTCCGGTAGGGATTCTTGCCACGGTCGGCCATGACCACGAAGTCCCCGTGCAGTCCGGTCGCCAGCCGTCCGAGCAGGGCGTCCCAGCCGAGCGCCTGCGCCGGGTTGCAGGTGGCCATCGCGCAGATGTCGCGGTCGGCCAGCGCGCCCCCGAAAGTCGCCTTGTTACAGAGGTCGGCGACCTTGAGCTCGCCGAGCACGCTCTTTGAGCCCGACGGGGACCAGTCCGCGCCCAGGCAGACGATCAGCCCCGCATCGCGTGCGGCGACCACATTGGTGGTCTTTCCGTAGAGCCAGAGGTTGGAGAAGGGCGACCACACGATCGCGCCTCCCTTGGCCGTGGTGTGCCATTCCTGAAACTGGTGCGCGCCGAGCGCCGTGGAGTGGATGCCCACGAACCTGGGCTCGAGGCAGCCGTGGTCACGCACCCCGTTGAAGTCGTCGATCAGCTTCGGATCGGTGCCCTCGGCCAGGTGGTAGAGGAAGGCGTGTCCCTCGTCCAGGTCCTGCTTTGCCGAGGCGTACTGCTCCTCGCTTCCGAAGGCGCGCACGGACTGGTTGACGCTCTTGTGCTTGCCGCCGAACGTCTCGAACTCGACGTTGCGAACCATGAACCCCTCGAACGGGTGCGCGAGCTTCGCCGACCCCTGGATCGCGGTGACGCCGCCGACGGCGGCCTTGGTCTCGACGTACTTGAGCACCGACTTTCCGTCGGCGTGACACAGGGCGTTGGCAGGCAGGCTGATCGCCGGCTTGTAGTCCTTGTCGTTGGGCCACTGCGCGCGGTTGGTCCAGGCCCGGGGATGATCCGGCGCCAGCCACAGTGACAGGCAGTTGTAGGCCATGTGATTGTGCAGGTCGATCAGCCCCGGATAGATGAGGCCGCCGGTGTCAACGCGCGTGGCATGGTCGAATCCGGCCGGCGCCGGGTCGCTCCGCGCGGCAACCCCCTGGATGATCCCGGTGTCGTCGATATAGAGCACCCCATCGGGGATCTCCGGCTGCCCGTCATCGAAGGTCACGAGGTGACCGGTGACCGCGAGTGCGGCGGGGAGCAACGGTGCTGGCGGAGGTGTTATGGGCAGAGGTTAATGAGGTGTGTGTCGTGTGAGTGAAAACTTTCCCGTGCACTCGCTACCTGGCGGTTTGACGGCTCTGCTGGGCGGTGGTATAGCTTGGGCGACCGGGGAACACGGGATCGGAGGGAGCAGGGGTCATGGGTGTGCCAAGCGCGGCGACAGCGCCGCAGGCCAGCACGGCGATAGCGCCGTATCTGCGCCGGAACGTCTGGACGCTGCCCAGCGGCGACCAGACGGTGCAGGACTACGGGAAGGCCGTGGCGATCATGAAGAGCCGGCCGGCGGCGGATCCGACGAGCTGGACCTACCAGGCGGCGATGCACGGCACGCACGTCAGCGCCGTCAAGCCGTTGTGGAACGGATGCCAGCACGGCACCTGGTTCTTCCTGGCCTGGCACCGCCTGTTCATCTACTACTTCGAGCAGATCGTGCGGGCGGCCGTCGAGCAGGCGGGTGGCTCGCCCGACTGGTGCCTGCCGTTCTGGGATTACGGCGCGGGCGGGCAGCAGGCGACGCTGCCCACCGCCTTTCGCAACCCCACCCTGAGCGGAAGCCCGAACCCGCTGTTCGAATCCCGACGCGCGCCGGGCATCAACTCCGGGCTGGCGTTGTCGCCGGCGGTGACGTCAGCGCGCCGTGCCCTGCGCTCGCCGCGCTTCACGGGCATCAGCCAGTTCGGCGGGGGCGTTACCGGGGTCGCGCAGTTCTCCAACAGCACCGGTCAGGTGGAGGGGACGCCGCACAACGTCATCCACGACGCGGTCGGCGGCAACGGCGGCCTGATGGCCGACCCGGACGCCGCCGCGGCGGACCCCATCTTCTGGGTCCACCACGCCAACATCGACCGGCTGTGGTTCATCTGGAACTCGTCTCGCCACGGGGACCCGACGGACGCGCGCTGGACCGGGCAGAAGTTCTCGTTCTTCGACGCCGGCGGCAACCGGGTCACCAGGACACCGGCCGACGTCGTCGACATCGTCGGCCAGCTGGGGTACACGTATGAGGTCGCGCCGCCGGCGACGTCCGCGGCGGCCGCTCCCGGCCCGGGGCCGGAGGCCGCCGGGGCCGAGCCGCCCGAGCGCGAGGCCGAGTTGGTGGGCGCGTCCGAGACCCCCGTGCGTCTCGTCGGCACGCCGGCCTCGGTGTCGCTCCGGATCGATCCACAGGCCCATCAGGCCGCCCTCGATGCCACGGGCGCAGCGGCGCCCGGGCGAATCCTGCTCAGCGTCGAGGACATCGAGGCCGAGAAGAACCCGGGGACGGTCTACGGCATCTACCTCAACCTGCCCGCCAACGCGCCGGCCGACGTCGCAGAGAGCCACCACGCGGGCAACATCTCGTTCTTCGGCGTGGAACGCGCGCGCAATCCGCGGGGCGATGAGCACCCGCACAGCCTGCGTGTGGTGCAGGACATCACCGAGCTCACACAGAGCCTCGCCGCGCAGGGGCAATGGGACGGCCGCCACGTTGAGGTCACCTTCCGGCCCCTGGGACTCATCCCGCACGACCGGCCGGAGCTGGCGCACGCGCTCCCGGAGGCGATGACGGATGCCGACCCGCCGGTGACCATCGGCCGGGTGTCCATCTTCTACGAGTGATGCTCCAGCTGCGCGCCGTCGCGGGCGGGCTGTGGTGGCGGTCGTCGGCCGGTCGCGGCGAGCGGGCGATGACCGCCGGGCTGGTGGCCGCGATCGCTATCGCGTGGGTCGTGCTGATCATCATGGTGTTGTCAGCCGCAGCGGGCGCGTCCTCTGGGAGTGATGGTTTGGCGGGCATGCCGGGAATGGCCGGGATGCCGGGGATGCCCGGGATGGCCGCGACCTCCCATACGCCCCGGACCGCCGGGACGTCCGCCACGGCCGGCACGCCGGGGACGGCCGGATTGCGCGGCCTGTCCGACATGCGGGGGATGGACGGCAGCGGGGACATGCCGAGCCTGGCGGCCACGGCCGGCTCCCAACGGTCCGCGGCGCACCACCGCATGCTCGGGATGGGCGCCGGCGCCGCGATGGCGATGTGGGCGCTGATGGTGCTCGCGATGATGCTGCCCACGGCCCTGCCCGCCGTCCGCCACATCGCGGCCAACAGCCTGCGCCGACGGCGCACGCGCGCGATGGCGATGTTCGCCGCGATCTACCTGGCCATCTGGGTGGCGTTCGGGGTGATCGTGCTCATCGTGTCGCAGTCCTGGACCGCGCTCGACCGTTCCGCGGTGGCCGCCGGCGCACTGGCTCTGGCCGCGGCCTGGCAGCTGAGCCTGCCCAAGCGCCGTGCGCTGCGCGACTGCCACCGCCCGTCGCCGCTTCCGCCGACCGGCCGGCGCGCCACCACCGGCGTGGTCCGCTTCGCGCTTCGCAACGGCACCGCCTGCGTGCGCTCCTGCTGGGCGATGATGCTGGCGATGGCCGTGGTCACGACGGCGACGACGTTCTGGATGGTGGCGATCACCGGCCTCGCGCTCACCGAGAAGCTCGCGCTCAAGCCCCGTCAGGCGACGCGTGCGGGCGCTGTGCTGCTCGCGGCCGGCTCCCTGGCCGTCGCCGCGGGTGCGCTCACCTGACCAACCCACGACTGAGAGGTTCACCATGACCAGCTCCGCCACGATCCACGATGGCCCGGACCGGCGCCAGGGTCAGGGCCTCGCCGGCAGACGATGGCTGGACGAGAACCTCGGCCCGGCGCGCGCGGGCACGCCGGCGGTGATGGCGCCGCAGGTGGCTCACGCGCCCGGTGCCGAGGCCGACGCAGCGCTCGAGCGGATCGAGTTCGACTCCGAGGGACCGGAAGGTGCCGCGTTGCGCGACCAGCGGCCGCAGGCCCCGCCCACGTTGCGCGCATTCGTGGACATTCCGTGGCCGGAGGGCCTGGCCCCGACGCCGGTCAACGATGTTCCCGGCGGGGAGTCGCTGCCGCCCTGCGACGTCCTCATCGTGACGTGGACGACCGACGAGGGTCATGCCCTCAGCCGCGTCATGACCCCCGGCCTGGACAGCCTTCCGCCGGCGACGCCCGGCGAAGCGCCGGCGGGCTCGCGGTTCTGGAAGCCCTACGTCAAGAACTACGACCGGATCGCCGCCACGATGGACCCGCGCGCCCCCGCCCGCCAGAACTACCACCGGCTGGGCACCTACTGGGCGGCCACCATCGGTCAACGGAAGGTGACGCTGTTCAAATCAGACTCGCATCTCTCGCGCGACGGGGCCCGCGATCTGCTCACGACGCCCAACCGGGCCGTGTGGGAGCAGATCATCGATGACTGCCGGCCGTCATGGGTGATCACCACGGGCACCGCGGGCGGCATCGGGTCGGCCCGAGAGGTCGGCGACGTGGTCGTCAGCCGGTTCGTCACCTTCGACCCCGGTGGCGCCGACCCGGCCCTTCAGGGCTTCTCCTGCGACGCCGATGCGCCCCCCGGTCGCTTCGCCACCGCCTCGCAGCTGTTCGCGGCCAACAGCGGCTTTCTGCCGTCCACCAACAAGCACGCGCCCGCAATCGTCCGCGCCACCTCGGCGCAGACCGGAGTGCTGACCACTGCCGACTTCGAGTACGACGACACCGCCAACACGTTCCATCTGAAGGGCAAGGGCGACGCGTGCGAGATGGGCGATGCGGTGCTGGGCTCCGTGTGCAGGCAGCTGGGCGCGGCCGCGCCCCGGTACGCGGCGGTGCGCAACGTCTCTGACCCGGAGATCGATTCCTCAGATCCCGATGCCGGGAAGCTTGCCAACTACATCTACGAGCACTTCGGGCGCTGGAGCAGCGTGTGCAGCGCCATCGTCTGCTGGGGGATCGTGGCCGGGCTGTAGGTCGCGCTGTCGGGGTTCAACTGCCACGCAGACCTACACGCGCGGGCGCGCTCGGTGCTTCTTGCCCGGCTTGATCCGGCTGGTGTGCGCGGGGACGAGGTCGAACGCCCCCGGCACGCCCAGCGAGATGAGGAAGCGCGCGAAGGACACGCCCGCCACGGTGACCTGGCCCTCGGCGTAGCCCGTGGTGACCTGCGCCAGCGTGGCGCCGGATGCTGTGCTCCATCCGGTCTCGATGCACGTGCCCCTCTTGGCGTACCGCGCCACGACGTCACCGGTGTGCAGCGCCTGGCCGACGCGCGCCAGGTCCGTGATCTGCTCGGCCACGTAGACGTAATCGCCGGCGTGCGTGCCGGCGGTCAGCTCATACCAGAGATAGGGCTGCTTGCCGGACCAGTCGCGCATGATCCCGGCGACGACGCCGTTGCCCACGGCGCGGATGGGGTCACCGGGGGAGAGGCAGAGGTCGACGCCCATGTCAGTGCGCCCGACGTAGGGCTGCAGGCCGCTGAACGGGTTCTCATAGGCGGACGCCGCCTGGGCGCCGGCGCCGCCCAGTAGCACGGTGGCGGCGAAGACGGCAGTGGCGAGTCGCACGCGCGCCGCGCGCAGGGAAGGGAAACGAGGAGAGGTGAAACGACGGTTCGCAAATGGCATGCCCAAGCCATCGGCGGCTCGTGCGAATTCCTGAATTTCGGCAAGACGGGCTACCGCGGGCGCTCAACCGCCCGCGTCACGCTCGCTCAATCGTCCGCGTAACGGTCGCTCAGCCCGGCCGGGTGAGGCGCACGACCACACGCGCGGGTCGCGCCGGCCTGGCCAGCGAGAGGAAGTCGCGCACCGGCCCATGGTGAGCGCAGAACGGGCACACGAGCTCGCTGGTCACCGACAGGGCCTGGTCACCGGCGGCGACCGGCGCGTCGCAGCGCGCGCAGGCCAGGGTGCCCTGGCACAGCGTCGCCGACCGCGTGTCCCGGCGCAGATGCACGCTCGGACGGATGAAGCGCGCGGCGGCGCCGGTGGTGTTGTGGCCGGAATCGCCGAATCCGCGGACGAAGCTCACGCGACCGAAGTTTAGTGTCCTGAGTCATTCATTCGATGACGGTCTCGCGGCGGCTGGATGCGCCTGACGGGGAGCGACGACCACGCCGGACCACCAGTACGACTTTGGTCGTCCCTCCCTGCCAGCCACGCCCAGCCACACCCGAGACCCATCACGAATGAACGCCTCACGACACCAGGCGCCGGGCCGTGTGGCCGCCGGGGAGGCGATCAGACTTCTGACCCATGACTCCGGACGGCATCGTGGTGGGCGAGGACGGCGTGGCCCGCTGCTCGTGGGGCGAGTCCGCCCCGGAGTACCGCGCCTACCATGACACCGAGTGGGGCTTTCCGGTGGCAGATGACGTGCGGCTGTTCGAGAAGCTCAGCCTGGAGGGCTTCCAGGCGGGGCTGTCGTGGCTGACGATCCTGCGCAAACGCGAGGCCTTCCGGCGGGCCTTCGCCGGCTTTGACTTCAACGTCGTCGCGAACTTCGGCGAGGGCGACGTCGCCCGGCTGCTCGGCGACGCCGGCATCATCCGCCACCGCGGCAAGATCGAGGCGGTCATCAACAACGCCCGGCAGGCGATCGAGCTGGTCGCGAGCGAGGGGTCCCTCGCCCGCTACGTGTGGAGCTTCGAACCCGGCGCCCGCGCCGGGACGCTGGACCGGGCCGCGCTGGCCGAGGTGGCGCTGACCGAGGACTCCACGAAGATGGCCAAGGACCTCAAGCGCCGCGGCTGGCGGTTCGTAGGACCGACGACGGTCTACGCCTTCATGCAGGCCATGGGTCTGGTCAACGATCACCTCGACGGGTGCCACGCTCAGCCGCGCGCCGCGGAGGCACGCCGCACCTTCCCGCGTCCCTAGCCGAGGCCACGTTGATAGGAAGCCGCTCGTGACGGGTATCGATGGGCTGGCGACCACGCGTGCGCCACAAAGCTCTCACCTGCTTTCCCCGGACAAGCAGGCGTATGCGAGACTGTGCGACGCCGCAGGAGGCGTCTGTGACGCCCATCCACGCCCGAGCAAAGGCAGCTGTTGAATTCAGTTGAGTCAGTGCAGCGGCCGCCGCCGACCGGCCGAGCGGGCGAGGCGGCCGCACCGGCCCACGCCGCCGCCGTACCCCACCCGGGCTCACGCGGGGTGTACTGGCTGCCCGCGATCACACTGATCATCGGCCTCATCGTCACCGGTACCCTCGCTCTCGTCTCGCACTCGCAGTACGTCGCCAACGAGAAGCGGGTGCTCAAGCTCCGCGCGCGGGATGCCGACGCGCTCGTGGCCGGGGCGCTACCCAGCGTTCAGACTCCGCTCGCCTCGGCCGCCGAACTGGCCGACGTCACCGGCGGAAACGTGGCCAAGTTCAAGCGCTTTGCCGCGGCCTACGCGGGAACCGCAGGCTCTGGGCATCAGTACGTCTCGCTGTCGCTATGGCGCGTGGGGTCGCTGGGATCCGGGCCGGTGGCGGTGCAGGGGGCGGCCCCGGTGCTGGCCGCGCAACCCGGCACGGCGACGTCATTCCTGGCCGCGGCCGCCCGATCGCCCCAGCTGAGCGTCATCGGACTGCTGCGCGTGCCCCAGCCACGGCTGGGCTACGCGTACGCGAACCCGGGCGCATCGGGTGGCTACGTCGTCTACGCCGAGAGCCCCCTGCCGGCCAGCCGGCGCTCGCGCCTGCAGGGCTCCTCGGCGTTCGCCGGCCTTGACTACGCGCTGTACCTCGGACACCGGCAGGTGCCACAGAAGCTGCTGCTCACCAACGTCAATCGCTTTCCCCTCCCGTCGCCCTCGGACGCCGAGACGGTGCCCTTCGGTAACAACGCGTTGACGCTGGCCGTGTCCTCGCGCGCTCCACTGACTGGGACGCTGCCCCGGGATCTGCCATGGATCATCCTCGTGCTCGGGGTCCTGCTGTCGGCGGCGGCGGCGGCGCTGACACTGCGCCTCACGCAGCGGCGCCAGGCCGCCGAGGCTCTGGCGGGGCGGCTCGAGGTCATCGCCTCCGAGAACGAGCGGCTGTACGCCGAGCAGCGCGACATCGCTCAGACGCTCCAGCACGCGCTGCTGCCCGACAGTCTTCCGACGGTGCCGGGCGTGGAGACCAGCGCCCTGTATCACGCGGGCGAGCGGGGCGTCGAGGTCGGCGGCGACTGGTACGACGTGATCGCCCTCGACGCGCACCGGCTGCTGCTGGTGGTCGGCGACGTCTCGGGCCGCGGCCTGCGCGCGGCCACGACCATGGCCTCGCTGCGCTACGCGATCCGCGCCTACGCGGCGCAGAGCGATGACCCCGCCGAGATCCTCACCAAGATCAGCCGCCTGGTCGACGTCGCCGAGAGCGGCCAGCTCGCCACGGTGCTGTGCGCCATCATCGACACGGAGAGCCGGCAGCTCAGCGTCACCAGCGCGGGTCACCTGCCGCCGCTGCTGCTCAGCGACCACGGGGGCGAGTTCGTCGACTCCGACGTGGGCCTGCCCATCGGGGTCGAGGCCGACACCGAGTATCGCTCCACGACGGTGACGATTGCGCCGGAGTCGACCGTCCTCGCGTTCACCGACGGGCTCGTGGAGACCCGCGGGGAGAGCCTCGACGAGGGTCTGGAGCGGCTGCGTGCCGCCGCGACCCGCCATGATGTGGGTCTACCGGAGCTGCTGGGAACGCTGGTGAGCGAGCTGGTGAACGGCCGCTCCGAGGATGACATTGCGATAGTAGGGGTGAGATGGACGAGCTAGAGGGGCAGCCTGACCAGCTGATCAGCTTCGACGTCGTAGTCGATGGCGAGCGTCATGCCACCGTCAGCATCGACGGAGAGCTCGACATGAGCGGCGTCGACCCGCTCGCGGCCCGGGTCGAGGAGGTATTGGGCAATGGGGTGACGTCGCTCACGGTCGACGTCAGGGGCGTGCGCTTTGCCGACAGCTCGGCCATCGCGCTCTGGGTCCGATGGGCCAGCGCCGTGGACGAGTTCGAGCTGCGCGAGCCGCCGCCGCTGCTGCTGCGCGTGATCGGCGCGATGGGCTTGGCCGAGAAGCTGGGGGCGACCTCATGAGGCGTATGCGGACGTTTCCCGCCATTCCCCAGTCGGTGCACGCGGCGCGGCGCTTTGCCACCGATTCGCTGTCCGACGCCCCCGCCTCCACGCTGGACGCGGTGGAGCTGATGGTCTCCGAGCTGGCGACGAACTGCATCCGTCACGAGCGGACGAACTTTCACATCACGATCCTGGGGTCCGCGGGCGAGATTCGCGTCGAGGTCACCGACTCGGGCACCGGGGCGCCGAGGATGCGCTCGCCCGGCCCCGACGAGCCCAGCGGGCGCGGCCTGCAGATCGTGGACATGCTGTCGGTCAGCTGGGGAGTGGAGCCCGAGCGCCCGTCGGGCAAGACGGTGTGGTTCACCGTGCCCTCTGCCCCACCTGGGCGTCGCACGCCTGAGCGGATCGGCGGCCGCGAGCCGATTGGGGGCGGCGCGACGCCCCTCGTCAGCGCTCCATCAACCGTCCACTGTCTCGAGAAAAGCCCCGACGGGCCGACTGGCCAGTGCCGACGCGGTACGAAGTTGTACCTGAGGCGCTACGGGGTCCACGAGGGACAATCCGGAAGTCAAGGACGCCCGAGCCGCCGACGATATTGCCAACACCATGAGTGTGGCAGCGACGCGCGACCTCGAGGCCAGCTTGGCCGCCTCGCCTGAGGCAGCGCCCAAGCGGATCCTCTTCGTAGACGACAGCCCCGACACGTTCGTAGACCTGCAGGAGGCGCTGGCCTCGACGGGATCGGCGTGGCACGTGGAGCACGCGCCCGGAGGCGACGCCGCGCTGGCGGCGCTCGAGCGGGCCCCGGTGGACGTGCTCGTCGCCGAGGATCAGATGGGCGCGATGGACGGCGTCACGCTGCTCACCCGCGTCCGCGATCTGCATCCCACGACCATCCGGATGATCCTGTCGGCGACGACCAAGCCGGGGCTGGCCACCATCGTCTCGCACCGGTTCCTGTCAAAGCCCTGCAACGTGGGCGAGCTCGCGGTCCTGATCAAGCGCTCATGCGCGCTGCACGAGCGCACCGGCGAGGTCGAGGCCTTTCGCAAGACCATGGCGACCACCGCCCTCCCATCGCGCCCGGGCGTCTACATGGAACTCAACCGGGTCCTCGCCGACCCAGACTGGCAGCCCCACCAGGTCTCCGCCGTGCTGGAGCGGGACGTCGCCATGAGCGCGAAGGTCCTGCAACTCGCCAACTCGGCCCTGTTCGGCCTGACCTCCACGGTCACCTCGGTGCGCGACGCCGTCATGTACCTCGGGGTCGACACCATCCGGTCGCTCTCCCTGACCGCGGAGGCGTTCGGCAAGGTCGCACCGAGGGGCGCCTCCGATTTCTCGCTCGACCAGTTCCAGGCCCACGCCATGCTGGTGGCACGGATCGCGGCGTCGATCCTGCCCGCCGGCCGAGCCCAGCAGGAGGCGATCACCGCGGCGCTGCTGCACGATATCGGCAAGCTGGTGCTTGTCTCCGACGGTGGCCGGCGCTGGGCCCAACTCAACGAGCGGGCGCGCGAGCGCCAGGTCCCGGTCCACGTGGTGGAGCAGGAGACCGACGGCGTCACCCACGCCGCCGTCGGCGCGCACCTGCTGTCTCTGTGGGGGCTGCCGGACCCGATCGTGGAGGCCGTGGCCCATCACCACGATCCCAGCTCGGTCGATGGACTGGCCTTCGACGGCGTCGCCGCCGTGCACATCGCCAACGGGCTGGCCAACGAGATCGTGCCCGTGCCAGACGGAGTGGCGTCTCCGGCCGGGCTCGATGTGGAGCTGATCGACCGGCTGGGGGTGCGGCCCCGCCTCGACGTCTGGCGCAGCCGTGCCCGGGAGCTGGCCGAGCTCGCCGAGGGATCGGCCGCCACGCCCCGCCAGAGTGTCGTGAGTCGCTAATTCGGTGGCAGCCTCGCGGCGTCTGGACGCGCCTGACGGGAGGCGACGACCACGCCGGACCACCAGTACGACCTAGGTCGTCGCCCCCCGCCAGCCACGCCCAGCCACTCCCGAGACTGCTCACGAATCAACGATTCACGCCACTAGCCGACGCGGCTCCGGCGCATATCAGCCGGCATGCGGGCCAGGGGCGTGGATTGGCGGCAGCCCGGGGGGCCTGGGCAATTCCGCGCAGGCGCTCAATAGAAGGCCCCCACCTGCCGATTACGTCCAGAGAATGCGACGATTGGTCAAGAACCAAGC
>DASXJW010000129.1:0-16547 GCA_036497165.1 Solirubrobacteraceae bacterium
CCGGCGATGTCCATCGCCACCTTCATCGTCTCGGCGTAGTTGCCGGAGTCATATGTCCAGCCGGTGGTCGTCTCATACGGGAACTGCTCAGGTGAGATGAAGCTGCGCATCCGCAGGTCGATCTGGTCGGCGCCCATCTCCAGCGCGAGTGCGTTGACCATGCGCTCCACGAGGTACACGGCCTCGGTGATGCGAAACGAGCAGCGGTAGGCCACGCCGCCCGGCGCCTTGTTGGTGTAGACGGCCTTGACCTTGACGTGGCTGGCCTGCAGGTCATAGGAGCCACAGCAGATGTGGAAGAACCCGGCCGGGAACTTCGTGGGCTGGGCGGTCGAGTCAAAGGCGCCGTGGTCGGCGATGACGTCGACGCGCAGCCCGGTGATCTTCCCGTCCTTGGCGCAAATCTGGGCGCGCATGACGTAGTCGCGGGCAAACCCGGTGGACATCAGGTTCTCGGAGCGGTCCTCGATCCACTTCACCGGGACACCGGCGACGATCGAGCCGGCAATCGCGCAGACGTAGCCCGGATACACGGGCACCTTGTTGCCAAAGCCGCCGCCGATGTCGTTGCAGCGGATGCGGATCATGTGCTCGGCCAGCCCGGCGACGTGGGCGTACACGGTCCGGTGCACGTTGGGGGCCTGATTGCCGTTGTAGATGTCGAGCTGACCGGTCTGCGGGTTGAAGTCCGCGATCATGCCGCAGGTCTCCAGCGGGGCCGGGTGACAGCGCGGATAGATGATGTCGCGCGTGGCGATGACATCGGCCTCGGCGAAGGCGCGATCGGTGGCCTGCTCGTCGCCGGCCTCCCAGGTGGGGCTGGCCAGGTTGTCGACCTGGCCGTCCTTGTCGTCGCGGATCAGCGGCGCGTCAGGGTCCAGTGCTCTGCGCGCGTCGACGACCGCGGGCAGCGGCTCGTAGTCGACGTCGATGAGCGGCAGCGCGTCGCGGGCGATGTATTCGTCGGTGGCGATGACGAACGCCACCTCCTGGCCCTGGAAGCGCACCTTGTCTCCGGCCAGCACCGCCTGGGTGTCATAGGAGATCGTCGGCATCCAGGCCAGCCCCAGGGTCTCCAGGTCCTTGGCGGTGATGACCGCGGCCACGCCCGGGACCTTGAGCGCCTCCGAGGTGTCGATGGAATTGATCCTGGCGTGGGCATAGGGGCTGCGCAGGACCGCGCCGTGCAGCATCCCGGGCAGGCGGATGTCATCCAGGTAGGTGCCCTGGCCGCGGATGAAGCGCGCGTCCTCCTTGCGCTTGAGGCGACCGAAGCCGATCGGCCGCTCCTGGCCGGGGGTCGGGAGGTTGGGGGATTCCGTGACCACGACTCAGACCTCCTGGCCCTGTCGGTTAGCGGCGGCGTGCTCCGCCGCCCAGCGAACTGCGCCCACAATGTTCTTGTAACCCGTGCAGCGGCAGATGTTGCCCGAGATGGCGGTGCGGATCTCCTCGTCTGACGGGTCCGGGTTCTCGTCCAGCAGCGCCCGCGTGGCCATCAGCATCCCCGGAGTGCAGAACCCGCAATGCAGCGCGTGCATCTCATGGAAGCCGAGCTGGATGGGGTCGAGCGTGCCGTCGACCTCCAACGACTCGACCGTGCGGATCTGATGGCCCTCGCACATCACTGCCAGCGTGGTGCACGCCTTGACCGGCTTATCGTCCATGAGCACGACGCAGGCGCCGCAGTTGGAGGTGTCACAGCCCCAGTGGGTCCCGGTGAGCCCCGGCGTGTCACGGATGAAGTGCACCAAGAGCGTTCGCGCCTCGACGTCGCGCGAAACGTCCTGTCCGTTGATGTTGACCGTCACGTGCATCGATGTCATGCCTCCTGTTGCAGCGCGCGGGCGGCGGCGGTGCGCAGTGCCCGGGTGGTGAGCACGCCGGCGAGATGGCGCTTGTAGTCGGCCGGGCCGCGGCCGTCGGCGGACGGCGCGCAGTCCTCAGAGGCGATCTGGCCCGCCTGAGCGAACAGCTCCTCCGACGGGGTCTGGCCCGTGAGCAGCTCCTCGGCGCGGGTCACGTGAACCGTGGTCGGCCCCACGGCGCTGAGGGCCAGCCCGGCATCGGAGATCGTGCCGCCGTCGATCCATACCGCAGCCGAGGCCGCGGCGATCGCCCAGTCCCCGGCGCGGCGCTCGACCTTCTCGTGGGCTGAGCCGCCGCCGGCTCGCAGCGGGACCCGGACCTCGGTGAGCATCTCGCCGTCGGCGACGGCGGTGACGTAGGGCCCGATGTGGAACGCATCCATGCCGACCACGCGCTCGCCGTCGGCGCCGCGGATCACGACCGAGGCCTTGACCGCCGAGCAGACCGAGCTGAGATCCTCCGCGGCGTCGGCCTGGCACAGCGAGCCGCCGATGGTGCCGCGATTGCGGACCACCGGATCGGCGATGACCCGCTCGGCGTCGGCGAAGATCGGCAGGTGGCTGCCCAGCACGTCTGAGTGCAGCAGCTCGACGTGCCGGGTCAGCGCGCCGATGCGGATCTCGTCGGCGAACTGCCGGATGTAGGACAGGTCGCCCAGATCGTTGATGTCGATCAGGTGCTGCGGCTGGGCGAGGCGGAGCTTCATCATCGGCAGCAGCGAGTGGCCGCCGGCGATGATGCGCGCCTCGCCGTCGTGCTTGACCAGCGACGCGATGGCGTCCTCCACGCTGCTGGCGCGCTCGTAGGTGAACGGTGCCGGGGTCTGCATGGCCGTCAGCTCCTTTCCGACGTGGTCGCAGGCATGCGCCGGCGCGGCGCGCCGACCTCCTCGTCGGGGTCGTACTGCACCGGTGAATCGGCCCCGATCACCGGGGAGCGCGGCAGCGCCTTGGCGTGCAGCTCGCGTCCCTCCGGATACAGCGTCCGAGCCGCGCTCGACCCGTAGGCGGGGTTGCGCAGCGCAGGACCGTTGGGCGAGGCGGCGGCGATCGGCGCCTCGCGTCCCAGACGCGCCAGGGTCAGGGTGCCACGGGTGTAGACCTCGCCGATTCGAGGCGGCTTGACCGCCTTTGACTCGGGAAAGTTGCGTAGACCCGCCTCGGCCGCTCCGGGATACAGCCCGTCGATCAGGCCGACCGCATCGCTGAGACCGGCCTTCTTGACCAGCAACCCCTCGAGCAGATCCACGCCCGCGCCCAGGTTGGCGTTGATGTCCGTCACCACCGCGGCGACGGGAGCGCTCTTGGAGACGATCTCCCCCACCCCGGCGATCGCCTTGTCAAGGCCCGCGGTGATCCGGCGCAGGGCCACGATCGTCGCGACCAGGTAGAGCACGATCGCCGCCACGATCAGGACGACGGCGATGATCATCACCACTCCGGCAGCCGGCATCGCGTCACGCTCCTTCCGCGTCGTCGAGGATGACGTCCAGGGAGCCGCCGTAGTTGGCGGCGGCCTGAATGGTCTTGGCCACCTGGTCCTGGGTGGTCAACAGCAGCGGCACGGCGTCGAGATCGGAGGAGCCTGCTCGGGCGGCGCGGGCGATGCGCTCGACGCTGGGGATGATCCCGTTGGCGGCCTGAAACACGCCGAACAGCAGGTAGACGACGACCGGCAGCAGCACGAAGACGAGGATCGCGTCGCCGATCCATTCCAGTGTCATGACGGCCTCCTCTCGGCGACGACCGCCGCCTTGGCGGCGATCCCGGGCAGGGCGCCGACGATGACGTCGAATTGGGCGTTGATGGCCTCCACGGCCGGGCGCAGCGGCGCCAGGTGGTCGGCCTCGACGCCCTCCAGCGCGTCCGCAAGCGTGGCCAGCTTCGTCGAGGTCGAGGTCAGGCCGGCGCGGATGATGATGAGGGACGCGGCGAGCACGGCCACGATGACGAGGGCCAGCAGGACGCTGAGGATGGTCAGGGTGGTCGAGCTCATGCTGATCGCCTCCGCTCGGCATCCGGCCTCGCCTGTACGTCGGCGGCATGAGTCGTCCGGCTTGCCGACACCCCGCCGTATCCGTCGGTGAGCGCGTTCATGTACCCGTCCTGGATCACGGCCTCGCCGACGATCTGGGCCAGCACGGGCGCCGTCGCCTGCAGCTGAGGGATGTTGGCGGTATGGGCGGCGACCTGGCCCGCCACCTCCAGCAGCTGTCCGGCGGACCGGTCGATGTCTGAAACGGTGCGGATGAGCACCAGCAGCAGGACGGCCACGGCCAGCGCTGCGACCAGCGCGATGATGAGCCCGATGCCCCAGGCCCCGTGGTTGGTGAGTGCGAGGACGATCACCTGCCCACCGCCACCTTGCGCAGCGCCCGGGCCGAATGCAGGATCCGCACGCCGGAGTCGTTGATCTGGCCGACGCCGCTCAGTGCCTCGGTCTGGGCGCGCACGACCTCGACGCCCTCCACGGCGCCCGCGGCCTGTGTCGCGATCCGCCGGGCCAGAGCCAGGATGGTGATCACGATCGCCGCGGCGACCAGCACCACCACCACGCCGAGGATCAGCCCGATGGTCCAACCGCTTGAAGCCCCTATGACGATGGGCACCTCACACCTCCTCCTTGGTCTGCACTCTCTCTCGCTCCGCCGCCCAGCGAATCGATCTGACGATCGTCGCGTAGCCCGTGCAGCGGCAGATCTGGCCGGAGATCGCCTCGCGGATCTCCTCATTGGTCAACTCACCCACGGCGCCGTCGTGCGCGCGCCGGTCCAGCAGCGCCCGCGCGGTCAGCATCATCCCGGCTGTGCAGAAGCCGCACTGCAGGCCGTGCTCGTGGCGAAAGCCCTCCTGCACCGGGTCAAGGCGCCCATCCACCTCGAGCCCTTCCACGGTTCTGACCTGGTGTCCGGCCGCGGTGGCCGCCAGGACGGTGCACGACTTCACCGGCTCGCCGTCCAGGAGCACCACGCAGGTCCCGCAGTTGGAGGTGTCACAGCCCCAGTGGGTCCCGGTCAGGCCGAGCCCGTCGCGCAGGAAGTGGACGAGAAGCATGCGGGGCTCCACCTGGCGCGTGTGCTCATGCCCGTTGACGGCGACGGTCACCTGCATCACCCCACGGTCCCCGCGGTCGCCTGCGCGCGGGCGACCGCTCGGGTGAGGGCGCGCGTGGTCAGCACTCCGGCGACGTGGCGCTTGTACTTGGCCGAGCCGCGCTGGTCGCCCATCGGCGCGCACGCGGCGGCGGCTGCGGCGCCGGCTCGCTCGAGCACCTCGCTGGTCGGCGCGTGGCCGATGAGCTCGGCGCGCGCCTCAGCGCATGCGATCCCCGAGCCCACCGCGGCCAGAGCCACTCCCGCCTGGGCGACGACGCCATCCTCGTCGAGGCTCAGCGACGCGCCCGCGGCGGCCACCGCCCAGTCTCCCACCCGGCGGGCGACCTTCTCATAGGCGCTGCCGCAGCCGGCCCCGTCCGCGGGCAGCGGCACTCTGATCTCGGTGAGCATCTCGTCGTCGCCCACGGCGGTCTGGTAGGGCCCGCGGTGAAAGTCGTCGATGTCCAGGAAGCGGTCGCCCTCGGGCCCCCGGATGACCGTCCGGGCGCCGATCGCCGAGCACACCGCGCCCAGGTCCTCCGCGGGGTCGGCCTGGCACAGGGCGCCGCCGATGGTCCCGCGGTTGCGGACGATGGGATCGGCGATGACGCGCTCGGCGTCGGTGAAGATGGCGGTGCGACGGGCCAGCAGTGCCGACTCGAGCAGCGCGCGATGGCGGGTCATGGCGCCGATGCGAATCTCGCCGTCCTGAACGCGGATATAGCCCAGCTCGTCGGCCAGCCCGTCGATGTCGATGAGGTAGCCGGGGCTGGCGAGGCGCAGCTTCATCATCGGCAGCAGCGAGTGGCCGCCCGCGAGGATCCGGGCCTCGGGCCCGAGCCGGCGCAGCAACTCCAGCGCATGGTCGACGCTGGTGGCGCGCTCGTATTCAAATGGTGCCGGGACCTGCACGGAGTCCTTTCCCTAACCGAACCCCAGGCCCTGCCGCCAAGGGGTGCGGCACTAGACCCTTCTCTCCATGTCTAGCATTTTCCGTGCGCCGGCCCCCCTTGCGCAAGTCTCAGTTAAGTGATCGCTTAGGCCACCTCAGATGACCCTCGCCCAGCTGCAGTCGTTCGTGCTGGTGGCGCGGCTGGGCTCGGTGAAGGCCGCCGCCGCCGAGCTGGGCGTGACCGAGCCGGCCGTGTCGGTGGCGGTGGCGGCGCTGCGCAGGGAGCTGGGTGACGAACTGTTCGTCCGCAGCGGCCGGGGGATCGCCCTCACCGCCGGCGGGCGCCGCCTGGCCGCGCTCGCCTCGGAGATCCTCGGTCTGGCCGAGCAGGCCCGGCGCTCGGTACAGGACTCCCCGGGGCAGGCCCGGCTGATGCACGTGGCCGTGACCAACCTCGTCGCCGAGCACGTGGGCCCGCTGATCGACGCCTTCACCGCCCGCGACCCGGGGCTGGAGGTGGCCGTCGAGACCGTCAGAGGCGCCGAACTGGCCGAGCGCTTGGAGCACCGGCGCGCGGACATCGTGCTCGGCCCCGCCCCGGCCCCCGAGCGCGCGGCCACCGTTGCCACGGTCCCGTTCCTGCGCTGCCGGTTGATCGTCGTCGCCGCTCCCTCCCATTCGCTGGCCGGCCGCCGCGAAATCCCTTCTGAGGAGCTGGCCCGGGAGCGCTGGCTGCTCGGGCCGCCCGCCCTGGACCCGACCACCGGTGCGGGGCTGCTGTTCGCGCGGCTCGGGATCGATCCGCCCGAGGTGGTGGGCTACACCAGTCACGCGGCCGCGGTGGCGGCGGCCGCGGCCGGCGACGGCATCGTGCTCACACTGGCCCACACGGTCATTCCCGAGCTGCGCCGCCGGGCCCTCCAGCGCCTCGACGTCCGGGGGACGCCGATGATCGAGATGTGGCACGCGTCCACGCTGGGGTTCGGGCGGGCGCTTCCCGCGGCGCTGGCCCTCCAGCGGTTCGCCACCAGCGCCGAGGCGACCCAGGCGATCTCGAGCGGGCGCGCGGGGAGCGCCCCCTCGAGGGCCCGGCCGCGACCGCATGTGACGCTGTGGAGCTCCGTGGCCGCCGGACTGGGCTCCGCCGAGGAGCCCGAATCAGCGTGAGCGGAGCGCGGATCTCTCCGGCGCGCCGGATTTGCGAGAGTTACGGGCGCAGGACATCAGCCGCCGTGCCGGAGAGGAGAATGCATGACCGAGAGCACCCGTGCCATCGCCGATACCGTGGCCGCGCTGCCCACCTCTGCGGCGCAGCGGTTCGGCGACAATGTGGCGGCACGGCATCGAGTCGGCGACGAGTGGCATGAGCTCACTTACGCCGAGGTCGTGGCGGCCATCGAGGAGGTGGCGCTCGGCCTCGCCGCGCTGGGGGTGGCGCCCGGCGACCGGGTCGGCGTCCTGGCCGACACGCGCGTGGAGTGGACCGTGGCCAGCTATGGCATCTCGGCCGCCGGCGGCGTGGTGGTGCCCGTGTACCCCACCAACTCGCCCAGCGAGTGCGCCTGGGTTCTGGGCAACTCCGGGGCCCGCGCGGTGGTGTGCGAGGACACGGCTCAGGCGGCCAAGGTCGAGGCGGTCCGGCGGGAGCTGCCGGACCTGGGACACGTCGTCTCCATCGAGGGCGACGCCGGCGATCTGTCGCTGGGCCAGCTGCGCGCGAGCGGCCGGGACCGCGACCGAGCCGAGCTGGCGGAGCGCCGGTCCAAGCTCTCGCCGCGGGACGCCTACACGATCATCTACACCTCCGGGACCACCGGCCCCCCGAAGGGCGTGGTGCTCACGCACGGCAACGCGATGGCGGTCTGCGAGATGGTGGAGGAGCTCGAGTTCATCGAGCCCGACGAGACCACCTACCTGTTCCTCCCCCTGGCGCACGCCTTCGCGCTCACCGCCCAGCTGGCCTCCTTTGACCAGGGGACGGCGATCGTCTACTACGGTGGGGACGCCAAGCAGATCCTGCCCGAGGTCATCGAGACCCACCCGAGCTACCTGCCCTCGGTCCCGCGCATCTTCGAGAAGCTCTACACGGCGGCGCTGAAGATGGCCGAGACGGGTTCGGACGAGGACCAGGCCCGCTTCGCCCGAGCGGTGAAGCTCGGGGTCGAGGTGCGCCGGCGGCGCGACCGCGGCGAGGCGGTCCCCGAGGAGATGCAGGAGGCGTTCGATGGAGCCGAGGAACGGCTGTACTCGCGGGTGCGCGGCCTGTTCGGCGGCAACATCCGCCGCGCCGTCACCGGGGCGGCGCCGATCGCCTCCGAGATCCTCGAGTTCTTCTATGCCTGCGGCGTGCCCGTGCTGGAGGGATGGGGCATGACCGAGACCACCGGGGTGGGCACCGTGTGCACGCTGGAGCACGTCAGGTTCGGCACCGTCGGCCGCCCCCTGCCGGGCGTGGAGATCCGCATCGCACAGGAGGACGGCGAGATCCTGGTGCGCGGACCCCACGTCTTTCGCGAGTACTGGGGCAACCCCGAGGCCACGGCCGAGACGCTGGTGGACGGCTGGCTGCACACGGGCGACATCGGCGCGGTCGACGGCGAAGGCTACCTGTCGATCACCGGCCGCAAGAAGGACATCATCATCACCGCCGGAGGCAAGAACCTCACCCCGTCCAACATCGAGAACGACCTCAAGCGGAGCCGCTTCATCTCACAGGCGGTGATGCACGGCGACCGCCGGCCCTACCCGGTGGCGCTCATCACCCTGGATCCGGAGGAGATCGTCCCGTGGGCCCAGGAGCACGGCCTGCCAGATGATCTCGGGGCGCTGGCGGAGGCCGAGCCCGTCCGCAAGCTCGTTCAGGACGAGCTTGACCGCGCCAACGCGCACTACGCCCCGGTCGAGCAGATCAAGAAGTTTGCGATCCTCGAGCGCGACCTGACGGTTGAGGACGGCGAGCTCACGCCGACGCTCAAGGTCAAGCGGACGGTGGTCAACGAGCGCTACGCCGAGATGCTCGAGTCCCTGTACTCCGGGCAGCGGTAGCCGGCATCTGTCGTGTCAATCTGGCGTCGGTGACCCCAGGACCCCCGCCCCCCGGTCTCGAGGCAGATCAGATGGGGCGCGGGTTGGGGTCCGGCGGGTCTGGTGGCCCCGGCGTCGGCCCGGGTGAGGGCGGCGACGGGTCCGGGCCCGGGCCCGGCGGGGCGGGTGGCCTCGGATCGGGCGTGGGTGGCCCCGGCGTGGGTGCGGGGATCCCGGCGGTCAAGGGTGGCGGAGAGGTCATCAGTGAAGGGCATACCCGGCGCCGCGCCCCCTGACGCGACGGGTTTGCCAATCGGGCGCATGGGTAGGCGCATCCTCGTGCGTCTCCTCGTCCTCACGTCCGAGCCCGTCTCGGCCGATCAGCTGCGCGCAGCGCTGCCCGGGGACGCCGACCCCACGGACGCCGAGGTGATGGTGGTGGCGCCCGCCCTGCAGGAGAGCGCGCTGCGGTTCTGGATGTCGGACGCAGACACCGCCATCGCCCGCGCCGAGGAGGTCCGTACCGAGAGCGTGGCGAAGCTCGGCGACGCCGGCGTGGCGGCCAGCGGCGACACCGGAGAGAGCGATCCCGAGACGGCCATCGAGGACGCCCTGAAGACCTTCCCCGCCGACCGGATCGTCGTGTTCACCCACGACGGCGACGAGCAGCGCTACCGCGAAGACGTGGACGCCGAGGCGTTGCAGAGCCGGTTCGGCGTCCCGGTCACCCGCAGCACGCTCTAGACAGTCCGGCGCCCCGGGCTCACGCCGAGCTGTCGGGCGAGGAGCCGGGCGTTGGCCGGAGCGAACGCGCACCAGTCGTTGTTGAAGTACGCCCACACGGTCTGGCGCCGGCGCCACTGCGCGATGCGGCGGGCCCACTCCTCGATCTCGGTCGCCGAGTAGTTGCCCGCCCGGCCGCGATGGCCGTAGTGGAAGCGGACGAACCGCCAGTCAGCGGTGGCCTGGTGGGTCTGGAAGGGTCGCTCGGGGTGGTCGCCGATCGTCAGCGCCACCCCATGCTCGCGCAGCGCGCGCATCACCGGAGCGCAGAACCAGCTCTCATGCCGGAACTCGATGGTGTGCATCCCCGGCGGCAGCGCCTCCAGCCACGCGTGCAGCCGGGCCTCGTCGCGCTTGAAGTTGCCCGGCAGCTGCCAGAGCACTGGTCCCAGCCGTCTCGCCTCGATCAGGGGCTCGATGCGCTCGTAGAAGCGCGCCACGCCCTGGTCCAGATCGGTCAGGCGCTTGATGTGGGTCAGGTAGCGGCTGGCCTTGACGGTGAAGGTGAAGGTCTCCGGGGTCTGGCGCACCCACGCGGCGACGGCCTCGCGGCGCGGCAGGCGATAGAAGGTGTTGTTGACCTCGACGGTGTCGAAGTGCTCCGCGTAGAGCTCCAGCCACCGGCGCTGGGGCTCGCCCTGCGGGTAGAAGGTGCCCCGCCAGTCGGCGTAGTTCCAGCCCGAGCAGCCGATGCGTGCCGGCTTCATCAGCCGGGTACGCGATCGGAGAGACGATGACCCTGTTCGACGACCCCGACGCATCCGAGACGCCGCCTCCGCCGCCCATCCCGGATCGGCTCAGCTTCAAGGCGCTGCGCGAGTCGGTGCAGGACTGCCGGGCGTGCGAGCTGTATGAGGGCGCGACCCAGGCGGTGATGGGAACGGGGCCGGCTCCGGGCAAGGCCCGGCTCATGCTGGTGGGCGAGCAGCCCGGAGACCGCGAGGACATCGAGGGCCTGCCCTTCGTGGGCCCCGCCGGCCGCGTGCTGGACCAGGGGCTGGAGCGGGCGGGGATCGCGCGCGCCGACGCCTACGTGACCAACGTCGTCAAGCACTTCCGCTACAAGACCCGGGGCAAGCGCCGCATACATCAGACCCCCGAGCGGGTGCACGTCGCCGCCTGCCGGCCGTGGTTGGAGGCCGAGCTGCGCCTGGTCAAGCCCCGCGCGCTCGTGTGCCTCGGCGCGACCGCGGCACAGGCGCTGCTGGGGTCCCAGGTCCGCATCGGCCGGGACCGAGGCCGGCCCATGGAATCTGACCTCGCGGACCTGGTGACGCTGACGACCCATCCGTCGGCGATCCTGCGCCAGCGCGACGACGCCGAGCGGGCCGATGCGATGGACGCCTTCGTCTCCGATCTGCAGAGCGTCGCCCACTGGCTGGCAGACAACTAGCGCGGACAGCACCTGAGCGCAGCTACCCGCCCCAAGGACAATGAATCGAAGGGGTACCACGCCAGATCCCGGGGTAAGATGAGCGTCCGTCCTCTTGTCGCACCCCAACGCCACATTCGCCTCCCATGCTCGATGACCTCGAGCCCGAGATCCACGCCGACGGCTCTGAGTCCACGACCGTCTCACGGCCGCTGGAGGTCTCGAACGCCATCAGCCGTCTGCACAAGGAGTTCATCGGTCGCGGGCCGACGAACTCCCGGACGACGATCGACGGCAACCTCGTGGTGTGCCTGCTCGAGGGCGGATACACGCGGGCCGAGCAGACGCTGGGCGCCAATGGCAAGGTCGACCTGGTCGCGGCAGGGCGGCTGGGCCTTCAGGAGGCCATGAGCCAGGCGATGGTCGCCGCGGTCGAGCAGATCACGGGGCGCCGCGTCCACTCCTTCATGAGCGCCAACGACCTGGACCAGAATCTCCAGGTCGAGGTGTTCGTGCTCACGCCCGAGCGCGACCCGGGCGCCGACGCCTTAGGGGGCTGACGCGGCGGTCGCCGCCGGTATCATGGCCCCCTTCCGGGATCTGTCGGATCGGTGGCACCCGGAGCGTGATCAAATATCGATGGGAGGCGCACGGCGGGGTTCCGCCGCGGCAGACCGTCGCACAGACTTCTCGTTATGGAGGAAGCGGGTGCCTGACGTGGTGCGAATCGTGGTCCGCTGCCGCGAGCGACGTGACGCGTGACGGTTGATCGCGAGCCGCCCGGGAGTGTCTCGACCGACGAGCTGCTGCGCCGCTACCGAGAGGCCGAGGACCCGGCCCTGCTCGAGGAGATCGTGCGCCGTTTCGAGCCGCTCGCGCGCAGCGTGGCCCGCCGTTACCACGCTCGCGGCGAACCACTCGAGGATCTCACGCAGGTGGCGATGGTGGGTTTGCTCAAGGCGATCTCGCGCTTCGATCCCGACCGTGGCTTCGCCTTCACCAGCTTCGCCACCCCCACCATGCTGGGCGAGCTCAAGCGCTACTTCCGAGACAGCGGCTGGGCGGTCCACGTCCCGCGCGGTGTCAAGGAGCGCGCCCTCGAGCTGGCCAGCGTCACCGACCGGCTGTCCTCCAAGCTGGGGCGGTCACCGTCACTCGAGGAGCTGGCAGAGGCGCTCGACGCCACCGAGGAGCAGACGCTGGAAGCGATCGAGGCCTACCACGCCCGCCACGCCGCTCCTCTGGAGGCCGGTTCCGACGATGAGGAGGCCGGGGTGCCATCGCTGGCGGCGGTGCTGGGCGCAGAGGATGTGCGCCTGGAGCAGGCCGAGTACCTGACGATGATCGCCAAGGGGGTCGAGACCCTGTCGGAGTCCGACCGTCTGATCCTCTATCTGCGCTTCGGCCGCGACCTGACGCAGTCCGAGATCGCGGCGAGGATCGGCACGTCCCAGATGCAGGTGTCGCGGCTCCTGCGCGCGGCCATCGAGAAGATCCGGCGGGTCAGCGGCGACACCGACATGCCCGCCCCCGGGTGACCGCCCGCCGCGCCCGCTTTACAAACGTCACGCCATATCAGGACTTCTTGCCGTCCACCGCGCGCTGGAGCTGGGCCTTGTTCATCGAGGAACGGCCCTCGACGTTGAGCTTCTTGGCCTCGTTGTAGAGCTGATCGCGCGTTCGGCCCTTCTCACGATTGGTGCCCGAGCGCTCTCCGCCCCGCCGCGACGAGGACATGTCGTTGGTCGAGGTCCGCGACCGCTGCCTTGACTCGCCGCTGCGGGCGCGCTCCTTGTTGACCGTGCGCGCCGCGATCTCCTCGGCCCGGTCCTCGCTGCGGCCCTGCTCTTTCTGCGACTCCTTGATGTGCTCGTACTGGCGGGCGCGCTTGGTGCCCGATTTCACGCCGCGTGGTGGCATCGGCCCTCCTGTGATCGGGGATTCACGGTTGCCTGTACCCCGCGCCGCACCAGGGAAACGGCCGGGCTTTTAGCTGCTGATGCGGGTGGGCGTGCCCAGCGGGATGTGGTTGACCAGCCACCGCCCCTCGGCCAGGGTCAGCCGCAGGCAGCCGTGGCTGACGGCCTCGCCGATCGTGCTCGCCTCGGGCGTGGAGTGGATGGCGATGCGGTTCCCGCCGCTCCAGTCCTGGATGGCGTGGGGCGCCGTGGCCGAGAGCGCCAGGATGCAGCAGCCGTACGGTCCGGCCGAGTTGCCGGTCAGCAAGCGGTCGGTGACGGCAAAGCGCCCGGTCGGCGTGGGCGCCCCGGGAGCCCCGATCGCCACGGTGAAGCGACGCGCGACCCGCCCGTGGTCGAGCACCGTCACCTTGCGGGCCGAGAGCGAGACCCGCAACTCCCAGGTCACCCGGCTGAGCGAGGCGGCGGACGCCTCGATCCAGCCGACGCGGTTATTGCCGGCCTGGGGGCTGACCACCCCCAGCCACCGCCCGGACCGGCGAGCCACCCACAGGGCCTCGGGCGAGCCGAACTCGGTCTTGGTGGACAGCCGGGCGACGATGCGACCGGCCGGCCGCGCGCGCAAGCCCGTCGGGTGGATCACCTGCGCCACCAGGGCGCCGGTGCCGGCCGGCAGCTTCAGGCCGGTGGTCGCGGACGTCGCCGGCGTCGTGGAGGCGGCGGTCGTCTGGCCGGGACCCGACCGGGTGGCCGCGGCGGGGACGAACGTATCCGCGCCGGCGGACGCGGTGCGCCCTCCGGCCGCCCCGCCGCTGCCGCCCAGCAGCAGCGCGACCACGATCACGGCCAGGGGGACCAGGGCGGCGGCGCTCGCGCCCAGGGCGCGCGCGGAGGGTTTACGGGTGCGTGACTCGCTCATCTCGACCAATTCTTGCTCATTCATTATCGGCCGCACCCCGGTTGGCGCTGAGGGCATCACCAGCAGCACCCGTGCGCGACTGCGGGCTGGGGCCATAAGCCGGACGATCCGCGCGATCTTGATGGCTATATGGAGAAGATCGCGCACTCAGCCGCGAGACCGCACTGCACCCGGCCGGCGTCGCGCACTCAGCCGCGAGACCGCACTGCACCCAGCCCGCGTCGCGGGCTCAGCCGCCGGCCACGGCCGGCAGGATCGTCACTTCGTCGCCGTCCTTGACCTGGGTGTCGAGACCGTCGAGGAAGCGGATGTCCTCGCCGTCGACGTAGACGTTGACGAAGCGCCGCAGGCCGCCGTCCTCGGCGATGCGACTGCGCAGCTCCCCGTAGCGCTCGTACAGGGAGTCGAGGACCTCGCCGACGGTGGACCCGTCGACGCTGGCGGACGCCTCGCCGTCGGTGGCGGAGCGCAGCTGAGTGGGGATCTTCACGCTGACGGGCATGGCGCGAATCTTATGCCAGGGCGCCGACGCGCTCGCTGGCCGCCTCGAAGGCGGCGACGCTCGGATCGATCTCCCACGCCTCGAACGTGCCCCGCACCGCATCGAGGGTCTTCAGCCCCTCGCCGGTGATGTAGGCGACGACGCGTTCGTCGGGGTCGATGTCACCGCGCTGCGCCAGCTTGGCCAGCACGGCCGTGGTGACGCCGCCGGCGGTCTCGGTGAAGATGCCGGTGGTCTGGGCGAGCAGGCGGATGCCCTCGCGGATCTCCTCGTCGGTGACCGAGTCGATGCTGCCGCCGCTGGAGCGGGCGAGCTCGAGCGCGTAGGGGCCGTCAGCGGGATTGCCGATGGCCAGGGACTTGGCGATGGTGTCGGGCTTGACCGGGCGGCAGAAGTCCTGCCCGTCCGCGAAGGCGCTGGCCACCGGCGAGCAGCCCGCGGCCTGGGCGCCGTTGAACGTCGGCAGGGATCCCTCGAGCAGCCCGAGCTCCAGCCACTCGGCGAAGCCGCGGGCGATCTTGGTGAACAGGGAGCCCGAGGCGATCGGGGCCACCACGCGGTCAGGCAGCTGCCAGCCGAGCTGCTCGGCGGTCTCGTAGGCAAGCGTCTTGGATCCCTCGGCGTAGTACGGGCGCATGTTGATGTTCACGAAGGCCCACTCGTGCTCGCCCGAGAGCTCGGTACACAGGCGGTTCACGTCGTCGTAGTTGCCGCGCACGCCCACCACGTTGGTCCCGTACACGCCCGTGGCCAGAACCTTCTGCTCCTCCAGGTTGGAGGGGATGAAGACGTATGACTCCAGGCCGGCGGCGGCGGAGTGGGCGGCCACGGCGTTGGCGAGATTGCCGGTCGAGGCGCAGGCGATCGTCTCGTAGCCCAGCTCGCGGGCGCGCGCCAGCGCCATCGAGACCACGCGGTCCTTGAACGAGTGCGTGGGGTTGGCGGCGTCGTTCTTGATCCACAGCTCGCGCAGCCCCAGGCGCTCGGCCAGCCGGTCCGCGCGCAGCAGCGGCGTCCAGCCGGCGGGCAGGTGCCCCGGTGGGAGGGTCTGGACGGGGAGGAAGTCCCCGTAGCGCCACAGCGAGTGCGGGCCGGCCTGGATGCGCCGGCGCAGCTCGGCGGGGTCGACGGAGTTGGATCCCGCCCACCCGGCGTAGGCGACCTCGAGCGGACCGAAGCACCGCTCGCACACGTAGCGGGCGTCAAGCGGATAGACCGTCTGGCATTCCTTGCAGCGAAGCGACTCTGGCGGCATATGAAAAAACCTCCGCCGGGGTCAGTGGTCGGAGGTCAGTGAAACCGCCCTGCCACATCTCCCAGGCCTTTTGTAGTTGGAGCCTGATGGAATTGGCACCTTTCCCTTGCGGGAGGTTGCCGGGGTTTCGTAGGGCCATTTCCCTCCACCCCTCTGGATGCGTACTGCTATGTCCGGGGCAGTATATCGGCGCGCACCGCCGAACCCTGTACCGTGCCCCCAGACCCCATGGCGACCGCCTCGTCCGACCCCCTGGCTCGCCTCGAGGCGATCCTCGATCTGGAGCACGCCGTCGTCCCGACGCGGCGCATGCTCGTCATCGTCAACCCCTATGCCACCACGGTCTCGGACCGCCTCAAGAATCTCGTCGTCTACGCGCTGCGCGGCCGCTATGACGTTCACGCCGTGGACACCGAGGCTCGTGGCCACGCGACCGAGCTCTGCCGCGAGGCGGCCTCGGAGGGCTATGACGTCGTGGTGGCGTTCGGCGGGGACGGCACCGTCAACGAGGCCGCCAACGGGCTGGTGGGCTCCGACACGCCACTGTGCTGCCTGCCTGGGGGGCGCGCCAACGTCTACGCCCGGATGCTCGGCATTCCCGCCGACGTGGTGGACGCCACCGAGCACCTGCTCGGCATGGCCTACGACTGGCGACCCCGCCGGGTCGACGTGGGCCGGGTCAACGACCGCTACTTCACCTTCTCGGCCGGCGCCGGGCTGGACGCCAGCGTGGTGGAGATCGTGGACGCCCACCCCCGGCTCAAGGCGCGGATGGGCGAGTGGTACTACACGTGGGCGGCGGTCAAGACCTTCAACCGCCGCTATCTCGTGCATCCCCTGCGCCTGCGCACGCATATCGGCGAGGACGCCGTCGACGGAGTCACCGCCATCGTCCAGAACGCGCACCCCTACACCTAC
>DASXJW010000130.1:0-13902 GCA_036497165.1 Solirubrobacteraceae bacterium
CGCGCCGCGCGGCGGACCGTCTACCGGCGCTCGAGCTCGCCCCTGACCAGCCGCTCGAGCGCCGCCAGCGCGAGCTCGAGGTCGGCCTCGTCGGTGTCCTCCTCGCGAGTGTGCGACAGCCCCCGCTTGCTGCGCGTGAACAGCATCACCGTCGGCACGCCGGCCTCGGCCACGCGCGCGGCGTCGTGCAGCGGGCCGCTCGGCAGCCGCGCGTCGGCCCCTTGCAGGTCGCTGACGATCGCGCCTGCCGCGGCGACCATGTCCGCATCGAAATGGATCGGCGAGACCCGGAACAGCGGCGACCAGTCGACCTCGACGCGCTCCTCGGCGGCGATCGTGCGACTCGCCTGCTGGGCGCCCTGGTGCAGGTCGGCGAGCGCGCCGGCCTCGGCGTGGCGCTGGTCGACCAGCGCCGTGGCCACGCCCGCGACGGCGGTCGGGATGCCCGGCTGGGCGTCGATCCGACCCACGGTGCCGACTCCGCCCCGGGTCCGGGCCAGCTCGCGGACCTCGAGCGCCAGGCGGGCGGCGGCCGACAGCGCGTCGCGGCGCTGGTCCATCGGCGTCGAGCCCGCGTGGGCCGCCTGCCCGGTGAATGTCACCGCCCAGCGTTCGGTGCCGTAGACGCCCGTGACCACCCCGAGCGGGAGGTCGCGCGCCTCGAGTACTGGGCCCTGCTCGATGTGCAGCTCGATGTAGGCGGCGGCGTCGTCCAGGCGCGAGCGCGACTCCCCCATGCGGTCCACGTCGACGCCGTGAGCGGCCAGGGCCTCGGGTGCCGGCGTGCCGCCGGCGTCGCGCAGCCCGCGGACGAAGGCGGGATCGTGCTGCCCGGCGGCCGCCATCGAGCCGAGCAGGCTGAGGCCGAAGCGGGCCCCCTCCTCGTCGGCCCAGTCGACGAGCTTGACGGTCAGCGGCGGTGGTCCATCGGCCGCCAGCGAGCGGACCACCTCGAGAGCCGAGAGCACTCCGAGACAGCCGTCGAGCCAGCCGCCGTCGGGGACGGAGTCGATGTGGCTGCCGATGATGAGGGCCTTCGGCGAGCGGCCCGCCAGCGTGGCCCACTGGTTGCCCGCCTCGTCGACGTCGATCTCGACCGGCAGCTCGGCGAGCAGGCCGCGCTCCCAGTCGCGGGCCCGGGCCCAGGTGTCGGTCCAGGCCAGGCGCTGGGCGCCGTGCTCGTCTCCGGTGAGTCGCGCCAGCTCGCGCAGCTCAGCGATCATCCGCCTCGCGTCGGCGGCCATGCGCGGCGTCCCTCCCGCCTCAGGCCGCCGCGGCCTGCTGGCGCGTGGGCAGTTGCTCCCCGAACCGCGCCCGGCGCAGGAACTGGCCGGCCCCGGGAGAGGCCACCAGCTCGTCGTGATCCACGATCACCTGGCCGCGCACGAGCACGACCTCCGGGGCGCCGATGACCTCCGTCCCCTCGTAGAGGTTGTAGTCCACGTTGCTGTGATGGGTGGCGGCCGACAGCGTCAGCGGCTTTTGGCTGTCCCACACGACGATGTCGGCGTCGGCGCCGGCCGCGATCGTTCCCTTCCGGGGGAACAACCCGAAGAGCCGGGCCGGCTGCGTGCAGCAGAGATCGACGAGCTGGTTCATGGTCAGCCGCCCCGCGCGCACCCCGAAGTGATGGAGCATGTGCAGGCGGTTCTCCACGCCCGGGCCACCGTTGGGGATCTTCGAGAAGTCGTCGCGACCCAGCGTCTTCTGGTCGCGCCAGCGGAAGGGGCAGTGGTCGGTGGAGACGACCGAGAGAACGCCGGTGCGCAGCGCCGTCCACAGGTGCTCGTGGTTCTCGGCCGCCCGGGGCGGCGGTGTGTACACGTACTTGGCCCCTTCGAAGTCGGGCTCCTCCAGCCGGGTCTCGTCGATGAACAGGTACTGGGTGCAGGTCTCACCCCACGTCCGCCACCCGCGCGACCGGGCGGCGGCGATCGGCTCCGCCGACTCCCGGCACGAGACGTGCACGACGTACAACGGGCAGCCCGCGACATGCGCGAGCATCACCGCGCGGTTCGTCGCCTCGGCCTCGGTCTCCGGTGGGCGCGTGGCGGCGTGCCAGCGCGGAGCGGTCTTGCCCGCGGCCAGCGCCTGCTTGACCAGCACGTCGATCGAGTCGCCGTTCTCTGCGTGGACCATGACCAGCGCGCCGGTCCGAGCCGCCACCTGCATCGTGCGAAACAGCGTCTCGTCGTCGACCATGATCGCGCCCTTGTAGGCCATGAACAGCTTGTAGCTGGTCACGCCCTCGTCGGGCACGCGGGCCACGTCCTCCATCCGGCCGCCGTCATGGAGGTCGGTGATCGCCATGTGGAAGCCGACGTCGATCACCGGCGGGCAGCGCTCGATCTTCTCGTGCCATGTCGCCAGCGCGTCGGGGATCGACTGGCCCGGCGCCTGCAGGCAGAAGTCGATGAGCGCGGTCGTCCCCCCGAACGCCGCCGACACCGTCCCTGAGGTGAAGTCGTCACAGCTGACGGTGCCGCCGAAGGGCATCTCCATGTGCGTGTGCGGATCGATCGCCCCGGGGATCACGTATCTGCCCGCAGCGTCGATCACGCGGTCGGTGGAGGCGGTGAGCGAGCTCCCGATCGCAGCGATCGTCTCCCCCTCGATCAGGATGTCGGCCACGTAGTCGTCCACGGCGGTGACGATGCGCCCGCCCTTGATGAGCACACTCATGCTCTTCCTCCTGTCTCTGTCAGACGGTCGCGGCCGGCTCCATGTCAGGCCACCGCGGACGCGTGGAACTGGGGGATGATGTCCCGTCCGTAGCGCTCCATGGTGTCATCGAGCTCTGAGGTCATCAGGTAGAGGTTGACCTGCTTGACGCCGAGCTGCTCGAGCTCCCGCAGGCGCGCGATTTGCTGGTCGGCATCGCCGAGCAGGCAGAACCGGTCGCAGATCTCATCGCTGATGTACTGGCCGTGGCTGGCACCGACCTGGCTGTGCTCGTTGTAGTCGTATTCCTTGACGGCCAACGCGAACTCGGTGAGCGCGCTGGGGATCTCGCCGTCGGTGCCGTAGCGGGCGATCAGGTCCTTGACATGGTTGGAGACCATCGCCGGGAACCAGCGCGTCTCCTCGCGCCAGCGCGGCAGGTCGGCGTCGACCACGGCGGGGGCGCAGACGATCGGCGCCAGGGCGTCGGGGTCACGGCCGGCCTCGGCGGCAGCGGTACGCGCACGCTCGATGATCCACCGGGTGATCTCGGGATCGGCGAGCTGGATGATGACGCCGTCCCCCACGCGACCGGCGACCCCCAGCGCCCGCGGACCGTAGCCGGCGACATGCATGGGGATCTCCGGCTGGTCCTCGGCCCAGGCCAGATGCAGGCTCTTGCCGTTCCACTGAACCTCGCGCCCGTTCATGAGGTCCTTGATCATCTCCAGCGACTGCTCGAACCGGGCCACCGGCACCGGGTCCAGCCCCACCACGCGCCGCGAGGAATCGCCGCGGCCGATGCCCAGCTCCATCCGCCCGGCGCTGACGTCCTGGAGCGTGGCGTAGGCGCTGGCCGTGACCGTCGGCTCCCGGATGCCCGGGTTGGTGACGCAGTGCCCGAGGTGGATCCGCGACGTCGCCATCGCGGCCAGCGTGAGGAAGACGTACCCCTCCTGCCAGAGGATGTGCGAGTCATAGGTCCAGCCGTGGCTGAAGCCCAGCTCCTCGGCGCGGACGATGCGCTCGACAAACCGCCGCGAGGGCGGGTCCGGCAGGAACGTGGCCCCGAAATCGAGCATCTCTCTCCTCTCGCCGACTAATGGATGCCTCTGTGAAGAGCCTAACCCACGGCAAGCGCGCGCCCGCCCACTACGTGCCCGCCTCGGCCCATGTCGAAGTCCTCGCCGGCGGCGAACCCGTAGGCCCAGTCCTTGTCGCGCACTGAGGACCAGACGGCATCTTCGGTCTGGTAGTCGGGGACGAAATGCCCGGTCGGCACAACCGGTCCGGGCGCCGTCTTGCCCGGGCCGACGGACGTGATCACGTGGCACACCGGCGGATCGGTCAGGATCTGGTTGCTGGGCGCCGAGGTGCCGCCGATGATCATCTGCGTCGCCCATCCCATCGCGCTCACTCCGCACCGCGTAATCTGCCGGGAGGAACGATTGCGGAATTTTCCGGATGATCTCTGCGTCTGTCCGCGCGACGCTGGCGGTCAGATCCAGGAGGAGTGGCGCCGCGAGCATTGGGGACGCGAGCCCGAGGCTCCACTCTCCTGGCACAAACGCTGCCCGAAGCCGTACTAGCGACCCTCTCGTATCTGTAGCCGGTTGCCATCGGGGTCCTGGAACTGCGCGACGCGCCCCCATGGGAACTCGAGCACGTCAGACACGAACTCGACGCCGCGCGACTTCAGCTCCTCTGCCGTCTTGCGGCAATCGTCGGTCTCGATCGTGATCGACGCCGGGGGGCGTCCCATCGCCGGCTGAGCCTCACCTGAGGTCCCGGGCCAGAGAACGAGCTGGAAGTCGTCCCCGTGGACACCGACGGTCAGAAACCGCGGCCCGTCGGGCGTCGGGTTCTCCACCCGCTTCTCCAGGCCAAGCACGTTCGTGTAGAAGTCGAGCGCCCTGTCCTGGTCACTGACGAGCACGCTCGTGTAGAAGACTTTCTCAAGCACTGCTGTTCCTCCAGTGGTCGTGGTCACTACTCCTATGACATGGAGCGAGCAGCAAACGTGACAGTCGAGGGCGCAGGCGCCCAGGGCTAGATCGTGGGCTTGCCCAGGTCGTTGCCCCAGTGGGGGCGGAACTGGATGCTGATCCGCGCGCCGAGACACCGCGTCGTCTTGGGGATCGCGTGCTGCCACGTGCGCTGACAGCTTCCGCCCATCACGAGCAGGTCGCCGTGCCCGACCTGGAGGCGCAGCCCCGGGCCGCCGGACTTCGGCCGTAGTGCGAACGGCCGGGTGGCCCCGAGCGAGAGAATCCCCACCATGGTGTCGCGCGGGCTCTCGCGGGCGATGCGGTCCCCGTGCCAGGCGACGCTGTCGCTGCCGTCGCGATACAGGCAGAGCCCGACACTGAGGAACGGCTCGCCCAGCTCCTGGATGTAGTGACCGTTCAGCGCCGAGCGGGCCTCATCGAGCACCGGATGGGGCAGCGGTTCGCCCTGCGCGTACCGGGCGAGGAGCCGCGGGACGCGCACGGTGCTGTCATACATGCGCATCCGCTCCTCGTGCCACGGCACGCTGCCGGCCAGCGCGTCGAACAGCTCGTCCGCGGCGGTGACAAAGCCGGGCCGCAGGTCAATCCAGGCGCCCTCGGAGAGCGGCCGGCGCTCTACCGCCGCGCCGAGGTCGGCGACGCCTAGGTCCCCCGAGGAGCCAAACAGCGAGGGTTGGACAAGCACCGCTTGAAGTCTAGCCCGGGTCCGAACACGTGTTCGATGATACCGGGCCGCTCTCCCCGCCGCTTACCTTGGAGCGCGGTTACGTGGCGCCGACTCGGGTCTGGCGTCCCGACCACTCGCGCTCGCGCAGGTTGAACTTCTGGACCTTGCCCGTCGAGGTTTTCGGCAGCGGCCCGAACTCGACTGCGTCGGGGCACTTGTAGTGAGCGAGCCGCTCGCGGCAGAACGCGATGATCTCGTCCGCGCTGGCGCTGGCGCCGCTGTTGAGCGTGACGAACGCCTTCGGTCGCTCTCCCCAGCGTTCGTGCGGAGTCCCGATCACGGCGCATTCGAGGACGGCAGGATGAGCGCATATGGTCTGCTCGACCTCGATGCTCGAGATGTTCTCGCCGCCGGAGATGATGATGTCCTTGCTGCGGTCGCGCAGTTCGATGTTGCCGTCGGGGTGCCAGACCGCCAAATCGCCTGAGTGAAACCAGTCGCCGCGAAACGCCTTCTCGGTGGCCTCCTCCTCGGCGAAATAGCCGCTCATCACGTTGTTGCCTCGCATCACGACCTCGCCCATCGCCTCGGCGTCGAGGGGGACGTCGCGCATCTCCTCGTCGACGACCCGGACCAGATCGGCGGTGGGGTACGCCTGGCCCTGGCGCGAGAGCAGCTTGGCGCGCTGCGCCACCGGCAGCTCGTCCCATCGCTCCTGCGTTGGACAGACCGTGATCGGACCGTAGGTCTCGGTCAGGCCGTACACGTGGACCACCCGGAAGTTGAGCTCGCCCATGCGGCCCAACAGCGTTGGCGATGGGGGCGATGCCGCGACCATCGCGGTGACCTGCTGCTCCAAGCGGTGCGCTTTGGGGTGGTTGATGATCATCAGCTGAACGGTGGGCGCGCCGTTGTAATGGGTCACCCCCTCCTCGTCGATCAGCTGCCAGACGAGGTCGGGATCGACCATGCGCAGCGTCACGTGCGTCGCCGCCACCGCGGTCACGGCCCAGGGAAAGCACCAGCCGTTGCAGTGAAACATCGGCAGCGTCCACAGGTAGACCGATTCGGTGTTCATTCCCGCGACGATCACCTCGCTGAGCGCATTGAGATAGGCGCCGCGATATGTGTACTGCACCCCCTTCGGCTGGCCGGTCGTTCCCGAGGTGTAGTTGATCGAGATCGTCTCCTCCTCATCCTCGAGCCAGCTGTCGGGCATCTCGGCGGACGCGCCGGCCAGGAGCCGCTCATACGGAGTGGCCGGATCCTCGCGGTCCCACCGGATCACCGTGACGTCCGAGAGCGCCAGCGGGGCGATGAGCGGCTGGAGTTCGCCGTCGAGCAGCAGGAAGCTGGCACCGCTGTGCTCGAGGATGTGTCCGATCTCCTGGCCGGCCAGCCGATTGTTGATCGCCACGAGGATCCCGCCTGCCGCCGGGACCCCGAAGTGCGCCTCGAGCATCGGCGAGGAGTTGAACAGCAGCGTGGCGACGCGGTCGCCCTTGCGCAGCCCCGCCGTCCTCAGCGCATTGGCCAGCCGCCACGAGCGCTCCGCCAGCTGACCGTAGGAGTAGCGGCGCCCCCCATCAACCACCGCCGTCCGTGCGGGATACATGTAGGCAGCTCTCCGCAGGAAGTCGACCGGGTTCAACTCGGTGCGAAACACCTTGACCGCCGGGTCGGGCGCCGGGGTATCAGGGCTCGTACTCAGCGCTTCGGTCATGCCCTTCCTCCTTCATTCGGAGTCGTCGCGACCAGGCGCAATCAGCGCCCAGAGCGATTATCTCCCTTCGGTCCGCGCCGGCCAACTCCCCGCCGGCAGGCTTGTGCCACCGGGAGCGCGAGAGTACGTTGTCGTGATGAGCTCCCTACCACAGACCGACTACCGAAACCTGCTCGTCAGCGTCGACGGATCCGCCGCGCGGATCGTGCTCAACCGCCCTGAGAAGCGCAACGCCCTGTCCTTGGAGCTGATGGACGAGGTGACCGCCGCCGTCCACGACATGTCCGCGCGCGGCGACACCCGCGCGATCGTGATCGAGGGGGCCGGTCCAGCCTTCTCGGCTGGGCACGACCTCTCGGAGATGATCGGCCGAGACCGGGAGTTCCTGGCCCGTCTCTTCGATCGCTGCAGCGTCATGATGAACACGCTGCACGAGGTTTCGCAGCCCGTGATCGCCAAGGTGCACGGCATCGCTACGGCCGCCGGCTGTCAGTTGGTGGCAGCGTGCGACATGGCGGTCGCGGCGGAGGGCACCCGCTTCGCAACCCCGGGCGTCAGGATCGGCTTGTTCTGCTCCACGCCGATGGTGCCCATCTCGCGCGCCATAGGCCGCAAGCGCGCGATGCAGATGTTGCTCACCGGCGAGCCGATCGGTGCCATGACCGCGCTCGACTGGGGACTGGTCAATCAAGTGGTGGCACCCGAGCGACTCGAGCCCGCCGTCGGTGAGCTCGTCGAAGCGATCGCCAGGTCCAGCGCGTACACCGTCGCGACAGGGAAGCGTGCCTTCTACGAGCAGGTCGATCGCGCCGAGCCGGCCGCCTACGAGCATTGCGAGCTCGTCATGACGGAGAACGCGCTCGCGCACGACGCGCAGGAGGGGATGACCGCGTTCCTCGACAAGCGCGAACCGGTGTGGCGCGGCGAGTAGTGCGCGCGCGTCCTGGGGCCATTGAGGCCGAGGAGCGAGGCCAGCCCCCGTCAATGGTTGGACAGGCGCGCGACGTCGTCCGCCGCCGCGACCAGATCGACATCGAGCCGCCTCACGCTGCGCAGGCGGGCCAGGTCGGCCGTGGCCGCCGGGCCGCTCAGGAAGAGCGGGGCGATCCGCGCCAGCTGACGAAGCGACGTGGCCTCACGCTCCAGCAGAGCCGCATCGAAGGCGGCGACGACGACGACCGCGGGGGCGGTGACCCGCGCCGTCCTCTTCAGGGTGGCTATCGGGGTGTCGGCGCCGAGAAACAGGATGCGCCACCCGTGGGAACGCAGCAGGAGCCCGAAGGCAAGGAGGCTGATGTCGTGCCGCTCGCCCGGCACGCACGCGAGCAGCGCCATCGGGCCGGCGCCTCGCCCCCAGAGACGCGCGAGCGCCAGCAGACGGCCGCGGATCAGATGGCTGGCGAAATGCTCCTGGCTCACCTCGGCGTCGCCGGCCTCCCAGCGGCGTCCGATCTCGGCCAGGGCCGGAAGGATCAGGTCGCGCACGAAGGGCTCGAGCCCGAACGCCGCGACACCGTCGTCGAGCACCGCTTGGAGCGCCGCCTCGTCATAGACCTCGACTGCCGCCAACAGGCGCGCTCTCGCCTCTTCGATCGGTCCATGTACGGGCGCCTCGTTCTCGAGCGCGACCCGGGCCGCCTCCGCGGCCGACAAGCCGTCCGCGAGGGCGCGCCGCATGCGAGCGACACGGTCGGCGTCCTCCTCGGTGTAGAGGCGAAAGCCTCCGGCTGAGCGCACCGGCTGCAGCAGGCCGTAGCGCTGCTCCCATGCGCGCAGCAATTCCGGGCTGACACCCACCCGGCGGGCGAACTCCCCGATCCGACGGTTTCCGCGGCCAGCCGACACGCGCGGCACTATACATACCTTATACAGACCCTTGACAGGACTCGACTGTGCCCTGTACTGTCGTCGAACTTCTGTAGACGGTTTGTAGAAGGACTCTGAGCCAGTCGCCACCCTTCCGGGGCTTGGGCCCCGTGCCTCTCACGCCGCGATACCCCTGTTGCCATGACCTCCTCACTCCTCGACACCGCCCTGGACCGCAGCGTCCTCCCTGGTTACTCCAAGATCGGCTACCGCATCCGTCAGCGCGGCTGGAGTCCGTCGGCGTTGCGCCGGCTGGACGGCAAGGTCGTCCTCGTCACCGGCGCGACCTCGGGTCTCGGGCTGGCGGCCGCTCACCGGCTGGCCGGCCTCGGTGCCACGGTCTGGCTGGTGGCGCGCGACCGCGAGCGCGGCGAGCGGGCCCGCGTGCAGATCGTCGAGCATTCCGGGAACCCGGACGTGCACGTCGGTCACTGCGACCTGAGCGATCTGCGATCGATCCGGCGCTTCGCCGATCACTTCGTGGCGCACGCGCCTCACCTCGACGTGCTCGTCAACAACGCGGGGGCGATGACCCAGGAGCGTGAGCTCTCGCCCCATGGAGTCGAGCTCACCCTCGCCACCAACGTCATCGGCCCCTTCCTGCTGACGAACCTGTTGATGCCGCTGATCGTCCGTACCGCGCCCGCGCGGATCGTCAACGTCTCCTCGGGCGGCATGTACGCCCAGAGGATCAAGACCCATGATCTGCAGAGCGCGCGCGGGCGGTTCGACGGCGCGACGGTCTACGCGCGCACCAAGCGCGCCCAGGTGATCCTCACCGAGCTGTGGGCGCAGCAGTTGGCTGGAACGGGGATAGCAGTGCATGCCATGCACCCCGGCTGGGTCGACACCGCCGGCCTGCGCTCGTCGCTGCCGCGGTTTCGCAAATGGACCCGTCCGCTACTCCGAACGGCCGCCGAGGGTGCCGACACGCTCGTCTGGCTGTGCGCCGCTGACGAACCGGGCGTGAGCTCCGGTGGGTTCTGGCACGACCGCCGGCGACGCCCGACTCACCTGCTGCCGTGGACAAAAGAAACCGCAGAGGAGCGCGAATGTCTGTGGGCGCTGTGCGCCGCCCTGAGCGGATGGCGCGATCCCGGTTCACCGAGTCCACCGGTGACGGCTGCGGCATGAGCGCGCGCATCCTGGTCACCGGCGCCACCGGGTTCATCGGCGGGCGCCTCGTCGCTCGGCTCGCCGCACGCGAGTCGATCGTTCGTTGCCTCGTGCGTGATCGCGCCGGTGCCCGGGCGGCCGCGCTCGAACGCGAGGGCTTCGACCTCCACGTGGGCGACGTGCTGCGTCCCGAGACGCTGCGCGGAGCAGGCCGCGGAATCGATGCCGCGTATTACCTGATCCATTCGATGGGCCGGGGCGGGACCGGAGAGTTTGCCGCGCGCGAGGGTGCCGCCGCCCTCGCCTTCGCGCGGATGGCGCGCGCTGAGGGGATCGAGCGCGTCATCTACCTCGGCGGGTTGGGGGAACGCCTGCACTCCGCGCACCTCCGTAGCCGCCACGCGACGGGGCTGTTGCTTGCCGAGCACGGCCCGCCGCTGACCTATTTCCGCTCTGGGATGGTGGTCGGCTCAGAGAGCGAGTCCTACCGGACATTGCGCTACCTCGTCCAGCGTCTTCCGGCGATGATCGCGCCCGCCTGGCTTCAGAACCCGACCCAGCCGATCGCGATCGACGACACGCTGAGCTACCTCATCCAGGCGCTCGAAGTCGACGCGGCCGCCGGCCGCGAGATCCACATCGGGGGACCCGACGTCCTCACCTACGCCGAGATGCTCGACCGAATGGCCGAGGTCCTGGGGATTCCCCATCGGCCGCGGGTGCCGGTGCCGCTGATCACGCCCTGGCTCTCGTCGCTGTGGATCGGGCTCGTGACCCCGGTCGACGCGGGCGTGGCGCGACCGCTGATCGAGAGCCTCGCGGTGCCCACGGTCGTGGGCGACCCCACGGGTATGCGGCTGTTCGACATTACGCCGGTGGACTTCGATGAGGCCCTCCGGCGCGCGGTGGCCAAGGACCCCGACCTGGTGTCCGCCTGATCCGCTCAGAGGTTGCGCCAGATCGCCCGGGCCTCAGCGATGGCCGAGGATGTTCACGACTCTGCCGTTGGGCTCGCGCACGAAGAAGCGGCGAACGCCCCAAGGCTCATCGGTGAGCGAATGGACGATCTCGCACCCCATCGCTTGCGCTGCGGCGTAAGTCTCGTCGACGTCGTCTACCTCGATCGAGACATCCGGGTTGACCGCTGCGGTGGCGTCCTGGGCCATCAGCGTGAGCTGCGCCGAGGGGTTACCCGGCGCCGCGAAGGTGACGACCCAACCCTGGTCCATGACGACCTCCAGCCCGAGGACGCCCTCATAGAACTCGCGGACCGCGGCGGATGGCGACCCGTGCAAGTCAGGGACGATGCGACGTACCCCCATGCGGACAGTATCCCCGTCCTGAGACCTTGCCGTCCGCTGCGTCTCGGCCGGCCTCGCTGAGAACGGCAGGAGGCCCCGGCGTTCGCCGGGGCCTCCCTGTCCGTATGTGGTCAGCCCGTCGGGGCCTTTGAGCCGAGGCCGAGCGCCTGCAGGATGCGGTTGAGGTCCAGCTGGGTCAAGCCGCCAGACAGGTTGGTGATACCGAGCTGGTTGAGGAGGTTCTGGAGCTGGGTCGTCGTGAGGTTCAGCCCGAGGCTGTTGAGCAGGTTCTGCAGCCCGGTGACGCTTGAGATCCCGCCGCCGCCGGCGACGCCGCACAGCAGCTGACCCAGCAATCCCTTGTCGGGTTGCGCGTTGATGGTCACCACCACCGGATCGCTGTGGGTCTTGCCGTACAGATCGACAACGAGGCCAAGCAGGTCCAGGTTCAGAGGCCCAAGGACCAGCTTGAGCACCTGGCAGGTCTGCGGCTGTGCCCGACCGGCGCTTGCGGGCAGCGACTCAGACGACGCAAAGACCGGCAGTGGCCGTCCGTGCAGCCGCGAGTTCAGGGCGCGTGCTACGCGCGCCGCGCGCGGAAACGTGACCTTCGCATGGGAGAGCGCGCAAAACAGGTCACCGAGTACGCGACCGCGGAGAGCGTAGACGTCGAGATTGATGTTGGAGGTCGTGACCTGCACACCGAGCAGTTCGAGGTCGAGCGGCGCAAGGCGCAGAGTGATGACGTCGCACCGTCCGCGGTTCGCCTTGGCCACGACGGCGAACCTCACCGGCGCGCTGCCGTGCGATACACGGGTGCCGGAGCGGAGATTGCCCGTCAGTGTCCCGGCCGCGACGACTCCGCCCCCACTCGCGCTAAAGCTGGTGATCTTCGCTGACAGCAAGAGCCTGGACACCGTGGCGCCGCTGGTCGAACCCGGGTTCGCGATCGCGGGCGGCGCCGCGATGAGTCCGAGGAACGTCAGTCCGGCGACGCCGGTTACGACGAGCTTGCGCATCGTCTTCCTCCTATGGGTGAGAGTGGTCCTTCCCCGTCGGACCCGACCTACCCGAGCCGTCGCTTGCTAACCCCTGGTTGGCGCGTCGGCTCTCTTTGCCCACCCCAGCGCCGTCTTGAAGGCGGGCCACGCCGCCGAATCGCGCGTGGCCCGTCCCCCAAGACCTCAGGCGGCCTGCGGCAGCCCGGTGAGGGCCGCCTCCTCGATCAGGTCGCCGACCTTCTGCGCCGCGGTCTGCTCCTCTTGGAGGATCTGATCGGCAAGCTGAACGGTCTCGCTGTCATTCGCCTGCTGCGCCACGGCCCGGAGGCTCCGATATGACGCGATCTCCAGATGCTCGAACGCAAACGCCTGGATCGCGATCTTCCCGGTCGTGTCCGGCGCCGCGCCACTCATCGCACCCGTCACCGCCGCAGCGCCCTTCTGAGCCATGTCCTTCATCCTGGAGGGCGACGCGTCGAGAGCTTCAAGTCGCTGACGCACGAGCCGCTCATGCTGCTCGGTCTCGGCGAGGTGCTCGCGGAGGACGTGGGCCAGACGCGGGTCCTCGACAGCCTCAGCGCCCGTCCTGAGCTGATTGAGCGCGTTCTCCTCGGTGCTGTGGACGTCTGTCAGGTACTTGACGATCTGCTCCTGAATTGAGTCTGTCGGCATGGATACCTCCTGTTGACTGGTTGTTCACCGGTGACCAGCGGGCGTAGCTCGGTGTGCACTGAGCGGCCGTCGCGGGCCGCCGGTGTATTGATTGACTACCTGGCCCGGGAACGGCAAAACATCAATCTCCACAGAGGGTGTCGATTGGTTCAACATGCTGTGCAGTTCACGTCGGCGACGGACGGCGCACCGGGGGAGGCACGCGCCGTGCCACAACACTGCCCGCACCACGCGCCGCCACACCTCGGCGCCAAGGTGCCAAGGCGCCGAGTCGGGCTACGTCGCGCGGATGGTGGTGCGAGCCCCGCGGGTGTTCTGCGCGATCACGGTGAGGCGCAGGGGGTGGAGCCGGTGCGCTTGGGCCGCGCGCTTGAGAGCCTTGCTCTCCGCCAGCCCGGCACCCCCGATCGTCACACTGAAGCTCGAGTCGGCCCGGCGGAGCTTGACCGTGAGCCGGCGGCCGGAGAGGACCAGCGACTGGATGCGCGCCTGCTTCACGGAGACACCCCGAACGCGGTGATGGTGGGCGACGAAGCGCAGCCCGGCGGGCAGCTCGACCGTCACCGCGCTGAGCGCGGGTGCGCCCCTCGTCGTCCTCAGCTTGAAGGTGAGCGTGGGATGGCCGCTGGCCAGGGCGGAGTAGCGCAGGCGGCTGAGGTTCGCCTGGCCGATGGTCACCCCGGTGACGCTCGACCCCTTGTGGCTCCCGGCGTTACCTGGCGCGCCGCCTGGACCGGCCCCGCCGGGCGCGCTGCTGTCCGAGCCGCTGCTCGTCCCCGGGCAGCCGACGACGGTGAAGTTGGCCGGAGACCTCACCGTCTTGTCGCCGTTCTGATCGGTCAGCGTGGCCGTGGCGGTCCCCGACGGCGTGTTGCACGTCGAGAGG
>DASXJW010000131.1:0-21731 GCA_036497165.1 Solirubrobacteraceae bacterium
CGAGGGTGAGATCGTCCGCGACATCAAGCCCATCATCGGCTACGTCCACACCGGCATCGAGAAGACCGCCGAGGACAAGTCCTACTGGAAGGTCATTCCCGTCGTCGAGCGGATGGACTACCTCGCGTACTACTTCAACGCCATGGCCTTCTGCGGCGCCGTCGAGACGCTGCTCGACGTCGACGTGCCACCGCGGGCGCAGTACCTGCGCGTGATCCATCTCGAGCTCAACCGGATCATGTCGCACCTGGTGTGGCTGGGAACGAGCGCCCTGGACCTCGGCGCGATCAGCATGTTCTGGTACTGCTTCCGCGAGCGCGAGACCATCCTCGACCTGTTCGAGATGTCATCCGGTCAGCGGATGCACACTCGCTACATCCAGGTGGGCGGCGTGTTCGAGGACATCCCGCCGGGCTTTGCCGCCAGGCTGCGCAAGTTCATCGCCGAGATGCCGACCCGCGCGGATCAGTACGCCGACCTGCTGGAGAAGAACCAGATCGTGTTCGAGCGCCTGCACGGCGTCTGCCCGCTCGACGAGGAGACGCTGCTCAAGATCGGCGTCACCGGTCCGCTCCTGCGCGCCGCCGGTAACCCCTGGGACCTGCGCAAGGCCCAGCCCTACTCGAGCTATGACCACTTCGAATTCAAGATCCCGGTCGGGACCGTCGGCGACAACTACGACCGCTACCGCGTGCGCCATGCCGAGATCTACGAGTCGGTGAAGATCATCAGCCAGGCGCTCGAGGGACTGCCCGAGGGCCCCTACATCACCTCCGACCGCAAGATCGCGCTGCCGCCCCGTCATGAGCTCGCCACCTCGATGGAGGCGCTCATCCACCACTTCAAGCTGGTCACCGAGGGCTTCCGCGTCCCGCCGGGCGAGGCGTACTACCCGATCGAGGGGCCGCGCGGCGAGTACGGGTGCTACGTGCGCGCCGACGGCTCGGCCAAGCCCGCGCGCGTCCACATGCGCGACCCCAGTTTCGTCCATCTCCAGGCGCTGGCGCCGATGGTGCGCGGCTCCTACATCGCCGACCTGATCGCGACGCTGGCCATGCTCGACCCGATCCTGGGGGGCATCGACCGGTGAGCTTCCGCGACCGACGGACGCCCGACATCACCGAGGAGCTCCAGCAACGGCACGGCGAGCACCGCGACCCGATCGGGTCGCTGAGCCGGCTCGTCCCGCGGTTCGGGCATGGCTCGCGCGTCCCGGGCTGGGACGACGCCGTGGACCTCACCAAAGACCCGGCGGTCATCCCCGATCCGGCCACCACGCCGGTCCCCGAGGAGCTGCGCCGCGAGATCGAGGCGGCCATGGCCAGGTACCCCGACCGGCGCTCGGCGGCGATCCCGGCTCTGCACGCCGCGCAGGCCGTCCACGGCTGGTGCTCGCCCGAGGCGATCACACAGGTGGCCGCCGTCATGCGCCTCACCCCCGCCTACGTGACCTCGGTGGCGAGCTTCTACGACATGTTCGAGCTGCACCCCAAGCACGCCAACGACGTCTTCGTGTGCACGAACATCTCCTGCTCGCTCCTCGGCGCCGACGAGTTCTATGAGGCCATGGCCGAGGCCGCCGAGGGCGGGGACATCGATGTCCGCTCCTTCGAGTGCCTGGGCGCCTGCGACATCGGGCCGATGGCCTCGGTCAACGGCGAGTACGTGGGGCCGCTCGAGCTCGCCGACGCCGAGCGCATCGTCGAGGACCTCAACGCCGGCCGCCCCGTGCTCCGCGAGAAGCAGCTGCGCTACCGCCGCTCCGTGGACCCCAACGTCCAGGACGGCGCCGGGGAGTTCTCGGCGCCCGACCATCCGCACCGCAGGGTCGACGCGGGGCTGACCGAGGCCGACGAGGCCAGCGACCGCCCCGGGCCGGATGCGGCCTTCGAGATTCCCCCCCAAGACCAGAGCGAGACATGAAGCCGATCCTCTTCGACCGCATCGACGAGCCGGGACTGAACACGCTGGAGGTGTACGCGCGCCGCGGCGGGTACGAGATGCTGCGCAAGGCGCTGACCATGACGCCCGAGGACGTCCTGGCCCAGATCATGGCATCGGGCATCCGCGGCCGCGGCGGCGCCGGCTTCCAGATGGGCCGCAAGATCTCGTTCCTGCCCCACGGCGACATGGAGAAGTACCTCGTCTGCAACGCCGACGAGTCAGAGCCGGGGACCTTCAAGGACCGCGAGCTCATGCAGAAGTCGCCGCACATGCTGGTCGAGGGCATCGCCATCGCCGCCTACGCCGGCTCGATCCATCGCGCCTTCATCTACATCCGCGGCGAGTACCAGCTGCAGGCCGACATCCTCGAGGCCGCGATCGCCGAGGCGGCCAACGCCGGCTACCTCGGCGAGCGGATCCACGGCTCGGACTTCAGCCTGTCGCTCGTCCTGCACCGCGGCGCCGGCGCGTACATCTGCGGGGAGGAGACCGGCCTGCTCGACTCGCTGGAGGGCAAGCGCGGAAACCCGCGCCTGAAGCCGCCCTTCCCGGCGATCGAGGGTCTGTACGCCGGCCCGACCCTGATCAACAACGTGGAGACTCTCGCCACCGTCCCCCACATCCTCCGCATGGGCGGTGAGGAGTACGCCAAGATCGGAACCGAGACCTCGACCGGCACCAAGCTCGTCTCGATCTCGGGCGACGTCAAGCGACCCGGCAACTACGAGATCGAGCTGGGGATCCCGTCGCGGGAGATCATCTACGGCCTCGCCGGCGGCCCGCCCGAGGGCCACACGGTCAAGTTCTGGTTCCCCGGCGGTTCGAGCTCTCCCGTGCTCACCGGCGACGACCTCGACATCCCCTACGACTTCGACAGCATGGCCAAGGCGGGGACCATGCTCGGGTCGGGCGCGATCATCATCGCCGACGAGCGCCGCCGCGTCCTGGACACCATGCTCAAGGTGGCCAAGTTCTACGCGCACGAGTCATGCGGCAAGTGCGTCCCGTGCCGCGAGGGCACCAACTGGACCCACAAGATGGTCCAGCGGATCTACAGCGGCGAGGCCACGCCGATGGACCTCGACATCATGGCCTCCGTCCAGGAGCAGATCATCGGCAACTGCCTGTGCGTGCTGGGCGACGCCATGGCGATGCCGATCGGGTCGATGGTGCAGAAGTTCCGGCCGGAGCTCGAGGCCGAGATCGAGGCGGCGCGCGAGCGCGCCGACGGAGCGGCGCTTGACGACGTCGTCGCGCTGGGGGTGGCCGACGAGCACGCCGGTCCCCTGCCCGTTCACTGACAATCGGACCCCCCATGCCACGTCCAGAGCGCAAGACCATCCAGCTGACGATCGACGGCCGCGAGGTGCAGGCCGTCGAGGGCTCCATGCTCGTCGACGCCGCCAAGCAGGGCGACATCGAGATCCCCTACTTCTGCTACGAGCCCAAGCTCGGCCAGCCTGTGGGCGCCTGCCGCATGTGCCTGGTGGAGATCGAGGGCATCCCCAAGCTCCAGACCAGCTGCTCGACCCCGGTCAAGGACGGGATGGTGGTTCACACGCAGACCGACCGGGTCCGCCACGCGCAGAACGCGATCGTGGAGTTCCTGCTGGTCAACCACCCGCTGGACTGCCCCGTCTGCGACAAGGGCGGCGAGTGCCCGCTGCAGGACATCACCTTCGGCTGGGGCCTGGGGCGCAGCCGCTTCATCGAGCCCAAGCGCCACTTCGAGAAGCCGCTGGCCCTGTCGCCGCTCATCGCCATCGACCGCGAGCGGTGCATCCTGTGCTACCGGTGCGTGCGCTTCTCCCAGGAGATCGCCGAGGACTACCAGCTCATCTTCATCGAGCGCGCCGCGCACACCTTCGTGGGCACCCATGACGGCCACCCGTACGTCGCGCCGTTCAGCGGCAACATCATCGAGCTGTGCCCGGTGGGCGCGCTCACCTCCCAGCCCTACCGGTTCCGGGCGCGGCCGTGGGACATCGAGGACGGCGCCGGGATCTGCACGCTCTGCTCCTCGCAGTGCAACGTCACCTTCACCGTCCGCGACGAGCGCGTCATGCGCGTGCTGGCGCGCGACCACGACGGCGTCGACGATGGCTGGCTGTGCGACAAGGGCCGCTTCGCCTACCAGGCGATCCACGTGGACGAGCGGATCACCCGCCCGCTGGTCCGCGACGGCGGCGAGCTGCGCGAGGTCTCGTGGGAGCGCGCGCTGCAGACCGCGGCCGGGCTGGCGCGCCACAGGGGCCGCGTGGGCACGCTGGTCGGCGGCCAGGCCTCCAACGAGGAGGGCTTTCTGCTGGGGCGGCTGTCGCGCGAGGCCCTTGACTCCGGCGACATCGACTCGCGCGGTCCCAACCCTCTGCCGGTGGCGGTGGCGCGCACGATCGCCGCCCCCGAGCTGCAGGCGTCCGTGCCCGACATCGAGCACGCCCACACGGTGCTGGTGTTCGGCTGCGACCCCCGCGAGGACTCGCCGATCCTGGACCTGCGAATCCGCAAGGGGGTCCGGCGCAACCGGGTCAAGCTGGCCATCGCCACGGCACGGCCGACGGCGCTGGAGGCCAGCGCCGCCACCAGCGTGCGGTATGCCCCGGGCGCTGAGGCCGAGTTCGCCCTCGCCCTCGAGCGGGCGCTGGACGGTGCGCAGGACGTCGCCGAGGACGTCCGGGGGCTGGCCGGGCTCCTGCGCGACGGCGGCGAGGACGTGGTGATCATCTTCTCCGAGCGCATCGGAGCCGCCGCCGCCGCCGCGCTCATCCGGCTCGCCCGCCGCCTCGGGCTGCCCGGTCACGAAGGGGCCGGGCTCCTGGCGCTGCCCGCCGGGTCAAACGGCCGCGGTCTGCGGGAGGCCGGTGCGGTCCCCGATGCCGGCCCCGGCCATGCCGCCGTGGACATCATCGGCCGCAGCGCCGCCGAGATCGCCGCTGCCGCGGCCGACCACGAGATCACCGCCCTGCACCTGTTCGGCACCGACCCGGTCCGCGAGGAGCCCAACCGAGCCCTGTGGGAGCGCGCGCTGAGCTCGGCGGCGCTGGTGGTCGCCCATGCCTCGGTGCTCACCGAGGGCCTGGCGGAGCACGCCACCGTCGTCTTCCCGGCCGAGTCGCATGCGGAGAAGGAGGGCACCACGGTGCACCCCGACGGGCGCCTGCAGCGCCTGCGCATCGCGATCGCCCATCCGGGCGAGGTCCGGGCCGGCTGGCGGGTGATCTCCGACATCGCCGCGCGGTGCGGGCTGGAGTTCGGGCTCGACCATCCCGGCGACGCCTTCGACCTGCTCGCCGCGGCGATCCCCTTCTACGCGGGCCTCAGCCTGGAGGAGATCGGCGGGCGCGGCGTGCGCTGGCCCGAGCGCCCGCAGGCCGCGACGATGGCCCTGGAGAGCGCGCCCGAGCTGCCCGACGCCTCGCCTCCGGCGCGCGATGACACCTCGCCGGTGGGCATGCTGGCGCTGGGTACCTACCGGCCGCTGTGGGCGGCGCCCGAGGTCGAGATCTCGCCCGCGCTGAAGTACCTGGTGCCGGCCCAGCACGTCGAGCTGTCCCCCGAGGACGCGCGCCGCCTGCAGATCGCCGACGGCGAGGAGGTCGTGGTGGGACAGAACGGAACGCGGCTGCGTGCCCGAGCCCACATCCGCTCGCTCGTCCCAGCGGGAAGCGCCTTCCTGGCCGAGGGGCTGGCCGCCGACTCGGCCAATGAGCTGACCGCGACCGCGGTGGAGGTGCACAAGCCGTGACCATCCTGGCCGACGTCAACTACTTCGAGCCGTGGTGGGTCCAGATCGTCAAGGCGCTGGTCATCTTCGGCGTCATCTTCGCCGTGCTGCCGGTGCTCATCGTCTATGAGCGCAAGCTGCTCGGCCGCTTCCAGGGCCGCTACGGCCCCAACCGCGTCGGGCCCTACGGCCTCATGCAGCCACTTGCCGAGATCGTCAAGTTCGCAGTCAAGGAGCCGTTTCGGCCGACCACCTCGGTCGGCTACCTGTTCCGGATCGCTCCGATGATCGCGATCCTCACCGCCGTGGCCTCGCTGGCGCTGTTGCCCTTCGGCGACGTGCAGGACATCTTCGGCACCAAGGTCGGGCTCTACGGCATCGACGTCTCGATCGGCGTCCTCTACGTCTTCGCCTTCAGCGGCATCTCGTTCTACGGGATCATGCTCGGCGGCTGGGCCTCGGGCTCCAAGTACTCGTTCCTGGGGGCCATGCGCGGCGCCGCCCAGCTCATCTCCTACGAGGTCTCCCAGGGGCTGGCCCTGGTCGGAGTCCTCATCACGGCCGGCACCCTGTCGCTGACGGGGATCGTCCACGCCCAGGCGGGCATGTGGTACTTCATCCCCCAGTTCGTCGGCTTCCTCATCTTCATGACGGCCTCGTTCGCGGAGACCAACCGCGCCCCCTTCGACCTCGTCGAGGCCGACGCCGAGCTGGTCGGCGGCTACTTCACCGAGTACGGCGGCACCGCCTTCGTCGCCTATCTGTTCGCGGAGTACACCAACATGATCGTCGTCTCCGGGATCGCGGTGACGCTGTTCTTCGGCGGCTGGCTCATGCCCTTCGGCATCCACCCGCCCGGCTGGGTCGACCCCTTCGTGGTGCTGGGCAAGATGCTCCTCGTCATCACCTTCTTCATCTGGATCCGCGCCACGCTTCCCCGCCTGCGCTACGACCAGCTGATGTCCTTCGGCTGGAAGATCCTCCTGCCGCTGGCAACCCTGAACCTGCTGGTCACGGCCATCCTGGTGGTGTCGTGAACCCGATGCGCTTCGATCATGGGAGGCTCGCATGACCCCCTACAACCCCGGTGCCGACGTCGTCGAGGTGGTGCGCGCCCCCGGCGCCGGCCCCGTGCGCGGCGCCTACCGCGTCTTCGGCGAGACGCTGCGAGGGCTGAAGACCACGTTCGCGCGGATCGTGGAGGGGCCGACCACGATCCAGTACCCCGAGGAGAAGACGCCGGTGTACCCGCGCTTCCGCGGTCGCCACAAGCTGCACCGCTTCGAGGACACCGGCCTGGAGAAGTGCGTGGGCTGCTCGCTGTGCGCCGCCGCGTGCCCGGTCGACTGCATCCGGGTCGTCGCCGCCGAGAACACGCCGGAGAACCGCGTCTCCGCCGGAGAGCGCTACGCGGCGGTGTACGAGATCAACCTGAGCCGCTGCATCTTCTGCGGCTACTGCGAGGTGGCGTGCCCGTTTGACGCGATCACCATGGGCCATGACTACGAGATGTCGGACTACACGCGCTCGGATCTCATCTTCACCAAGGAGATGCTGCTGGCGGAGGCGATCGAGCGCACCCCGCTGCGGAGGGAGGGGGAGTAAATGCGAGCCCTGATGGCGAGCTTCTCCATCAAGAGCACCGACCGGAGGGAGGCGAGGGGATGAGCGCCGTCCTCTTCTTCATCGCCGCCATCGGCGCGCTGGCCGGCGCGATCGGCGTCGTGGCCATCCGCAACCCCTTCTACAGCGTGCTGGCGCTGGTCTGCCACCTCATCGCGCTGGCCGCTCTGTTCCTGCTACTGCGCGCCGAGTTCGTCGCCGCCGGCCAGGTCGTGGTCTACGCCGGGGCGGTGATGGTGCTCTACGTGTTCGTCGTCGCCTACATCGGCGGCGCCGACGAGCCGCTGCACCGCCCCGGCGGAGCGCTCAAGGTGCTGGCCCCGCTGTTCGGGCTGGCGGTGGCGATCGAGCTGTGCATCGCGATGCTGGGTACGGTGCTCAAGGGGGTCTCGACCGACGGCGCCCCCTACGTGCCCGGCTTCGGTACCCCCGCCCATATCGGGGCGCTCTTCCTCACCACCTACCTGTTCCCGTTCGAGATCGCCTCGCTGCTGCTGCTGGTGGCGGCGGTCGGCGCCGTGATGCTGGCGCGCCGCCGGCGCGGCCTGGAGCCCGACGAGGTGGTCGCGCCGCGGGCGGCCGTGCCCCGGGCCGCCTTCACCGGCACGATGGCCGAGGCCGCCGGCTTCCGCGCGGGCCCCGGCACGACGACCGAGCCCGAGAAGCAGACCGAGCCCATCGGCGCCCAGACGAGCCCACCCGCCGGCGTGGGGAGCGCCCGCGACCGTTCCGAGGGCGGCTGGTAATGGCCATCGGGTGGTATCTGACCGTCTCGGCGCTGATCTTCTGCATCGGCGCCGTCGGGGTGATCCTGCGGCCCAACCCGCTGGTGATCCTGCTCTGCCTCGAGCTCATGCTCAACGCCGGCAACCTGGCCCTGGTCGCCTTCTCGCGGATGTGGGGCCACGAGGACGGGCAGGTCTTCGCGCTGATCGTGATGGTGGTGGCCGCGTGCGAGGTGACGGTCGGGCTCGGCCTGATCGTGGCCATCTACCGGCGACGGCTGCCGATCAACGTCGACGACCTCTCAGAGCTGCACGGGTGACGCGCGCGTGACGGCGACCACCTTCGGCTGGCTGATCCTGCTGTTCCCGCTGCTGGGGATGGCCGTCATCAGCCTGACCTTCCGGCGGATGCCCGCCGCCGTGGCCGGCATCGTGGGCACGCTCGCCATCGCGCTGGGCTTCGCCGCCGCCGTCTGCGCGCTCGTCGCGCTGCAGGGCCAGCCCGAGAGCCATCGCGAGCTGACCTCGAGCCTGTGGGACTACGCGGTGAGCGCCGGCCTCGACGCCCGCCTCTCCATCCTCGTCGACCCGCTGTCGTTGTTCATGGCGCTCGTGGTGTCCGGGGTCTCGACCCTCATCCACGTCTACTCGATCGCCTACATGAAGTCCGACCGGGGCTACAACCGGTACTTCGCCTACCTCAACTACTTCGTCTTCTCGATGCTGCTGCTGGTGCTGGCCGGCAACTTCCTGCTGCTGATCGTGGGCTGGGCCTTCGTCGGCGCGGCGTCCTACCTGCTCATCTCCTTCTGGTACCGGCGCACCACCGCCACCGCCGCGGGCTTCAAGGCCTTCGTCATCAACGTCTTCGGCGACGTGGGGCTGGTGCTGGGCACGTTCTTCATCTTCCGCCACACCGGCACGCTCGAGTTCCAGAAGGCGTTCGCCGCCGCACCCCACGTGTTCAGCCACAACGACACGGACCTGGTGGCGGGCTGCCTGCTGCTGCTCGTCGGCGCCTTTGCCAAGTCCGCCCAGGTCCCGCTGCACACCTGGCTCCCCGACGCCATGGAGGGCCCCACGCCCGTCTCGGCGCTCATCCACGCCGCCACCATGGTGACCGCGGGCGTGTACCTGATCGCGCGCATGCATCCGTTCTTCGAGATCGCCACGCTGGCGGCGGACATCGGCGCCATCATCGGCTGCCTCACCCTGGTGGTCGCCGCCACGATCGCCGTGGTGCAGACCGACCTCAAGCGCATCATCGCCTACTCGACCATGTCCCAGATCGGCTACATGGTCATGGGCGTCTCAGTGGGCGCCTACTCCGCGGGCCTGTTTCACCTCATGACCCACGCCTTCTTCAAGGCCCTGCTGTTCATGGCCGCCGGCTCGGTCATCAGCGCCATGGGCGGCGAGCAGTCCCTGGACCGGATTGGCGGCTTCCGCAGGGCGATGCCGTTCACCTTCGCCTGCTTCATCGTCGGCGGCCTGGCGCTCTCGGGTCTCCCGCCGTTCAGCGGCTGGCTGTCCAAGGACGACATCATCGGCTTCCTGGACCACCGCGGGGGCGGGTTCCTCATCCTCGGGATCTTCGGCTACCTCGGCGCGCTGCTCACCGGGATCTACACCTTCCGCATGATCTTCCGCACTTTCTGGGGCGAGCCGGTGGAGGAGGCGCGCGAGCTCGAGCACGGCCACCTCGTCCACCACGACATCCCCACCAATCCCCAGACCGGAGAGGCCGAGGACACCGACGTCGGGTTCCCCGGCCCCGAGCACCACATTGCCGAGCGCGACATCGCGATGCGCGCGCCCATGGCGACGCTGGCGCTGCTGGCCATCATCGGCGGCGTCCTGCAGATCCCCGGAGTCGACGACGTGATCCACAACTTCCTCAAGCCCACCTTCGCCGGCTCCAGCCTGGCGCAGGTCGACGTCAAGCCCGGCCCGTCGTGGGTGGGCCTGATCATCGGCGCGCTCGTGGCCCTCGCCGGCATCGCGATCGCCTACGGGGTCTATGTCCGGCGCCCCGGCACCTCGGCCGCGCTCCAGGCTCGCTTCTCCCGCGTGCACACCTTCCTGTACAACAAGTGGTACTTCGACGAGCTCATCGACGCGCTCGTCGTCCGCCCCGTGCAGTGGATGGGCCGCTTCACCGAGTCCGTGCTCGAGCGCGGCGTCATCGCCGGCGGCATCACCGGAGGCACGACGGGCGTGGTGCGCGCCGCCTCGGCGGCGGTACGGCGGGCCCAGACCGGCTTTCTGCGCTACTACGCCGCCGCCATCATCGTCGGGCTCTCCGGCATGGCCCTCTACTTCCTGATCTCGGCGTCGTGACTCTCTCCATCCTCATCTGGGTCCCCCTGGCGCTGTCGCTGGTGGCCGCGTTGCTGCCACCGAAGCTGGCCGGGCGCGCGGCGGTGGTGTGGAGCCTGATCACGCTGGGGCTGGCCATCTCCTTCGTCGCCCGCTTCAAGACCGGCCACAGCGGCCTGCAGTTCGTCACCGACAAGGTGTGGATCTCCGCGCTGGGGATCCACTACAAGCTCGGGCTGGACGGCCTCAATGTCGCGCTCGTCCTCACCACCACGATCATCTTCGCGGCGGCGCTGCTGTGGGCGGCCACCCATGAGTGGGAGCGCCCGCGCGCCTTCTTCTTCCACTTCGGCCTGGCCGAGAGCGCCGTCCTGGGCGCCTTCTGCGCCCAGGACCTGGCCCTGTTCGTGGCCTTCTTCGACCTCATGCTCATCCCGTTCTACTTCCTGTCGGGGATCTGGGGCGGCCCTGACCGGGTGCGCGCCACGACGCGGCTGGTCATCTACACCCTGGTCGGGTCGTTCTTCATGCTGGTGGCGACGGTGGCCACCGGAGTCCTGGCCTCCAGCGAGCACGGGACGCCGCTGACCTTCGCGATCAGCGCGCTGCGCGGACTGCCGCTCTCGCACGCCACCCAGACGTGGGTCTTCCTCGCCTTCGCGGCGGCCTTCCTGGTCAAGATGCCGCTCGTCCCCTTCCACGGCTGGCTGCCGGACGGCTACAAGGCGATGCCGATCCCGGCCATTGCCGTGTTCTCCGCGATCCTGTCCAAGGTGGCGGCCTACGGATTCCTGCGCATCGTGCTGCCGCTGTTCCCCTATGCCTCGGCCCACTTCCAGACGCTGATGCTGATCATCGCGGTCGTGTCGGTGCTGTGGGCGACGCTGGTGGCCATGACCACCCCCGACGCGCGCCTCGTGGTCGCCTACTCGAGCGTTGCCCAGCTGGGCTTCATCATGCTCGGCGTGTTCTCGCTGCGCCCGCAGGGCGACCAGGGCGCGCTGCTGCAGATGGTCAACCACGCGCTGGTCACCGCGCCGCTGTTCTTCATCGTCGCGGCGCTGGCCGCCCGGGCCGGCGGCTCGGAGAAGTTGAGCGATATGGGCGGGATCGCCTTCCGCGCCCCGATCCTGGCCACCCTCTTCGTCATCACCACGTTCGTGTGGCTGGCCATGCCCGGGTCCTCGAACTTCATCGGCGAGTTCATGATCCTGCTGGGCCTGTTCAACGCCAAGATGCCGATCGCGCTGGTGGCCTCCACGGGCGTCGTCGGAGCCGCGGCCTACGCGCTGCGGGCGTTCATCCGCTCGATGCACAACCGCACCGGGCCGCGGGTCACCTCGTTCGACATCTCGCCCACCGACGCGCTGCCGGTGGTTTGCCTGCTCGCGGTGATCGTGGTCCTGGCCTTCTATCCGCAGTTCGGCCTCAAGCGCTCTGAGCCGACGGTGCGCGCGACGCTGGCGCCGGCCCAGGCGCAGTTGGCCGCCCACGCCTCGGGCGCCACGCACAAGGTGGCGCAGGTCCCATGAGCGTCGCCATCCTCGCCGCCGCCCATCTCAAGGGGCCCCACATCGACTGGGCCTCTTTCATGCCCTTCGTCATCCTCGGCGTGGGCGCCATGGTGGTGCTGATGATCGGTCTGTTCGGCGCCGTGGCCCGCGAGCGCGTGGTGCCGCTCGTCACGATCGGCGTGCTCGTCGCGTCGATCGTCATCGAGGTCACGCGGCTACATCACCCGCCGACTTCGATCATCGCCGGTGCGCTCGTCGTCGATGGGCTCGCCCTGGTGCTCGACATGATCTTCGCGGTGGCGGCGATCGCCGCGGTGGTCCTCTCGCTGCGGGACTCGGCCCCGCGCGGCGCGGGACCGGGGGAGTACAACGCGCTCCTGCTCTTCAGCGTGCTGGGCATGGCCATCCTGGTCTCCTCCCAGAACCTGGTGACGCTGTTCGTCGGGTTCGAGCTGCTCTCGATCCCGCTCTATGTCCTGTGCGCCACCGAGTTCTGGCGGGAGGGCTCGCTGGAGTCCGGCCTGAAGTACCTGGTGATCGGCTCGGTCGGCTCGGCCACCCTCGTCTACGGCCTGGCGCTGGTCTACGGCGCCACCGGCTCCACGCAGTTCTCCGGCATCTCCCACGCCATCCAGCTGGGCGGCGTGGGCCATGGCCTGCTCGGCGACCCGATGCTCCTCACCGGCCTGGCCCTGGTCATCGTCGGCTTCGCCTTCAAGGCCTCGGTGGCGCCGTTTCATCAGTGGACGCCCGACGTGTACGAGGGCGCGCCCACGCCGGTCACCGCGTTCATGGCGACGGCCACCAAGGCGGCCGCGCTGGGCGTGCTGCTGCGCTTCTTCGACGTCGCCGCCATCCACCTGCACAGCACGTGGGCCCCTGCCCTGGCCGCGATCGCCGCCATCACGATCATCGTCGGCAACGTGGGCGCCCTGAGCCAGTCCTCGGTCAAGCGGATGCTCGGCTACTCCAGCGTGGCCCAGGCCGGGTACATGCTGGCCGGGGTGATCGTCGCCACCCGCCTCGGCGTCGACGCCACCGTCCTGTACCTGGGCGTGTATCTGTTCATGAACCTCGCCGCGTTCGCGGTCATCGTGGCCGTCCAGCGCGAGCGCGCCGACGGCGACGAGCTCTCCGGCCTGTCCGGCCTGGGCGCGCGCAACCCGTGGCTGGCCTGGCCGATGTCGATCGCGATGCTGTCGCTGGCCGGCATCCCGGCCACTGTCGGCTTCATCGGCAAGTTCCAGCTCATCCACGCGCTCGTCGACGGCAGCTACACCTGGCTGGCCATCGTGCTCGTGATCGGGTCGATGATCTCGCTGGGCTACTACCTGCGCGTGATCGCGACCCTGTGGATGCGCGACGAGGTCCCGGTCCCTCGGCCGGGCCGCGGTGATCCGGTGATCGCGGGCGGCCGCCTGGCCCCCATCGCCGGCGGCTCAGCGGAGGCAGACGGAGAGGAGTGGGCTCCGGCGTCGGGCGCCGTGCACCGCTCGAGCGTCGCCGCCGCGGCCCCAGCCGTCACGGCGGTGGCGGTGCTGTTCGCCGCCGCCAGCATCGTCTTCGGGATCTTCCCCCAACCGCTGTTCAACCTCGCCGCCCACGCGGGGCGGGCGCTCGGACTGGGCTGAGCCCGAGCTCCTCACCGCAGCGGATGCCGGCTCGTTTCCCGCTACCGGACGCCGGGTAACGCGAGGACATGGACGACAAAGATCGCAGCGATCAGCCGCTCCCCGGCTCGGTTTCGAGCCAGAACGGCGAGGAGGCCGAGCCCGGCCACGGTGGCGGCGGCGAGACCCGCCGCAAGGATGCCGCCGCGGAGGAGTCGCCGTCAGGCGGCGAGGCCAAAGAGGGCTCGCAATCGACGGGTCATCCCGAGAACGCCGGCTGAGCCTCGCCGGCGACCACGGGCGCGGGAGCGGTCACGCCGGCGCGCGAGAAGCGCATGACCCCGTCGTCAACGCCGCCCAGCTTGAAATCCAGGACGTCGAGCGCGTAGTTCTGGTGTACGCGCCAGGGCCGCTTGGAGCCCTGGGTCGGGAAGTCCTGCACCGAGCGCAGCACGTAGCCGGATGACAGGTTGATGAGCGGCTCGCGGATGAGCTCGGGATCCTCGTCGGCCGGGGTGCACGAGGCGAAGCCGTGGCGGCGCATGTGGTTGAGCAGCCGACACACGTAGGCGGCGGTGAGGTCGGCCTTCAGCGTCCATGAGGCGTTGGTGTAGCCGACGGTGAAGGCGAAGTTGGGCACGCCCGACAGCATCATGCCCTTGTAGACGACGTGGTCGGGAAGACGGACAGGAGCGCCGTCGAGGACCAGGCTCACCCCGCCCAGCGCCAGCATCCGCAGACCGGTCGCGGTCACGATGACATCGGCCTGGAGCTCGGCGCCGCTGCGCAGACTCAGCCCGTGCTCGGTGAACGCCTGCACGTGGTCGGTGACGATCGAGGCCCGCCTGGCGCTGACGGCCGCGAACAGGTCGCCGTCGGGGACGACGCACAACCGCTGGTCCCAGGGGTCGTAGTCAGGCCGGAAATGGGTGTCGACGTCATAGCCGTCGGGCAGCTGGCGCTGGGCGCCGCGGCGGATCATCGCCTTCATCAGGTCGGGGCGCCGCCGGCTGAGCTGGTAGCTGAGCGTCATCAGGGCCACGTTCTTGAGGCGCACGATCCGGTAGGCCGCCGTACGCGGGAGCCGGCGGCGCAGCCACTCGGCCAGCCCGTCCCGGGCGGGCAGCGCGACGATGTAGGTGGGGGAGCGCTGGAGCATGGTCACGTGCGCCGCGGTTTGCGCCATCGCCGGCACGAGCGTCACCGCGGTGGCTCCGCTGCCGATCACGACCACGCGCTTGCCGGCGTAGTCGAGGTCCGCGGGCCAGTGCTGGGGGTGGACGACGGGGCCGGGGAAGCGGTCGACGCCGGCAAACGGCGGCGTGTAGCCGTGGTCGTAGCGGTAGTAGCCGCCGCAGCAGAACAGAAACGAGCAGGTGAACGTCTGGGAGGCGCCGGTGTCGGTCCGGCGGACGTCCACCGTCCAGCGCGCATCCGCGCTGCTCCACTCCGCGCGCTCCACGCGGTGCCCGGTGCGGACCTTCCCGAGCACGTCGTGGCGACGGGCGGTATCGGTGACGTAGCGCAGGATCGACGGCCCGTCCGCCATGGCCCGGGCATCCTCCCACGGGCTGAAGGAGTAGCCCAGCGTGTGCATATCGGAGTCCGAGCGCACGCCCGGATAGCGGAAGAGGTCCCAGGTGCCGCCGATGCGATCGCGGGCCTCCAGGATGGCGTAGGTGCGCTGTGGGCAGCGGCGCTGTAGATGGCAGGCCGCCGCGATACCCGAGAGGCCGGCGCCGATCACCAGCACGTCGAAGTCCTCCCCGGCCGTGGTACGCATGCGTATCGCGGAGCTTACCTACAGTTGGTGGCGACCCCACCCAGCGAACAGGAGGAGCCGGCGCAGATGGAGACCTGGGACGCGATCACCAGCCGTCGCAACGTACGCGAGTTCGCCGACCGCCCAATCGGCGAGGAGGACCTCGAGCGCATCCTCGAGGCCGGGCGCCGCGCCCCGTCCTCGCGCAACTGGCAGCCGTGGGACCTCATCCTCGTCACCGACCGTGCGCAGCTCACCGAGCTGGCCGGCGTCTGGCGCGGCGGCGGCCACATCGCCCACTCGGCGGCGACCGTCGTGGTGCTGATGCCGGAGCTCGACGATGCCGACCGCCGCCAGCGCGCCGCGTTCGACCTCGGTCAGGCGAGCATGCAGATGATGATCGCTGCCGCGGACCTGGGCATCGGCTCGGGCCACTCCGCGGTCGGCGACCAGGACGCGGCGCGCGCGATTCTGGGCTTCCCAGAGGATCGCTCCGCCTACATCATGATCGACTTCGGCTATCCGAAGCGACCGCTGCGCCCGATCCGGCGGCCCGACCGGCGGCCCCTGGAGGAGGTCGTGCACCGCGGGCGGTGGTAGCCGGAAGCGCCGCTACGATCGACCGCCCGTGGATTATCCGGTCGAGAGCTTCACCGACGCCGAGCGCGCTCTGCTGAGCGCGCATTGCACCAACCTCGACCGGCCGGTGTTCGCGCTGGTCAACCTCCCAGAGACGCTCAAGGGCGCGCTGTTCGCGCGGTACTCGCGCTACCCGGGGACGCTGCGGCGTCTGCTGCTCGACGAGTTCGCCGACGATCTCCCTGGCCCCGGGCACGAGGTCGACCGCGCCGCCGGCGAGTCCCGCGCCGCCCAGCTCTACGAGCGCATCTTCCTGGGCTACGGCGATGACTCGGTGGCCCAGCTCGGCGGCGCCCACGTCGCCTGCGAGTGGGTCTCCAACGTGCTCACTAAGATCCTGCAGCGCCCCCGCCTGGCGGCCTATCTGGAGCAATCCACCCGCTACATCGCCTACGACGCTCCGATCCCCGGGACCGGCTCCTACCGCTACTACCGCGACGCACAGCTCGGCCCGGCGTATGAGCGGGCGATGGACGAGCTGTTTGGCACCTACTCCGCGGCCATCCCACAGGTGCTCGCCTGGGCGCAGGACGAGTTCCCGCGCCGCGACGACGATGCGCCCGCGGCGCACGCCCGCGCCCTGAAGGCCAAGGCGCTGGACCTCCTGCGCGGGCTGCTGCCGGCCGCCTCGCTGTCACACATGGGTATCTTCGCCAGCGGCCAGACCTACGAGCAGCTCATCCTGCACCTGCTGGCCCACCCGCTGCCCGAGGCCCGCGACTACGGAGCGATGATCCTGCAGGAGTTGCAGACGGTGATGCCCAGCTTCGTGGCCCGGGTGGACCGCCCGGACCGCGGGGGCGAGTGGATCGGCTACCTGGAGTCCCGCGCGCAAGCGGGCGCCCGCTGGGCCCGGCGGCTGGGCCTGGGCGAGGAGAGCGATGGCCCCGGCGGCCCGTCGGTGCGCCTGACCCACGTCGATGGGGACGAGGACGACCTGCTCGTGGCGCTCCTGTTCGAGGCCAGCGCCACCTCCGAGGAGACGATCCGCCGCAGGGTCGAGGCCATGTCCGACGCCGACCGGGCGGCGCTCCTGCGCGACCTGGTGGGGGAGCGGATCAACCGCCGCCACCGGCCCGGCCGGGGCTTTGAGGCGCTGCGCTACCGCTTTGAGATCGTCGCCGACTACGGCGCGTTCCGGGACCTGCAGCGCCACCGGATGCTGACGGTCCAGTGGCAGACGCTGACGCCCGACCTCGGCGCCGGGGTGCCCGACCAGGTCGACGCGGCCGGGGTGGGCGACGCGTACCGCCACGCGCTGGAGGTCTCGCGCGCCGAGCATGAGCGCCTCGCCGGCGCCGGCCTGACCAGCGCCGCCCCCTACGCCCTGTGCCTCGGCTACCGGCTGCGCTTCGTGCTCGACCTCAACGCCCGCGCGGCGATGCAGCTCATCGAGCTGCGCTCCGGGCGCGAGGGCCATCCCAGCTACCGGGCCGTGGCCCACGAGATGCACGCCCAGATCGCGGCCGTCCATCCGGCGGTGGCGGGCGCCATGACCCACGTCGACGCAGAGACCGAGCCGCGCCTGGAGCGCATCCTGTCGGAGATGCGCTCCCACGCCCGCGGGCTGGTGTGACCTAGCCGGCGGGCTTCTCCGTCTCGCGCTGGCGCAGCTCGATGCGGCGGATCTTGCCCGTCAGCGTCTTGGGCAGATCGGGCACGAACTCGATCAGCCGCGGATAGGCATAGGCGGATAGGTGCTCGCGGACGAACGCCTTGATCTCCTCGGCCAGAGCGTCCGACTCGTCGTGGCCGGCACCCAGCACGACGAACGCCTTGACGACGTTACCCCGGCGCTCGTCGGGCACGGCCACCGCCGCGGCCTCCGCGACGGCCGGGTGCTCGAGACAGGCTGACTCGACCTCGAAGGGACCGATCCGGTACCCGGCGGAGATGATCACGTCGTCGGCGCGGCCCTCGTACCAGAAGTAGCCGTCCTCGTCGGCCGAGGCGGCATCCTTGGTGTGGAACCAGTCGCCGCCGAAGACCTCGTCGGAGTCCTCCTGGGGCCGGTTCCAGTAGCCGAGGGGGTAATGCGGATTCGACCGGGCGCGCAGGCAGATCTCGCCCTTCTCACCGGGGCCCACGGGCCGCTCGTCCTCGTCGAGGATCTGCACGTCCCAGCCGGGCATGGGCCTGCCCATCGACCCCTCGCGGACCTCCATGAAGGGGTAGTTGGCGCACAGGGGGTAGGACTCGGTGAGCCCGTAGTAGTCGAGCACCGTCACGCCGTACTGCTCGCGGAACCACCGGATCGCCTCGGGGTTCAGCGGCTCGCCGGCCGAGCAGACGATGCGGAAGTTCTGGGGAAAGCGGGTGCCGGCGTCGCTGATGCCCATCATCGAGCGGATCGCCGTCGGGGTCCCGAACACGTTGGAGACCTCGTGGCGCGAGAGGAACTCCAGCTGCTTGTGGGGATCGAAGCCGCCCTCGCGCTGGTAGACGACCTGGATCGCCCCGTAGCGCCAGGGCCCCAGCAGCGGCGCGATCCCCGCCGCCCAGGCCCATTCGCCCATGCCGTGAAATCGCTCGCCCTCCTGCACGTCGTGGCAGTAGACGAACTCCTCGTGGGCGAGGACGTAACGGTGCGCGTGCAGGATGCCCTTGGCCAGACCGGTGGTGCCCGAGGAGTAGTAGAGCTGCGCCGGGTCGTCGGCAGCGGTGTCCAGGGTGTCGAAGGTGGTGGAGCCCCTGCCGAGCAGGTCGTCGTCGAGGATGAGCACGTGCTCGACCAGCGAGCGCTCCATCCGGTCGGCGTTGGCCTCGTTGGTGACGAGCACCTTGGGCTGGGAGTCGGTCAGCCGGTGACGGATCCCCTCGTCGCCGTAGAGCACGGACATCGAGAGCAGGATGGCGCCGACCTTCCAGGTGCCGAAGAAGGCCGCCGCGGTCTCGGGGGTGGGCGGCAGCAGCATGGCCACCCGGTCGCCCTTCTGGACGCCGTGGGCGGCCAGGACGTTGGCGAAGCGGTTCGCGGTGTCCTGCAGCTCGCCCCAGGTCAGGCGGCGCACGGTGCCGTTGAAGTCCTCGTGGATCATCGCCGTCTTGTCGCGCGGGTGGCGATCGCACACGTCGGCGGCGATGTTGTAGCGCTCGGGCACGTTCCAGCTGTGCTCGGCGCGGGCCTGGTCGTATGTCAGGGTGGAGCTCATCGGTCAATCATGACCTATGAGCGTGGGCGCTGCCGGAGCATCGAGGTCCTCCTCGGCCAGCCGGAGGCCGAGTCCTCCGGGCGGCGTGCAGGGCCTCCTGCATCGCGCGCTGCTCGTCGGAGGGTGCCCTCCCGGCCGCATGGGGACCCACCAGCCGTCGCCGCCGGTATGGTTAGCGGCTGATCATGACCGTCGTTTTGGGCGTCCTGCTTGGGGCCGGACTCGCCACCGCGATCGGGATCGGATGGGCCGTCGCACGCGCCCCGCGCAGCGTCCGCACCCCGGCGGCGATCGGGATGCAATCCGCACTGCACGCCGCCACGGCCACGCTGCCTCACCTGCGCACAGGGCTGGGCCCGGCCTCGGCCGCGCACGCCGCCCCCCACCTGCGCCGGCTGACTGGAGCCGCCTCCGTGGCCCTGGCCGACACCCACGCCGTGCTGGCCATCGACGGTGAGGGGGGTGAGCAGGTGCGCCCGGGGGACATGCTCAGCCGCCTGCTGGAGCGCACCCGCGACGACCGCGTGCGGATCGAGCCGCGGCTGACGTCGTCTGACCCGACGTGCCCTCTGCGCTCCGCCGTGCTGGCGCCGCTGCTGGTCCAGGGCAAGCGGGCAGGGACGCTGATCGCCTTCTATCACCGGCCCGGCCGGCCGCCCGCCGACGAGGTGCGCGTGGTCATGGAGGCGGCCAGCCTGGTCTCCGCGCAACTCGAGCTCTCGGTGGTGGCCGACCAGGAGGAGCGCCTGGCCCGGGCCGAGCTGCGCGCGCTGCGGGCCGAGATCTCCCCCCACTTCATCTACAACGCGCTGGCGGCGGTGGCCGGCGACATCCACACCCGACCCGACGAGGCGCGCGAGCTGCTCATCGACTTCGCCGAGTTCACGCGCTACCTGTTCCGCGACGGGCGATCCTACGTCACCCTGGCCGAGGAGCTCGACCACGTGGAGCGCTACCTGCGGCTGGAGCAGGCCCGCTTCCGAAGCCTGCGCGTCGTCATCGACGTGGCGCCCGAGACGCTCGGCACCGTGGTGCCGGCAATGTCTGTGCAGCCACTGGTGGAGAATGCCGTGCGTCACGGCATCGAGCGGCGCGCCGGCACGGGACGAGTGGCGATCGAGGCCCGGGTCGCCGGCGACGACATCGAGTTGCGGGTGACCGACGACGGGACCGGGATCGCCGCCGACCGCCTGCCGGACCTGCTGGCGGGCACGGGCGGCGGGATCGGCCTGACCAACGTCGACGGCCGCTTGCGGGCGACGTTCGGCGAGCGCTACGCCCTGCGGCTCGAATCCGAGCTGGGTCAGGGGACGACGGCGATCATGACGGTGCCCAACCTGGCCGGCGAGGAGGGCGCGACGCGGACGCCGGCGGCGGCGGCGCTCGGGGCCGGCCGATGAGCACAGATCAGCTCACCATCCTCGCCGTCGATGACGAGCGCACCCAGCTCGAGGACCTCGCCCGCCTGCTGCGCAACTCCCCCATCGTCAGGGAGGTCGAGTGCGCCTACGATGGCCACGACGCGCTGGTCAAGGCCTCGACCCAGGCCTACGACGCCATCTTCCTCGATGTCCGCATGCCCAATCTCGACGGGCTGGAGCTCGGCCGGGTGCTGCGGCGGTTCGCCGCGCCGCCTGAACTCGTGTTCGTCAGCGCCTACGACAACGCCGCGGCGGACGCCTTCGAGCTGCACGCGCTCGACTACCTGCGCAAGCCCGTGGGACGCCGGCGGGTCGAGGAGGCGATCGAGCGGGTGGCGGCCGCGGTGGAGGCGGGCGTCACCGCCGGCGAGCGCCGCTCCCCGGGCGCCGCGGCGATGCCGGCGACGCCTCCCGAGGACCACGAGATGATCGCGGTGGCCACCCTGCACGGCGGCTCCACCCGCCTGCTGGCGCGCGGCCAGATCCTCTACGTCCAGTCCTACGGTGACTTCGTCCGCATCGTCACCGCCGAGAGCCGCCATCTCCTGCGCTCGACGCTGGCCGACATCGAGCGCCGCTGGGCGCCCGTGGGGTTCGTGCGCGTGCACCGCCAGTACGTGGCCAACCTGCGAAACGCCGTCGAGCTCGCGCCGATGCTCGGCGGCACCGCCGAGCTGACCTTCGTCGACGGCCAGAGGATCCCGGTGGCGCGCCGGCACACGGCGGAGCTGAGCCGGCGGCTGGGGGTCTGAGCGGCGGGGCGAGCGGTCCCGGCCGGCGTGCGGTCCCGGCCGGCTCCGAGCCGGGGGCACAACGCGGGCGAACGTCAACGGCGGCATTGAAGGGGGCCGAGGGTTGGCGGGGACGCTGGGACCGGGGCGTTGGCCGTGCGGGTTGACTCCGTAGATCACACAACGCGGGTTCTGGGGTGGTGTGATCTGAGGAGTCAACATGACTCGGGTTTCGCGTCACACGGTCAAAAACGGACCGGCGTGTGACGTGAGGTGTCAACATCGGCGGCGCTGAGCAGGCGGCGCCCCTTCAGTGACGCCGTTGACGTGCGCCGGCGCCCCGCCGCGACGCCCGCACCCACCTCCGACGCCCGCACCCACCTCCGATGCCGGCACTCGGCCGCGCCGGCCGGAGCCGGCGCGGCCCGTGCGGGTCAGGCCTCGGCGGCCTGCTCCTCCTTGATCTTGCCCTCGAGCTGCTGCATGACGTCGGGGTCGCGCAGCGTGGTCACATCGCCCAGGGCGCGGCCCTCGGCGATGTCGCGCAGCAGGCGGCGCATGATCTTC
>DASXJW010000132.1:0-54975 GCA_036497165.1 Solirubrobacteraceae bacterium
CCCGCCTTGGCCTTGGCCATCGAGGCCTGCAGCGAGTTGGGCTTCTTGTTGTCGGCCATCCACGCGGCCTGGAGGGTCAGCAGCCGGGCGGCCTCCCAGTCGGCCTCCATGGCGATGAACTCCGCCGCGGCGGCGCTCTGCAGATGGGGCGGAAGGTCGTAGTCGATCTTCACCCCTGAGCTCTCCAGATGATCGCGGGTGGTCTCCAGGCACGCTCGGGCCACGCCGACGGCCATCCCGGCCACCAGCGGGCGGGTGTTGTCAAAGGTCTGCATGACCCCGGAGAACCCGCCCTTGGGCGCAATCTCGGGATCGCCGAGGAGGTTCTCCCTGGGCACGCGGCAGTCGGTGAGCACGAAGTTGGCCGTGTCCGAGGCGCGGATCCCCAGCTTGTGCTCGAGACGGTCGAGCTTGAGCCCGGGGTTGTCGCGCTCGACGACGAAGCTCTTGATGGCGGCGCGGCCCTGCTTGCGGTCCAGCGTCGCCCACACGACGATGAGCTCGGCGCGGTCACCCGAGGTGACGAAGATCTTCTCGCCGTTGAGGACGTACTCGCCGGTCTCCTCCTCGAGCCTGGCCGTGGTGCGAACGGCCGCCGAGTCAGAGCCGGCCTCGGGCTCGGTGATGGCCATGGCCGCCCACTTGCCGCCGAAGCGCTCGAGCTGCTCCTCGTTGGCCACCGCGGCGATCGCCGCCTGACCCAGGCCCTGGCGCGGCATGGCCAGGAGCAGGCCGACGTCACCCCAGCACATCTCGATCAGGCCGAGGAGGCTGGCCATGTTGGAGCCGTTGCGGTTGGAGCCGTCGTCGGCGCGCTTGGCAGAGCCTGACCCGTTGGTGCCCACGGCGCCCGCGCCGGCGCCGCTGAGCGCGCCCCCCTCGTTCAGCCCGTCGATGGCGGCGGCGAGCATGTCGAGCTCCTTGGGGTACTCGTGCTCGAGCGTGTCGTACTTGCGCGAGTGGGGGCGCAGGATCTCGGCGGCGACCTGGTGGGCCTGCGAGATGAGCTGGTTGAACTTCTTGGGGTTCTCGAGGTTGATCATGAGTGTGCCGTCCGGTCCATTAGACGAGGAGCCCTCCTTCGAGCATTCCGGCGGCTCTGAGATCGCGATACCACCGCTCGACCGGGTGCTCCTTGACGAAGCCGTGGCCGCCGAGCAGCTGCACGCCCTCCGAGCCGATCCACATCGCGCGGTCGGCGCACAGCTTCCGGGCCAGCGCCACCTCGCGGCTGAACGTGAGGCCCTGGTCGACGCGGGCAGCGGCGCGGTAGGTGGCCAGCCGCAGCCCGTCGAGCTCGATGGCGATGTTGGCCACGGCGAAGGCCACGGCCTGGCGGTTGGCGATGGGCTCGCCGAAGGCCTTGCGGTCGGTCACGTACTCCTTGACGTAGTCCAGCACGGCCTGCCCGGTGCCGACGGCCAGCGCACACCAGGCCAGGCGGCTCAGCGCGACGCACTGCCGGTAGACGCCGGTGTCCTCGCCGCCGAGCAGCGCCGTCGCCGGCAGCTTGACGTCCTCCAGGATGAGCCGGCCGGTGCCGGCGGCGCGGACGCCCATGCCGGGATCGGGCGCGACCGAGATGCCCGAGGACTTGGACTCCACGATGAACAGGGCCGGCGCGTTGTGGTTCAGCGTGGCGGCGACGACGAAGACCTCGGCGTCAGACGCGCGCGGGACCAGCGCCTTGACGCCGTCCAGCACATAGCCGCCGCCGCCCGCGCGTGCCGTCGTGCGCATCTCGAACGGATTGAAGAGGGGGTGGGGCTCCATGAGCGCCAGAGCCGCGGCGGGGACGTCCTCGCCGACGAACTCGGGCAGGTAGGTGGCCTGCTGCTGGGCGTCGCCCCACAGGCTGATCGCGGTCGACACGGCCGCCGGGGCCAGGCAGGCGGCGGCGATGCCCATGTCGCCGTGGGCCAGGGCCTCGCTCATCAGCACGGTGGTGGTGGCCGAGCGCTGCTCCACGGCGCCGCCGAGCTCCTCGGGGACGCCGATCATGGTCAGTCCCAGCTCGTTGGCCTGGGAAAGAAGCTCGCCTGGGGTGGCGCAGGCGGCGTCGGCCTTCAGCGCAGCGGGCCGCAGGCGCTCGGCGCCGAACTCCCGGACGGAGTCACGGAGCAGGCTCTGCTCGTCGGACGGCGTGAGGTCGAAGAGGTCAGACCGCCGGGCCGTGGGCTGGCGCGCGGGCGTCGACAGCCGCTGCGCGGCGGCGAAGGTGCGCCCAGCGGTGGCGGCGGTGCGGGCGCCGGTCTTGGTGGCGCCGTGGATGAGGGTGGTGACCGGGTCGCGCAGCCCGAGGCGGTCGATGGTCCCCGACGACGCGACGCGGTTCAGCGCTCGGAGCCCGACCGCCATGCCGCGCTCGGCGATGTTCGGTGGCGATGCCATCTCTCTCCTACGGTATCACGAGTTGTTGTGACGTCATTTCATGTAATGGTGAATGTCGGCGTCTATCTAGCCGGTTGCGCGCCTCGTCAAACCCCGCCGCTCTTATGGAGTGCTTACGGCGGCGCCGTCATGCTCAGTCGGTGCGCGTTTTGATCGCCGAGGACGAGCTGCGGCTGGCCGATGCCATCGCTCGCGGCCTGCGGCGTCAGGGCTTCGCGGTCGACCTGGCCGCCGATGGCGAGCAGGCGCTCGTCAAGTCGCGCGTGGTCCGCTATGACGTGCTCGTGCTCGACCGGGACCTGCCGGTGGTGCATGGCGATGACGTCTGCCGCGTCGTGCGCGACGAGCGTCCCGACACCGGGATCCTCATGCTCACGGCGGCAGGCGCGCTCGAGGACGTGATCGAAGGGCTGTCGCTGGGCGCCGACGACTACCTGGCCAAGCCGTTTCGCTTCGCCGAGCTGGTGGCGCGGATCCACGCTCTGGCCCGCCGCACGGCGCCGAGCCGACCACCCGTGCTGCGCCACGGCGACCTGGAGCTCGATCCGGCCCGCCGCCGCCTCACGCGGTCGGGTCGCGAGGTCGATCTCGCGCGCAAGGAGTTCGCGGTGCTGGAGGCGCTGATGGCGGCGGACGGCGCTACGGTGTCCGCAGAGCAGCTCCTGGAGCGCGTTTGGGACGAGCACACCGATCCGTTCACCAACGTGGTGCGCATGACGATCATGACGCTGCGCCGCAAGCTGGGCGACCCGCCGGTGGTCCAGACGGTGATCGGGGTGGGCTACCGGATGGCGTGATGGCCGGCGGCCGGCGCGCGTCCGATCGGCCGGGGCGCCCGCGGCGGACGCCGGCGCCGACGATCCGCCTGCGGCTGACCGCCCTGTACGGGACGGTCTTCCTCATCACGGGGGCCGTGCTGCTGACGATCGGCTACGTGTTCGTGCGCACCAACCTGCGCACCCATCACAGCCTGCGCTCGGAGCTGCTGCGCCTGGGGATCCGCCCGGCGCGCGGCGAGTTCGGCTTCCCGCCCGGCTCGCAGACGGGCAAGCTCATCCACACCGTCCAGAACCAGATCCTCGGGGGCGCGCTGCACCGGCTGCTCATCGAGTACGCCGTCGCCCTGGTGGCGATGACGGCGATCTCGGTGCTCATCGGCTGGCTGCTGGCCGGGCGCGCCCTGGCCCCGCTGCGCGACATCACCGCCACCGCGCGCCGCGTCTCCAGCGAGAACCTCGGCGAGCGGATCGATCTGCCGGGGCCGGCCGACGAGCTGCGCGAGCTGGCCGACACCTTCGATGGCATGCTCGGACGGCTGGACGCTGCCTTTGCCAGCCAGCGCCACTTCGTCGCCAACGCGTCGCACGAGCTGCGCACGCCGCTGGCCATCATGCGCACCGAGGTCGACGTCGCGCTGGCCGATCCCGACGCCAGCATCGAGGAGCTGCGCGCCATGGGGGAGGCGATCCGCGACACGGTCGACCGGTGCGAGCGGCTCATCGCCAGCCTGCTCCTGCTGGCGCGCAGCGAGGCGGCCACTGGCCAGGAGGAGGCGGTGGACATCGCCGCCCTGACCGCTGACTGCGTCACCGACCTGTGGGCGCGCGCGCAGGAGGCCCAGATCGAGGTCCGTGACGACCTGGAGCCGGCGTGGACGACGGGACATCCCGGATTGCTCGAACGGCTCATCGCCAATGTGATCGACAACGCCATCCGCCACAACGTGCCCGGCGGCTATCTCCAGGTCACGACCCGGATGCACGGGGACGTCGCGGAGCTCGTGGTCGCCAACGGCGGCGATCGGATCGACCCCGGGCGGGTGGAGGAACTGGCCGAGCCGTTCCGGCGACTGGACCGCTCCGCCGGTGGCTTCGGACTCGGCCTGTCGATCGTGCGCTCGATCGCCGAGGCCCATCACGGCGCGGCCCACCTCTCCGCGCCCGCCGCGGGCGGCCTCGAGGTGCGGGTCACGCTGCCGCGCCTGGCCGGACGATCGCCGCGGCCGCGGCCCGGCGACGCCGTCCGGGCGCCCCAGGGCGCGTTATCAGCCGATCCTCAGAATCCTCTTACGCAAAGCTGACGGGTGCCGACGTACGCTGACGGGCATGTCGCGCCGGTGTCATTTCATGCGAGGCGATCGAGGGTTTGACTCAGGCATCCCCGCGCCGTGTCCCGCCCAGCGCCGTCTCCAGACACAGGCCGATTGCGACGAATGTGCGCCTCGTCGCCAGCGGTGGAATCTTCTCCCCGCTACCCGCGGTTCCGGCGGCGGCTCGGGCTACGACTCCCGCCCGGGCACGCCCGCCGGACCTCGGGTCACCCGCTTTCGCCGGCGCTGAGCAGCGTGTCGTGCGGCCGGCGTCGCGCCAGCCGTGACCAGATGCCGGCGCCGGCGTAGGCGCACGCCGCCAGCCCGATGACGGCGGTGCTCGCCGGCAGCGAGGCGATGGCGTAGCTGAGGGCCAGGCCGCCCCACATGGCGCCCACCGCGATCGAGGCCGACAGGGCCACGCCCAGGTAGGGACGCGCCGTCAGGACGGCGGCCGCTCCGCCGGGGGCGGCGATGAGGCCGAGCAGGAGCAGGGCGCCGACGGCCCGCGTGCTCTCGGCGGCGATGATGGCCAGCGCGGCCAGGAAGGCGAGGCCCAGCGCGCGCACCGGGATGCCGCGGACCGTGGCCAGCTCCGGATCGAGCGAGCTGAGCAGCAGCGGCCGGGTGGCGGCGAGGATGCCCGCGGTGGCGGCCAGCGCGATGGCGGCGGCGAGGAGCGCGTCGGACGCGCTCAGCGAGTAGATGGATCCGAACAGCGTGTTGGCGGTCGTGATCCCGCTGGCGCCGGCGGCGCTGGTGGCGAGGACAGCCAGCAGCAGGGCGCCGATCCCGAGGATCCAGGCGAAGCTGATCCCGATGGTCACGTCGTCGGCGCGGGCCCGGTGGCCCAGCGCGCCCATCCCGATGGCCAGCGCCAGGGTGAGCGTGAACAGGCCGATGCGCTCGTCGACGCCGGCCGCCGCGGCGGCGATCGCGCCCACGAACGCGACATGGCTGAGCGCGTCGCCCGCGAACACCTGTGCGCGCAGGACCACGAACCAGCCGATCGTGCCGCAGGCCAGCGCGATGAACGTGCCGGCCAGCCAGGCGTTGCGGACGAACTCGTGGGCGAACATCAGCGCCGCCGAATCCGTCCGGCCGCCCGCGCGAGCACGTAGAGCACGAAGCCGATGGTGGTCACGTAGAAGCCGACGGGATAGATGCTGTAGTAGGCGATGGCCAGCGCGAGCCAGATGGTGAGCAGCGCCAGGGCCACGCTGAGGAGGAGTCCGGCGAGCGGGCGCAGCGTGATCTGGTGTGCGGCGGCGGGGGGCGCGATCAGGAGCGCGAACACCAGCAGCGCCCCGGTGAGCTGGCTGGTGGCGGCGATGGCCAGGCCCAGGACGATGAGAAACAGGGCGTCGAGCCGGGCCACGGGGACGCCGCCGGCGCGGGCGACCTCGGGGTCGATCGAGGAGAACAGCAGCGGGCGGGCCAGTGCGGTCAGCGCGACCAGGGCGGCCAGCGCCACCGCCAGGAGAACGAGCACCTGGCCGCTGGTGATGCCGAGGAAGGTGCCGAACAACAGCGTCTCGGGTCCGCCCAGGACGGAGTGGTTGAGGCTGAGGAAGAGAAAGCCGGCGGCCAGTCCCACGGTCTGCACCGTGCCGATGACCGCTGATTCGCCCACCTGGCCGCGGCGGCCGGCGGCGGCGCCGGGGCTGCGCCCGGCCCGGCCGATGGCCAGCGCGGCGGCGGTGCAGGCCACGTAGTAGCCAAGCGCGGTCGGAAGGCCGGCCAGCGCGGCGCCGGCGGCCCCCGGGAAGGCCATGACCGACAGGGTGTGCGAGGCGAAGGCCTGGCGGCGCAGCACGACGTACCAGCCGACGACGCCGGCGAGGATGGCCACGATCGTCCCGGCGGCCAGGGCGTTGACCATGAACGGGTAGGTGAACAACCGGCGCACGTCGTCGATCGGATTGGGGGAAAGGCTCGGGATCATCCGTGGCGGTGGCCGTGGTGGTGGGGCGCCTCCGGCAGGCCGACGACGACCAGCCGCCCATCCGAGGTCCGCAGCACCTCCACGGGGGTGCCGTAGAGATCGGTGAGCGTCGGAGCGCTGATGACGTCCTCGACCTCGCCGCAGAGCGCCCGCCCCCGGGCCAGGTAGACGACGCGGTCCAGGTAGGCGGCAAGCGGATTGACGTCGTGGGCGACGAGGAGCACGGCGACGCCCTCGGTGGTGGCGATACGGCGGATGAGGCCGGCCACCGACGCCTGGTTGGGGAGGTCGAGGCTGTCCAGCGGCTCGTCGAGGATGAGCAGCCGGGGCCCGCGGACGAGCGCGGCCGCGATGAGCAGGCGTTGCTGCTCGCCGCCCGACAGCTCGCCGATGGCGCGGCCCGCATAGGCGCTCGCGCCGACCAGCTCGATCACCTCGGCCACGCGGGCGCGCTCCTCCCGCCGCCGGCGGCGGGCGCCCGCGGTGAGAGGCAGCGGGACCCCCCAGCGGGAGCCGTTGAGCCCGAGCGCCACCAGGTCCACGCCGCGCACCCGGGTGGCGGGGTCGAAGCTCTGGCGCTGCGGCAGGTAGCCGATGTGGGGGCGGGCCTGCTGGGGTGAGCGCCCCAGGACGTCGACCGAGCCGCCGGCCAGGGGGACGAGGCCGAGGATGGCCTTCATCAGGGTGGACTTTCCGGCCCCGTTGGGCCCGAGCACGGCGACGAACTCCCCGTTGCGGATGGTGAGCGAGACGTCGGAGAGAATCCGGTGGCCGGCGATCCGTACGGTCACGCCGTCCAGCACAACGGCCGATGTGTCGGATCCGGTGCTGACGGCCGCGTTCGTCATCGTCCGGTCGCCTTGTGCAGGGCGGTCTGCAGGCGCTGCAGCTGTGCCACCTGCCACTGCTGGAAGGAGTCGCTGGAGGGTGACAGCGTCTCGGTGACCGTTGCGATCGGAATGTGGGCCGCTGCGGCCAGGCTGTTCAGGTGCTTGATCTCCGGCGTCACGTTCTGGGCGTTGTAGACCCATACCTTGATCTGCCGGCCTGTCAGCTGATGCTCGGTGGTGACCGTGTCCTGGGCGGTGACCTCGCTGCCTTCGCTGATCGCCTTCATGAAGCTGTATGGGGTGATGAGCTTGAGCCCCAGCGAGGGCGCCTGCAGCGCGAAGATGCTCTCCGACGCGCCGACGGGCACGCCCGCGTAACGCGCGTGGATCTGGTTGATGAGGCGGTGGTAGGTGGCGAGCCCCTGGGTGTCGAAGGCGCCGAGCTGCTTGGCGAAGTAGGCCTTGTCCTTGGGATCGAGCTTGCCCAGATCGGCGGCGATGGTCCTGGCCACCGTGAGCACCTCGGCTGGGTCGTACCAGCGGTGCGGGTTGTCGCCCTCCGTGAGGCCGAACAGGTCACCCACGGTGAGCGTCACCCGCCCGCTCGTCGGGTTGGCGGCCAGCAGTCTCGGCGCCCACGGGTCATAGCCGATCCCGTTGACGACGGCGAGCTGTGCGGTGGCCATCGTCCGGGCGTCGGCGGTGGTCGGCTCGTAGTCGTGCGGGTCCTGGGCGGGATTGACGATGATGCTCGTCACATCCGCATGGGTGCCGCCGATCTGCCGGGCGATACTCCCCCAGAAGTTCTCGGCGGCCACGACGCGGACCCTGCCCCCGGCGCTGGTCGCCTGGGTGCTACCGCACCCCGCCGCGCCCAGGGCGAGGGCGGCTGTGAGCGCGGCGCACACGGCACCCGCAGCGATGCGGCGGCGGGCGGCATCGGGGCTCACACCGCCCACCCTACCATGAAATGAGACTGAGTCTTATTCTCATTCTCAGGGCCGGCGGCGCTACAGTGGGGCCATGGCCAGCCTGGACTGGATGCGCTACGTGTACGGGAACCTCGCCATCGCGGGCTACAAGCGGGGCGGGGCCCGCGACCGGATCATCGAGCTGCTGGGCGAGCAGGAGTGCGCCCTCAGCGCGCACGAGATCGAGGCCCGGCTGCGCCGGCGGGGCCGCCCGATCGCGCGGGCCAGCATCTACCGCGTCCTCGACCTCCTGGTGGAGCGGGGCCTCGCAGAGCGGATCGTCACCGGACAGGGCGAGGCGCGCTTCGAGCCGCTGGAGCCCAGCGGGGAGCACCACCATCACCTCGTGTGCGGTCAGTGCGGCCGGCTGGTGGCCTTCGACGACCCCGGGCTCGAGAAGGCGATCGACAAGCTGTCAGACCGGCTGGGCGTCACGGTGGACAGCCACGAGATCCTGCTGCGCGGCGCCTGCGAGAAGTGCGCCTAGCGCGGCGCCCGCGCTACCAGGTGTCGACGTTGGGCCGCCGCTTGCCCGGCGTCTGAAACCACCGCGGCGTCGCCTCGTCGAACAGGGTGCCGATCCACCGCCGCGTATCAGCCGGGTCGATGACATCGTCGATCTCGAAGTAGGACGCCATGCTGATCCCGCGCCCGCGCTCGTAGGCGCCGGCGACCATCGCCTCGTAGGCCCGCTCGCGCTCGGCGGGGTCCTCGATCGCCTGCAGCTCGCGCCGCATCCCCAGCCGCACCGCCCCCTCGAGCCCCATCGCGCCGAACTCCGAGGTGGGCCAGCCCACCGTGAACAGCGGCGCCTTGAAGCTCCCGCCCGCCATCGCCTGGGCCCCCAGCCCGTAGCCTTTGCGCAGCACCACGGTGCCGGTGGGCACGCTGAGGTTGGCGCCGGTGACGAACATGCGCGAGAAGTGGCGCACGGTGGCCGTCCGCTCGGCCTGGGGCCCGACCATGAAGCCGGGGGTGTCGGCCAGGAAGAGCAGCGGGAGGCCGAAGGCGTCGCACAGCCCCATGAAGCGCGCCGCCTTGTCCGCGCCCTCGGCGTCGATGGCGCCGCCCAGGTGTGAGGGGTCGTTGGCGATCACGCCCAGCGGCCGTCCGTCGATGCGGGCCAGCGCCGTCACCATTCCCGGCCCGAAGCCGCGTCGCAGCTCGAGCACCGAGTCCGCGTCAAAGAGCGCTTCGATGACGTCGCGCACGGCGTAGACCCGCTTGCGGTTGGCGGGAATGAGGTCGCGCAGCCGGGTCTGGTCCGGAACGCCTGGGGCGGCGGCCGGCTGCGGCGGCGACGTGCGGGCGAAGTAGCCGAGATACCGCTTGGCCGCCTGCACCGCCGCGGCGTCGTCGGGGACGCGCAGGTCCACGACGCCGTTGCCGAACTGCACGTCGATCGGGCCCACCTCGCCGGGCGCGAACACGCCGAGTCCGCCGCCCTCGATCATCGCGGGGCCGCCCATGCCGATGCTCGAGTCCTCGGTGGCGATGACGACGTCGCAGCACCCGAGCAGCGCGGCGTTGCCGGCGAAGCAGTAGCCCGAGGCGATGCCGACGAGCGGGACCAGCCCGCTGAGGCGGGCGAAGTACTGAAAGGCGCGGCAGTCCAGGCCCGCGATGATCGGCATGTCGACGTCGCCGGGCCGGCCGCCGCCGCCCTCGGCGAACAGCACCACGGGCAGCCGGCGGCGCTCGGCGATCTCGAACAGCCGGTCCTTCTTCTGGTGGTTGCGCATGCCCTGCGTGCCGGCCAGGACGGTGTAGTCATAGGACATCGCGGCCACGGGCTGGCCGGCCACGGCGCCGACGCCGCCGACGAGGCCGTCCGCGGGGGTTCGCTCGATCAGCTCCTGGCGCGATCGCCGCTGCTCCTGGGCGGCGAACACCAGCGGGCCGTACTCAACGAAGCTGTCGTCGTCCAGGAGGTCGCGCAGGTTCTCGCGCGCGGTGCGGCGCTCTTGTGAGTGGCGCTTGGCCACGGCACCGGGGCGGCGGTGATCGAGGCCGAGGTCGTGGCGCTCGCGCACGTCGGCGAGGTCCTGGCGCTGATCAGACGGCGCCTCGGGCTCTCCTACCGTGGCGTCAACGGGGCCGTTGCGCCGGGTGAGGACCGCGAGGGCCTGGCCCTCCTCGACGGTCTGGCCGACCTTCACGTCCAGCCTCTGCACGGTGGCGTCGTGGTCGGCGACGATCTCGTGCTCCATCTTCATGGCCTCGATGACGATGACGGGCGCGCCGGCCCGGACCTGCTGGTCGGCGCCGGCGGGGGTGGCCACGACCGTGCCCGTGAACGGCGCCACGAGGGTCTGGCTCGTCTCTGCGGGCACGGCCGGCAGTCTACGATTCGCGGCGATGACCGAGGCGCCGGTACTGCTGTGGGAGCCATCCGAGGATCGTGTCGAGCGCGCGACGCTGACCCGGTTCGCGCGCTGGCTCGCGCAGGAGCGCGGACTGTCACTGGGGTCCTACGAGGAGCTGTGGCAGTGGTCGGTCGACTCGGTGGAGGACTTCTGGTCGGCGCTGGTGGCTCACTTCGACGTGCGCCTCCAAGGTGGCGCGGGCGCGGTGCTGGGGGACCGGTCGATGCCGGGCGCGCAGTGGTTCCCGGGCGCGCGGACCTCCTACGCCGAGCACGTGTTCCGCGGCAAGGACGACGCCGCGGTGGCCATCCGCCACGCCTCGGAGGTCCGGCCGGACCTCGAGGAGTGGACCTGGGGGCGCCTGCGCGCCGAGACCGCCCGGATCGCCGCCGGGCTGCGGGCGCTCGGCGTGGGGGAGGGCGACCGGGTGGTCGCCTACATGCCCAACATCCCCGAGACCGCGGCGGCCTTTCTCGCCTGCGCCTCGATCGGGGCGACGTGGTCCTCCGCGGCGCCGGAGTTCGGCGCGCGTAGCGTGATCGACCGCTTCGCCCAGGTGGAGCCGACCGTCCTGCTGGCCATTGACGGCTACCGTTACGGCGGCAAGGACTTCGAGCGCTCGGACCTGGTGGCGCGGATCGCGCGGGAGCTGCCCGGGCTGTCGCGCACCGTGCGCTTCGGGTATCTGGACGGCAGCGGGTGGGAGGACGGGTTCCTGGGTCCGCCGGAGTCAGAGCTGTCGTTCGCGTCGCTGCCCTTCGACCACCCGCTGTGGGTGCTGTACTCCAGCGGCACGACGGGTCTGCCCAAGCCGATCGTCCACGGCCAGGGCGGGATCCTGCTCGAGCAGACCAAGATGGGGCACCTCCATCTCGACGCCCACGCCGGTGATCGCGTCTTCTGGTTCTCCACGACCGGGTGGATGATGTGGAACTTCCTGGTGGGCGTGCTGCTCACCGACGCGTCGATCGTCCTCTTCGACGGCAACCCGGGCCATCCGACGCTCGACCGCCTGTGGGATCTCGCCGAGGAGGCCCAGGTCACCACGTTCGGAACCAGCGCCGCCTTCATCGCGTCGTGCATGAAGGCCGGGGTGGAGCCGCGGTCGGGGCGGTCGCTCGAGGGGCTGGAGGCGGTGGGATCGACGGGCTCGCCGCTCTCGCCGGAGGGCTTTCAGTGGGTCTATGACCACCTGGGCTCCGACACGTGGCTGTTCTCCACCTCGGGCGGCACCGACATGTGCACGGCCTTCGTCGGCGGGGTGCCGACGCTGCCCGTGTATCGCGGAGAGCTCCAGGCACGCGCGCTGGGTGCCGCGGTGCAGGCCTGGGATCCCGACGGCCATCCGCTGACCGACGAGGTCGGCGAGCTGGTCATCACCGAGCCGATGCCCTCGATGCCGATCTACTTCTGGGGCGACTCCGGCGGAGAGCGCCTGCGCGAGTCCTACTTCTCGATGTACCCCGGGGTCTGGCGCCACGGGGACTGGATCGCCATCACCTCCCGCGGGACCGCGATCATCCACGGACGCTCGGACTCGACCATCAACCGCGGCGGGGTGCGGATGGGGACGAGCGAGATCTACCGCGCCGTGCTGGACGTCGAGGAGGTGGTCGACGCGCTCGTCGTGGACCTGCCGCGCGAGGGCACCGACGGGTGGATGCCGCTGTTCGTGGTCCTGCGCGAGGGCGCGTCGCTGACCGACGACCTGGTCGCCGAGATCCGCCGGCGCGTCCGGGAGGACTGCTCGCCGCGGCACGTCCCCAACGAGATCCGTCAGATCGAGGCCGTCCCCCGCACGCTGTCGGGCAAGGTGCTGGAGGTCCCGGTCAAGCGCATCCTCATGGGGACCCCGGCGTCTGAGGCGGCGTCGCGGGAGTCGCTGGCCAACCCGGAGGCGCTCGATTTCTTTGTCTCGTTGGCGGAGGAGGGGGGTGAAAGCACCGGCGCTGCGGGCTCTTAAGGGGTAGTGGCCGATAGTGAAGGAAATAGCTGCAAAATCGGCCCTGGCCCTGGCCCTGGCCCTGGCCCCGGCCCCGGCGCCGCGATCCGCGAGCTCGCCCGTGCCCAGCACGGGCATGTGGCTCGGTGGCAACTGCTGGAGCGAGGCGTGGGCCAGGGGCTGATCGCCGGGCGGGTGAAGTCCGGCGACTGGGTCGCGCGCCACGCCGGCGTCTACTGCGTCGGTCCCCTGCGGGATGATCCGGTGTCACGGGCGGCCGCGGCCGTTCTGGCCTGCGGCCCAGAGGCTGTTCTGAGCCATAGCTCGGCGGCGAGCCTCTGGGGCTTTGAGGGGCGGTGGGCCGGGTCATTCGAGGTGACGGCGCCAAGCCGGCGCACTCGCCCGGGCATCACCACTCACCGCTGCCGTACGTTGAAACGCCGCGACCTCACACGGCAACTGGGCGTCCCCGCGACCAGCCCGGCCCGCACCATCCTCGATATCGCCCCCCGGCTGACAACAAAACAGCTGACCCGGATGGTCAACGACGCGCGCCGCAGCGGTCACCTGCACCTGGCCACCCTCACAGACCTCCTGGCCCGCAACCCCCTGCACCCGGGCACCAGGCTCCTCAACCCCTTCGCCGAGGACCCCAGCAACCCCACCCGCTCGGGCTTTGAGGATGACTTCGTGGTCTTCGCGGCCCGCTACGGACTGCCCACGCCGCAGATCAACACCACGGTCAACGGCTACGAGGTCGACGCCTACTTTGCCGAGCACGGCCTCATCGTGGAGCTGGACGGCTGGGACTTTCACCGCGACCGCCACACCTTCGAGTCAGACCGCGAACGTGACGCTCACCAGCTCCAGCACGGCCTGAGAACCATTCGCATCACCAAGGACCGCATGACCCAGACCCCCGACCGGGAAGCCAGGCGCCTCCAGGACGTCCTGAACGCGGGTGGGTCGTCCTAGGCTCCTCTTACGGACTTCTTCCCGAACTCTGAAAGGTTCCTCACGGGTACGTGGTCCCATAAGACAGGCACAACCCTGAACGTCATCCAGGAGAGAGACCGAAAACCATGAGAAGTGTGATCCGTTGGCTTCCGATCATCGGCGGCGCCATCGCAGGGGGAGTGATCGCGCTGATCATCGCCAGCGGGAGCTCCAGCACGCGCACGGTGACGACGACCGTCGTACAGCAGGGCAGCTCGAGCACCTCGGCCGAGCCCACCTCCTTCAAGGGCGGGACCGGCCTGAGCATCAACCAGATCTACAAGGCCGCCAGCCCCGGGGTGGTGGACATCCGCGTGACCGCGAACAGCCAGAACCAGGGCTTCGGGTTCTTCGGCGGCCAGGGCAGCCAGCAGGTCCAGGGCGAGGGCGCGGGCGTCGTCTATGACAGCAACGGCGACATCCTCACCGACGAGCACGTCGTGGCCAACGCGACCTCGGTCAAGGTGACCTTCCAGGACGGCAAGACGGCCTCGGCCAAGGTGCTGGGCACCGACCCGTCCACCGACGTCGCCGTCATCCACGTCAACGTGCCCGCCTCCCAGCTTCATCCGATCCCGCTGGCGGACTCGAGCCAGGCCCAGGTCGGCGACCCGGTGGTCGCCATCGGTAGCCCGTTCAGCCTGCCGGAGACCACCACCACGGGCATCGTCAGCCAGACCGGCCGCAGCATCCAAGCGCCCAACGGCTACACCATCCCCAATGCCGTCCAGACCGACGCGGCCATCAACCCCGGCAACTCCGGTGGCCCGCTCCTGGACGCCAACGGCCACGTCCTCGGTCTCAACGACCAGATCGAGACCAACAACCAGACGGCCGGCGGCGAGGGCTCGAGCTCCGGGGTCGGGTTCGCCGTCCCCTCCGACACCGTCAAGGGGGTCGCCACCGCGATCATCGGCGGCCACCATGTCCAGCACGCCTACGTCGGCGTCTGTCTGAACGGCGCCGCGGGCTCGGGGGCCCAGATCGCCACATCGCCCAGCCAGACGTGCCCCAACCCGGTCTCGCCCGGATCCCCGGCGGCACAATCGGGCCTCAAGGCCGGTGACACAATCACCGCGATCAACGGAACCCCCATCGCCACCACCGACCAGTTCATCGCCACCATCGATGCCTATAAGCCCGGTCAGACGGTGACGCTTTCGATCAATCGCTCCGGTCAGAGCACCCGGGTCAAGGTCAAGCTGGCCAACCGGCCGGTCAAGACGCCCAACGGCGGCTGACCGGTCTTCAAGACGCCCAACGGCGGCTGACCGGTCTCAGACCTGCCGTGTCAGGCGCTCGCGGGGTGGGCGGGTTCAGATCGCCGGCGGCGGGTCGCGAGCGTCATTGACAGCGGCCCGCCGATCGCGACGACCACGATGAGCAGCGGTCCGAGCGCGCCGTGCCCGAAGGCCGCCGCGACCGCGTAGGCGGCGGCCCCGAACAGCCCCGCGATCGGCAGGGTGATGAGCCACGTCCCGGCGATCGTCCCCGCCACGCCCCATCGCACCGCCGACAGCCGCTTGGCGGCGCCCGCCCCCATCACGCCCCCGGAGATGACGTGGGTGGAGGACAGGGGGTAGCCGAGGTGTGAGGAGATCAGGATGACCGCCGCTCCCGAGGCCTGGGCCGAGAAGGCCTGCGCGGAATCCATGCGGATGATCCGGCTGCCGACGGTGCGGATGATCCGCCAGCCGCCCGCGTAGGTGCCCAGCGAGATGGCGGTGGCCGACAGGACCACCACCCACGCGGGAACGGTGGCGTGCTGCGGGCTCAAGGACCCGTGAGCCACCAGGGCGAGCGTGATGACCCCCATCGTCTTCTGCGCGTCGTTGGTGCCGTGGGCCAGCGCGAGCGCGGAGTTGGAGAGGAGCTGCCCGCCACGGAAGCCGCGGGTCACCGGTCCCGGGCTGCGCCGTCCCAGGAAGCGGTAGACGAGCCCGATGACCAGGCCCGCGACGACGAACGCGGCCAGCGGCGCGACGATCGCCGGGATGACCACCTTGGTGACGAGCCCCTCGAACTTGACGCCACTGGTGCCCACGGCGGCCAGCATCGCGCCGGTGACGCCGCCGATGAGCGCGTGCGACGAGCTCGACGGCAGGCCGTAGGCCCAGGTGAGGAGGTTCCAGGTGATCGCCCCGACGAGTCCCGCGAAGGCGATGAGCTCGGTCACCTGCCCGGCGTTGATGATGCCGGTGGCGATGGTCGCGGCGACCTTGAGCGAGATGAATGCGCCCGCGAAGTTCAGGACGGAGACGAGCGTGATGGCCGTGCGCGGGGCCAGCGCCCGCGTCGAGATCGACGAGGCCACGACGTTGGCGGTGTCGTGAAAGCCGTTGGTGAAGTCGAATGCCGTCGCCGCGAGGATGACGATGACGAGCAGGAGGTCGCTGTGCACCCGCGCGTTCAGCTGGAGGCGCTCGCGGCCATCGCGAGCGTCCGCTCCATCAACTCGGCGTGGACGCTGCGCGTGCGCCCCGTGCGCCGCGTCCAGCTGCGGTCGCTGGCCATCGTCCAGGCGTAGGTGTCGTCGGCCAGGCAGCGGTCGAGGGTGTCTCGCAGCTCGGCCTGCAGCTCCGGGCGCTCGATGGGCGTCAGCAGCTCCACTCGCGTGTCCAGGTTGCGCGGCATCAGGTCCGCGGACCCGATGTAGTAGCGGTGCTCGTCGCCGCGGTGGAAGGAGTAGATCCGGCTGTGCTCGAGGAAGCGCCCCACCACGGACACCACCTCGATCGTGTCGCTGATCCCGCGGATGCCCGGCACCAGGCAGCAGATTCCGCGGACGTTGAGCGAGATCGGCACGCCCGCCTGCGACGCGCGGTACAGCGCCTCGATCATCTGCTGGTCCACCAGCGCGTTCATCTTCATCACGATCCGCGCCTCGCGGCCCTCCCGGTGGGCCTCGATGGTGCGATCGATCTCGTTGATGAGCGGCTGGCGCAGCCAGGTGGGCGCCACCAGCGTCTTGCGCTGGGGCTCGGGGTGGCCGTAACCGGTCAGGGTGTTGAACAGGTTGGCGACCTCGTCGCCGATCTCGCGATCGGTCGTGAAGAAGCCGAAGTCCTCGTAGAGCCGCGCGTTCTTGGCGTGGAAGTTGCCCGTGCCGATCATCACGTAGTTGCGCACGGCGCCGCGTTCGCGCCGGACGATGAGGATCGCCTTGGCGTGGGTCTTCAGGCCGGGGATCCCGTGCACGACGTGGGCGCCCACCTCCTCCAGCGCGCGTGACCAGTGGATGTTCTGGCGCTCGTCGAAACGCGCCTTGAGCTCCACCAGGCAGACCGCCTGCTTGCCCTTCTCGGCGGCCTCGATGAGCGATGGGACCAACGCCGAGTCGTCGGAGGTGCGATACACGGTCATCTTGATCGCCAGGACGTTGGGGTCGTCGACCGCCTGCTTGACGAACCGCTCCACGCTCGAGGTGAACGACTGGTAGGGATAGTGGACGAGGACGTCGCCGGCGCGCATCATGGCGAACATGTCCGGCTGGGCCTCGCCGCCGTCCTGGGTGGTGACCAGTCCCGGCTGCGTCACGGGGTTCCAGCTGGGCCACCGGATCTCCCGCTTGTCCTTGATCGAGGCGATCTGCCACAGGTCGCCCAGATCGAGGAGTCCGTCGACATCGTAGACCTGCACCTCGTCCACGCCGGTCCACTCGATCAGCCGCGTGCGCAGCCCCGGGTCCATGCCGGCGCCCACCTCGAGCCGCACGACCTCGCCGAAGCGACGGCGGCGCAGCTCGTCCTCGACGGCCTGCAGGAGGTCGTCGGCCTCGTCGGAGATCTCGAAATCGGCGTCGCGGGTGACTCGGAAGAGGTCGTAGCTGAGGATGTCCACCCCCGGGAACAGCGCATCGAGATGGCGGGCGATGATGTCCTCGAGGGGGATGAAGACGTCCTTGGCGATCTCCACGAACCGCGGCAGCACCTCCTTGGGCACCTTGACGCGGGCGAAGGCGTCCTGATCGGCCTCGGGGTCGTGCAGGTGCACGATAAGGCTCAGCGACAGGTTGGAGATGTAGGGAAAGGGCCGGCCGGCGCCCACGCCAAGCGGCGTCAGCACGGGGAAGATCTGCTCGCGGAAATGGCGCTCGATCTCCTCGGGCGGGGCGCCCGACTCCTCACAGCTGACGATCCGGATGCCGTGCTCGGCCAGTTCCGGACGTACCACGCGCGTGAACTGGTCGGCGTGGCGGCGATCGAGCTCCCGGACCCGATCCTGGATGCCTCGCAGGACCTCGGTGGGCGAGAGCCCGTCGGGACCCCGTGCGTCGATCCGGGCGTCGACCTGGTCGTGGACGCCGGCGACGCGGATCATGAAGAACTCGTCGAGGTTGCTGACGAAGATGGCCAGGAACTTGAGACGCTCGATCAGCGGCAGCGACTCATCCTCGGCGAGCTGCAGGACGCGATCGTTGAAGTCCAGCCAGGACAGCTCGCGGTTGACGTAGAGCGAGCGGTCGCGCAGGTCCGCGCCCTCCCGGCCCGCGCCGTTGGCCTGCTCGACCCCGAGGGCCGAGGAGTCGTGCAGCTCGGAGCCGACGTTCGTCACCTCACGCCACCCTCTGGCGGCCGGCGATGGCGCTGAGCTCGGATGGGCGCAGGAGCACGACGAGCTCCCCCTTGGCGATACCGGCCAGGCCGCCCTTCTTCATCCGCGCCTGGGCGCCGGTGAGGTCGTGCAGGGTGAGCGTGAACGACGGGTCGTGGCCGACGAGCAGCACGTGGCCGAGGCCGGCGACGAGCTCGTGGGCGTCAAACGGCTCGCCCGACAGCCGGCGGTCGATGGTCACCTCGACGCCTAGCGGAGCGCAGGCGTACTGGGCGGTCTGCACCGCCCGCAGCTTGGGGCTCGACAGGCAGGCGTCGATGGTGACGCCCATCTGCTCCAGGGCACGGCCGGCGTCCATGGCCTGCGCGATGCCGCGCTCGGTCAACGGGCGCTCGTCGTCCGGGGTGCCGTCGGCGGCCTCCGCATGTCGCAGCAGCCAGAGCATGCCCTAACTGTAGACCGAGTCACATGCGCGTGGGATGGCATCGCCCTCCGGCAGGCTAGGTGCGGTGGCCACACGACTCGTGACGGTTCGGTGAACACTCAGGGCACGGGCGCCCCGAGCAGGGCGAGCGCCACCCCGGCCGCGGCGGCGCTGACGAGGGTGCTCACCACTCCCCGCCGCAGCACCAGCAGGGCGATCAGCGCCCCGGCGAGCACGGCAAGCTGCCATGACTCGCTGAGGATCGTGGCCAGCGTGACCGCGGCTCCGGCGATCGCACCGATGGCCGCCGGCCCCGCGCCGTCGAGGAAGGCGCGGGGGCCGGGGAGATCGCGCAGTCGGTCGAAGCGACGGCCGGCCAGCAGCACGAAGCAGAAGGACGGCGCGAAGGCGATGGCTGCGGCCATGATCCCCCCGGTCAGCCCGTGGGCGGCGTAGCCGACGGCGGCGATGGTGGCGACGACGGGACCGGGCGTGATCTGCCCGAGCGCCACCGCGTTGAGGAACTGGGCGTTGGTCATCCAGTGGTGGACGTGGACGGCGTCGCCCTGCATGAGCGGGATGATCACGAAGCCCCCGCCGAACGACAGGCCCCCGACCTTCAACGCCGTCCAGGCCAGGGCGCCGTAGCCGCCCGCCGTCACGCTCGCGGGCACCGTGAGCAGGGGCAGCGAGGCGCGGCGCGGCCGCCGGCGCACCACCTCGACCAGGCCGCAGGCCACGAGCACCAGCACCAGATAGGCGCCGACGGCCACCGCCGCCCCGGCCCCGGCGAGCACGTACAGCGTCCAGGGAACGAGCGCTGAGCGGTCCCGGGCGCGCTGCAGGCTGGGGCCGAGCAGGCCGCGGGCGGCATGGACGGCGACGGCCGGCACCGCCGCGCCCGCGCCCGCCCCCGCGCCGCGCACCCACAACGGCGCCGCGTGGCCGAGCACCACCGCGGACAGCGCCAGGATGATCGCGACCGCGGGAACGATGAAGCCCAGGCCGCCGAGCACCGCGCCCGTGGGCCCCGCGACCCGGTAGGCGCAGTAGATCGCCATCTGCGTCGAGGCGGGTCCCGGGAGCATCCCGCAGGCGGCATTGGCGTCCTCGAAGGCGCCGGCGTCCATCCAGCGCCGGCGGTCGACGACCAGCTGTCGCAGCAGGGCGATGTGGGCCGGCGGCCCGCCGAACCCGACGAGCCCGAGGCGCGTCCACTCCCGCGCGACGACGGCCGGCGACACGGACGGTTCGGGGGTCAGGCCCGGGGAGGGCGCCGTCGGTTCCGGGGGCATGCCCGGGCAAGGTAGCTCAGGGTCAGCCGATGAGCAGGCGCCGGTCGAAGACGCGCTCGAACGCCTCATCGTCGCCGTAGCGCTCAACGCTCCAGCGCGGGAGGGTGAGATCGCCGCCGGCCTTCAGGTGGAGGTCGACGCCGTCGCCGTTGGTGTCCAGGCGCGCCTCGGAGACCGACTGGTCGCGACCGCGCTCCAGGTGCTCGGCGAGACGCAGGATGACCGCGCAGCGGTCCAGCAGCTCCTCGTCTCCGGCGTGGGCGATGGGCTCGATGATCCCGAGCTTGGGGATGCCCTTGCGGTGATAGCGGGTGATCTGGGCGATGAGCGCGCGCTCGCGGGGATCGAAGCCGGGCAGCTCGGCGCTCTCGATGAGGTAGCGGGAGTGCTTGTGGTGGTCGTCATAGGAGATCGTCATGCCGACGTCGTGGAGCATGGAGGCCGCCCACAGCAGCTCGCGCTCGCCCTCGGCGGGTGCGAAGAGGGAGGCGTCCACCAGCGAGTCGAACATCTGCAGCGACAGCTTGGCCACGTGCTCGACGTGGGCGATGTCGGACTCGTACTGGATGGCCAGGTTGCGTACGGCGGCGCCGCGAACGTCGTCGAACAGGGGCCGGTCCCCGGCGAGCAGGGTGCGCGCGAAGAACACCCCCTCGCGCAGTCCCGCCTCCGTGGCCTCGATGCCGTCAAAGCCGCCCAGCCCGACGACCGTGTCCAGCACGACGGCGGAGGCGAGGATGATGTCGCCGCGTCCCGGCTTGATCCCCGGCACCATGCCGCGTTCCTGCGCCGACATCGAGGCGAGCTCGTGGGCCAGGCCGGTCAGCACCTTCGGGGTGATGAGGAACCCCTGCACGCCCAGGTCGAGCGCGCCGTTGGCGGCCTGCGCCGCAGCGGCGAGGTTGCGCACCGCGCCGCCGATGCCCACGAGGCGCTTGCCCGAGGAGGACAGCCACTTCAGGCCCGAGAGGGTCTCGGCGACGTGGTCGCGCAGCCGGGCGATCTCCTTCTTCTTGGGCGGGCCGTCCCCGGGGAGGAACGCCTCGGTGATGCGCACCGCGCCGAGCGGGAAGGAGGCCGACTCCTGGGCCAGGCGGTCGCTGACGTGGGTGAGCTGCATGCTGCCACCGCCGATGTCGAGCACCACCCCATCGGTCAGCGTGCTCGTGTTGACCGCCGCCACGTAGCCGTAGCGCGCCTCCTCCTCGGCCGACAGCGTCTCGATCCTCAGCCCGGTCGCCGCCTGGGCGTCGGCGAGGAAGCGCTCGCCGTTGGCGGCGTCCCGGATGGCGCTGGTGGCGACGACGTGGATGTCGTCTCCTTCGAGATGATTGGCGCGGCAGAAGCGCGCGAACACGCCCAGCGTCTCCAGGCCGCGCCCGATCGCGTCATAGCTCAGCTTCCCGCTGGCGGCCAGGCCGGCGCCGATGCGAACCGTCTCATACAGCTCGTCGGTGAGCTTCCACCAGGGGTCGGGCGGATCTGAGTAGGTGAAGACCACCAGGCGCCACGAGTTGGAGCCGAGATCGACGACGGCGACCTGGCGGTTTGCCTGACCTCTCTGGCCCGCGGCGCGCGTCGATCGCCAGCTCACGGCTGCATCATGCGCGCAGCACCGGACGGTTGGCCGCCCCCGATGCCGCATTCTGCGAGAAGATCGATGTCTCGCGGGCGCGGCGGCGCCGCCGGTGATGAGGCCGCGAGGCGGCGGTCAGGCGGTGTGAAGCCCAGGGTCAGGTGCGCGCCCTGGAACGCCTGCCCTGACGCGTCTCGTTGCCGGGCGTCTTCTTGGGGGGAAGGGGCGCCGCGATGAGCGGCTCGACATCGTCGGACACGGTGACGTAACGGTAGGCCGCGCAGATGAAGAGGATGGTCAGGATGACCGCGCTGGAGGCGCACCATTCGCAGATGGCGTGGATGGAGAACAGCTCGCGGTAGGTGAGGTAGCAGCTGAAGGCGAACCCGACGAGCGTGAGCCCCAGGGTGGCCAGCCGCGTCTCCTCACGATCGGCGACGAGCAGCGAACCGGTGATGCCGACGTATCCGATCAGCCCCAGGAGGGCCACCGGGATGCCGGCCAGCTTGGACCACTGCGAGGTCTGCACCTTGATGCAGGACTGACCGGCCGTGCATGCCGGGCTGATGCCGGCGTAGTGGATGATCGTCAGGTAGGTCGCCACTCCGAGGCCGATGACGGACAGGACCAGCATCACCCTGCGGAGCGGGATCCTCACGAGACCGATTGGATCTTTGACTGCAGCTCGCCGTAGGTGGCGTCGCCGACGATGGGCTGCGCCTGGCTCTTGGGACCGGACACCACGAGCGTGGGGGTGCTGTTGAAGCCCGCGGCGGCGGCCGCCTGCTCATCGGCGGTGACCTGGGAGGACAGCGCCGATGACTGACGGTCAGACCCCCACTGGCTCACGTTGAGGCCGGGGACCTGTGCGGCGAGCCCACTCAGGTACTTGTCGGTCACGTAGCTGCTGGACTCGTCGCCCTGCTCGTGGTAGAAGAGCTCGATGTAGTTCCAGGCCTTCTTCTGGTTGCCCGCGGCCAGCGCGGCCGTCTGGCTCGGGACGAACATCGAGTCGTTGGCCTGCTGGGAGGCCGTCTCGAGCGCTTTGTAGACGACCTTGACCTTGCCCTGGCGCACCTCGTTGGCGATCAGCTGGTTCTCGGCCCCGAGCGCGAAGTCCTTGCACACCGGGCACACGAGGTCGCCGTACTCGGTGAGCGTCACCTTGGCGCTGGGGGAGCCGAGCGTGTTGCCCTGCTGCGGGATCCCGGCGAGCAGCGAGTTGACCTTCGTCTGGGCCTGCTTGGCGGCGGCGCTGTTGGGCGCGACGACCGTCGCGCTGCTGCCGCCCGACGAGATGGCGATGGCGACCGCCACCACGGCGATGGCGCCGATCAGCGTCCCGCCCAGCATGCGCAACCGGCGGTCGCGCCGGGCGCGCTCGGCGCGGGCCCGCTCTTCGGCGAGCCGCCGCTGGCGGGCGGCTTCTTTTTGCTCTTTACGTGAGGCCATGCGACATGCCCGTCGGCGCCCCGGGCGCCAACGACTCCTGAGACGCGATCAGCATAGCGGCGGCGGCTTTAGCCGAGACTTAAGGACCCCGATGGATTTCTCAAGCGACATGGAGGGTGAATGGGGCCGTGATGACCCGCCCGTGGGCCTTCATCTGGACGAACAGGCGCCAGGTGCCGGACACCGGCAGCAGGACGCCGATCGTGATCTTCCCGGGCGCACTGGAGCTGCCTGACACGGTGCGGGTGCCCCCGATCGACCCGCAATTGGGCGCGTCGGGCGCGCACACGTGCGTGTGGAAGTAGTTGAGGGTCCCCTGCTGGAAGAAGATGGCGTGGGCCAGGGCCCCGAACCACGGGGTGAAGCGGACCGGCCTGCCGCGGGGATCGGTGACGTTGAGGTGCAGGAACACCGCCTGGATGGCGTGCAGCGTGGGGTGGCTCTGCATGTCGAAGTGGTAGCCGTCGATCACCTGATGGGCTCTGAACGGCGGGAGCTTGACCGGGTGGTAGGCGCCGGCCACCGTCACATTGCGCGACAGCTGGAAGTTGGGCTGGGCGCCCGGGATGTCGGGATAGACGTCGACCAGGACGTGGTAGGGCCCCGGCGCCGGGAAGGTGACGGACTGGTGCAGGATCCCGCTGGGCGGGATCGGCGGGTGCTCGTGGATGATGTAGGCCAGATCGTCGCGCACGATGATCAGGTGCACGCCGGTGTGGGGGCCCGATCCCGTCTTGTACCGGGTGAGCGTCGTGCCGTTGGGGAGCTTGACGTCGAAGGACATCGTCGTCGGGCGGCCGGGCGTGATGGTGCCGGTCGGCGCAAAGCCGCCGAGCTGGAAGGTCTGCGCGGGCGCCACCTTGGGCGCGGTGATCGACGAGCCCGCGGAGCTCGAGCCGCATCCGGCGACCAGGGCGGCCACGCTGAACAGGGCGCAACCGAGCGCGAGCGCGGGCGCGCCGGGACGTCGCGGCGAGATCATCGCAGGGCGGCCTGGATCGCCTGGGTCAGCTCGGCGGTCCCGAAGGCCCCCTCGAGGCGCGCGACGATGGTCCCATGGCGGTTGATGGCAAACAGCCACGGCTCGGTCCGCAGGTGAAACGCCTTGAGCTGGCTGCGCAGGCCCTTGGACGGCTGGTTGTCCACGTAGACCTCCTGGTGGATGAACGCCACCTTGGAGCCGAAGCGGTGCTGCAGCTGGACGGCGACGTCAGTCACGGGCCCGCACACGCGCGAGGTGCACAGCTGCGGGGTGGAGAACAGCAGCGCCACGGGCTTGTGACCCAGCACCTGGTTCAGCGAGACCGCGGCCATGCTCTCGGGCGGGAGACGGGTGGTGAGCAGCGACTGGTCGCCGTGGACGGTGGCGCTGGTGTCGGTGGCGATCTTGGGGGGACGCTGACCGACGGCCGGGATGGGGGAGGAGGGGGCGGCCGCCAGCTCGCCGGTGGCCCCGATGATCCCCTGGGGTCCGCGCGTGAGCGAGAGCACGAAGTAGGTTGCGGCCCTGGGCACGGGCAGGTCGGCGGCATAGATCGCCTGGATCCCGCCCGGCCCCGAGTTCTGCTTGCTGCGGTACTGGGGCTGCACGCCCATCGGATCCGCCGGCGCCAGGAACGGGCCCTTGGCGGGCGCGCCGGGGCTCGAGGCAATGTAGACGGCAGTCGGGGCGTAGACGAAGCGGCCGTCGTTGGTGGTCAGCGCGAAGGCGAAGCGCTGGGTGCCGGGCGTGAAGGTCCCGGTCGCGGCGCCGAGCTCGACGCTGGAGCGAGCCAGCGTGCCCAGATCCTTGAGGCTCTTGCCGCGAGCCGAGGGAAACTGTGAGACGCGCGGGTGCTGGGCGCGACCGAGCTGCGCGACCGCCGGGGCAGGCCCGGCGGGGCTGCTCTGGGCCGACGACGTCGTGGCACTGCTGGTCGCGGCGTGCGCCGTCGAAGAGCTCGGGGAGGAACTCGTCGACGAGGACGATGACGAGCCGCAACCGCCGAGGATCAGTGCCGTCGCCAGGACAACAGGCAGCGCCTGCGGGAGGCGAGCCCGCACGACGCGCACCTGTCGCCGGGACGAGGAGAGCCGCACCCTGCGCAGGGTACCGGCGGTTCTGAAGATCTGGCGAAGGTGGCCAGGGCTTCACCTGGTCTTCACAGCTCAAATCGGTGTGACCGGATTCGCTCGGATCGCCGGTCTTTGCGCGTAAAGATCTTGTGACCCGGCGCCCAGCGCCGGCAGTGGGGGCGGGGCGTGGGTTAGAGTGGCGCTCATGTCGACTGAGCGCAGCGACACGCTGCCCGGGTACTCGGCCACCGCGCCCTCGCAGCGCGCGCAGAACCGGCTGCGCCTGGCCGTGCTCGATCGCGACCCCGGCTTCATGCAGGTCCTGTCCAAGCGACTGGAAGCGCTGGGATGCGAGTACCGCCCGCTCTCGGCGCCCCTGAGCGCGGATGCCCTGGTGACCATGCGCCTCAACGCGCTTGTCCTCGATCTGGCCGTTCTCGGGCCGACCGGCTGGGGCTACCTGGAGCAGATCTGCGCCCGGCTGCCCGGCCTGGCAGTGGTCGTCTGCACGGGTCCGTCCTCCGTGGCCCAGCGCGTCCGCGGCCTGCGGCTCGGCGCCGACGCCTGGATCACCAAGCCGTGCCACGCCGAGGAGCTCATCTGCGTCATCGAGGCTGCCGTTCGCCGCCATCGCCGCGCCGAGATGCCGATACTCGACGCGGCTCAGAGCTTCGGCGAGATCACCATCCGCCCCGATCTCTACCAGGCGTACGTGAACGAGGTCAGCCTCGAGCTGACCGCCCGCGAGTTCGAGATCCTCAATCTGCTCACGGGCTCTGACCGCGTCCTGCGCCGGGAGGAGATCTACGAGCGCATCTGGGGCTATGCGATGGCCCACGGCGACCGGTCGGTGGACGTGTTCGTGCGCAAGCTGCGCCAGAAGCTGCGCGCCGGCTCCCCCCAGTGGAACTACATCCACACCCACTTCGGCGTCGGTTACCGGTTCGCGCCCGAGCGCGAGAACAGCGTCGAGGAGGAACTCGACCTCATCACCGGAGGCACTGCCGCCACACCGCTGGAGTCGCCCACACCCATGGCGTCGCCCGCACCGCCGGAGTCGCCGGCACAGCTGGACGCGGCCGCACGGCTGGACTCGGCGCTGGCCGGCTGATCGAGCCCGGCGGGGCCCCCACGCGGGGCCGGTGCGCAGGTCCATCGCCGGTGCGCGTTCACAACTGATTCACAATCTGGTCACGACCTGTTAACGCCGGCGAGCGCGGTCCCCGCCAGCATGGAGAGCTGTGACGCAGGCAGCTCAGGCAGCGCGGGAAGTGCTGGAGGTGGGTCCGCTCCAGATCGTCCCCGACGAGCATCTGGCGCGGGCGGACGGGCGGGCGCTGATGCTCTCGATCCGTGAGCTGCGGCTGCTGACCGAGCTGGCACGCCGAGCGGACCGGATCGTCACGCGAGAGGAGCTCTTTCGCCTCGTCTGGGGCCGGGAGATGCGAGTGCGCGACCGGTCCGTCGATGTCTATGTGCGCAAGCTCAGGGTGAAGCTGGAGGCGGCGTTGCCCGGGTGGTCGTTCATCCACACCCACTTCGGGCTCGGGTACCGCTTGGCGGCCGACCAAGACGAATTGAGTACCGCCGGTTCACAACTCATTAACACCCCGGCCGTGGCTGGCGCCCAGACTCTGCCTGAGACGAAATGAACAAGGAGACAAAAGTGCGTACGAAGAGACTCGGCGGGGTGGCGGTGTCACTGGCCGCCGCGCTCGCCATAGCCGCATGCGGGAGCAGCAACTCCAGTAGCAGCAGCAGCGCCGGCGGGGGAGGATCGACGGGGACCTCCTCATCGGGCGGCTCGAGCAGCGCGGCCGTCAGCCCGGCGACGCTCAACGGCGCCGGCTCGACGCTGGCTCTGCCGATCTATCAGCAGTGGGGGTCCAACCTCAAGGGCCAGGGGCTGACCGTCAACTACAACGGCGTCGGTTCCGGAGCAGGCATCGCCGATCTGCAGACGGCCACCGTCGACTTCGCCGGGTCTGACCCGGCGCTCAAGCCCACGGACACCAAGGCGATGAAGGGACCGGCCCTTCAGTTCCCGGTCGCCTTCGGCGCCATCACCGTGTCCTACAACCTCTTGGGCATCAAGTCCGGGCTCAAGCTCGATGGGCCCACGCTCGCGAACATCTTCAGCGGCAAGATCAAGACCTGGAACGACCCGGCGATCAAGAGCCTGAATCCCGGCATGAGCCTGCCCAGCACGGCGATCACCGTCGTGCATCGCTCCGACTCGTCGGGAACCACGAACGGATTCACCACCTACCTGTCGGACGTCAGCCCCGGCTGGAAGTCCTCGATCGGCGCCGGCAAGGACGTCAAGTGGCCGACGGGCACGGGCGCGGCCAAGAACTCCGGCGTCGCCGCCGCCGTCAAGCAGACGCAGGGCGCGGTGGGCTATGTCGAGCAGGCCTATGCGATCGAGAACGGGTTCACCTACGCCGCGGTCAAGAACTCGTCCGGCAAGTACATCGAGCCGACCATCGAGAACACCTCGGCGGCGGCCAACGGGGTCACGGTCCCGGCCGACCTGGGCATCTCGACGATCAACTCGCCGTCGGCTGACGCCTACCCGATCGTCTCGCAGACGTTCCTGGTCGTCTACAAGGACCCGTGCAAGGACGGCAAGGCCAGCACGTCGGTCGCCAAGGGCCTGAAGTCGTTCCTGGCCTACGCGTTCGGCGCCGGCCAGCAGACGCTCGGCTCAGGCGGCAACAAGCTGCCCTACGCGCCGCTGCCCTCCTCCCTGGCGGCCAAGGACAACACGCAGCTGCAGACCATGACCTGCAACGGCTCCCCCATCTCCTAGGGAGTCCGGGACCGGACGACAGTCATGGAGGCAAGCGCCACCACGGCCACCGGCGTCCGCTCGAGACTCGAGCGGACGCCGGCCGCCCGGCTCCCGGATCAGGTCCTGCAGGCGGGCCTGACGACCCTGGCGGTCCTGATCCTCGGGCTGATCGCGTACTTCTTCGTGCGCCTGATCGGCCAGTCGTCAGATGCGCTGAACAAGTTCGGCTTCAGCTTCATCTTCGGCAACGACTGGGACATCAGCCGCAACATCTACCACGGGGCGCCGCTGGTGATCGGCACGCTCATCACCTCAGCGATCGCGCTGATCATCGGGGTGCCGGTGGCCGTCGCCACGGCCCTGTACGTCACCGAGCTGTGCCCGCGGAGGTTCCGTGGCGCGCTGGGCATGCTGGTGGACCTGTTGGCGGCGGTGCCGTCGGTGGTCTACGGGCTATGGGGCGTGTTCGTGCTGGGGCCAAAGCTCCTGCCCGTCGAGAAGTGGTTCGCCAACACGTTCTCGTTCATCCCGTTCGTCGGCGGGGGCGGCAGCAGCATCACGGCCCCCAACTACTTCATCGCGGGCCTCATCCTGGCCATCATGATCCTGCCGATCGTGTCGGCGATCGCGCGCGAGGTCCTGGCCACCGTGCCGGCGGAGAACAAGGAAGCCGCGCTGGCCCTCGGGGCGACGCGGTGGGAGATGATCCGCATGACGGTCCTGCCCTACGCCCGCCCGGGCATCACCGGGGGCGCGATGCTGGGCCTGGGTCGCGCCATCGGGGAGACGATCGCGGTGGTGCTGGTGATCGGCAACGCGGCGACGATCGGGCACCACCTCTTCAACCAGGGCTACAGCCTGGCTGCGGTGATCGCCAACGAGTTCAACGAGGCGGCCAACCAGCCCTTGCACTCCTCGGCACTCTTCGCCGCCGGGCTCGTGCTGTTCGTGCTGACGCTGTTGGTCAACATCCTCGCCCGGTGGTTCGTGCGCCGCGGCACCCGCGGGATGCGGGCGCCCGAGACTGACTCCGGCGATGCGGCGAGCGCAAGCGTCGCGAGCGCGGGGGTGGCGTGATGAGTGTCTCGAGCGCCGGGGGCCGGCTTCCAACGATCAGTTCAGGGCGCAAGCGCAAGGACCGCATCATGCGCGGCACCCTGATGCTGGCGACGGGCGTGGCCCTGGTCCCGCTCATCCTCGTCATCTACTACCTGCTCTACAAGGGCCTGAGCTCGTGGAGCGGCTCGTTCTTCAGCACCGATCCGACGGGGAACTTCTTCGGCAACCCCGGCGGGATCCGCAGCGCGATCTTCGGCACCTTGGAGATCGTGGCCCTGGCGTCGCTGCTCGCCATCCCGATTGGCATCGCCGTCGCGCTCTACCTGACGGAGTACGGCAAGGAGGGCTGGTTCGCGAACCTCGTCCGCTACTTCGTGGACGTGATGACCGGCGTGCCCTCGGTGGTGTTCGGGCTGTTCATCTACATCGTGCTGGTCATCTCCCACGCCGGGGGCTCGGGGTTCGCCGGCTGGAAGGGCGCGCTGGCGCTGGCGTTGCTCATGCTTCCCATCGTCATCCGCTCCTCCGAGGTGGTGCTCCTGCTGGTGCCCGGGAGCCTGCGCGAGGCGGCGCTGGCCCTGGGCGCGCCCCGGTGGCGCATCGTGTGGCGGGTGGTGCTGCCCACGGCGCGTTCGGGGCTCGTCACCGGCTCGCTGCTGGCGGTCGCCCGCGGGATGGGGGAGACCGCTCCGCTCCTGTTCACGGTCTCGCTGGCCACGGCGGCGACCGCCAACCTCAACGGCCTGATGAACAGCCTGCCGCTCCAGATCTACACCGATATCACGAGCCCCCGCGACGTGATCGTGGCTCGTGCCTGGGGCGCGGCGCTCACCTTGGTGGCCCTCGTCCTCATACTCAACGTGATCGCGCGATTGATCTCGCGAAGGAGCAGCATGGCATGATCCCTCCGGAAACCACGAGCAAGGAACCCAAGGAAATGTCGGCCGCTGAAGAACGGTCTCAGCAGGCGGAGGCGGCCCCCGATCTGGCAGCGATGGGGGAGCAGCGCAAGGGGCACGGCGTCAAGGTCCGCGACCTGCACGCCTACTACGGGGCCGTGCACGCGGTCAGGGGCGTCGACATCGACTTTCCCGCCAACGAGGTGACCGCGATCATCGGGCCCTCGGGCTGCGGCAAGTCCACGATGGTGCGGTGCATCAACCGCATGCACGAGGAGATCCCGGGCGCGCGCTCGGAGGGCAGCGTCACCCTCGACGAACTGGACGTCTACGGCGCGGGCGTCGACGTCACCGCCGTGCGGCGGATGATCGGAATGGTCTTCCAGAAGCCCAATCCATTCCCGACCATGTCGATCTTCGACAACGTGGCGGCGGGCCTGCGGCTGAGCGGGACCAAGTCAGACAACCTCCGCGAGCGCGTCCACCGGGCGCTGCGCGCCGTGGGGCTGTGGGGCGAGGTCAAGAACCGGCTCAACTCGCCGGGCATCGGGCTGTCGGGCGGCCAGCAGCAGCGCCTGTGCATCGCTCGGGCGGTGGCCGTGGAGCCCGAGGTGATCCTGATGGATGAGCCGGCCTCGGCCCTGGACCCCATCGCCACGCTCAAGGTCGAGGAGCTCATCGACGAGCTCAAGAGCCGCTACACGATCGTGATCGTCACCCACAACATGCAGCAGGCCGCGCGGGTGGCCAAGTCAACGGTGTTCATGCTCGACGGCGAGGTGGTCGAGCACGACGAGACCACCAAGCTGTTCACGCGCCCCGCGGACGAGCGGACCGAGCGCTACGTGACCGGCAAGTTCGGCTAGTGGCCGCTCGCGGCCAGGACGCACCGACATCGTCAACCACTGAGCGGGTGACCTGAATGCAAGAGACGCGCCACCAATTCCGCGAGGACCTCAAGGAGCTCGAGCGCCAGGTGCTGGGCGGCCTGGACCTGGTGATCTCGCAGCTGGACCGGGCGCTCGAGTCCGTCAGCTACCAGGACGTCGAGCTGGCGGCGATGGTGGTCGCCGACGATGACCGCATCGACGGGCGCTATCTCGAAGTGCACCAGGGGATCCTGTCGCTGCTGGCCCGCCAGTCGCCGGTGGCCACCGACCTGCGCATCGTGGCCGCGCTGCTGCATTGCATCCGCTGCATCGAGCGCATGGGCGACCAGTGCGTCAACATCGCCAAGCTGGTGCCCCTCTCCGGCCACGACGCCCCCAAGGACAAGGACACCCTGGACGCGATCGAGCGGATGGGCCAGCTGGCCCGCTCGGAGGTGTCGCAGGCCAAGGACGCGCTGTCCACGCGCAACGTCGAGCTCGCTCAGGACCTCGTCCGCCAGGACGCCGAGATCAACCGGCTCAACCGCGCGATCTTCAAGCGCGCCGTCGAGATCGGCGATGACCTGGAGCTGCGCGAGTGGGGGATGTTCATGATCCTGGTCGCCCGCTGCCTGGAGCGGGTCGGCGACAACGCGGTCGAGATCGCCGAGCAGGTGGTGTTCGTCGTCACCGGCCTGTTCCGCGAGATGGCCGACATCGGCGCGTCCGCCGAGACGGCTCGCAGCTCATAGTCCACCGGCGACGCGCGGCGTCTGACCGCGCCGAACACCCGCGCTCGGCGGGCTTGAGCGCGCGGACGGTCCGCGTTGCCAAGTCTTGTCCACGGGGCCAATGACGCTATTTGCGGGGATCGCCACGCTTGTGCCCATGAGCGCAAGGCCCCCCCAGATCATGGCGTTCGGAGGCGGCGGGTTCTCGATGGAGTGGGGTAACCCCCTGCTCGACGACCACGTCCTCTCCCTCACCGGCGTTCCGTGCCCCAAGGTGTGCTTCCTCCCGACGGCCAGCGGTGACGCCGACCATTACGTCGTGCGCTTCTACCGTGCCTTCCCGGCGTCGCGGTGCCAGCCGTCGCACATCTCATTGTTCCGGCGAGAAACCGGCGTGGGTGATCCCTACGCGCACCTGCTGGCGCAGGATCTCATCTACGTGGGCGGCGGGAGCCTCGTGTCACTGTTGGGCGCCTGGCAGGCCCACGGCATCGACCTGGCGCTCTATGACGCGTGGCGGGCCGGCGTGGTCCTGTGCGGAGGCTCGGCCGGGTCTCTGTGCTGGTTCACCGACGTCATCTCCGGGTTTCACGAGGGGCCGCCGCGTCGCCTGGAGGGCCTCGGGTTCCTGCCGTGGAGCAACGCCGTGCACTACAGCGACGAGCCGGGCCGGCGCGCGACGTTTCTCAACGCCGTCGCCGGCGGCATGGCCTCGGGCTACGGAGTGGGGGACGCCGCCGCCCTGCACTTCGTGGACACGGAGCTGAGCGAGGTCGTCTCGTCGCGCCCCGAGGCGCGCGCGAAATTTGTCTGCTGTGACGGCGCCGGTGGCGTCGTGGAGGAAGATCTGCCTGTGCGGTTTCTCGGTGACGCCCGGCAGATGCCCGCCCCCGCCTCCGCGGGCGGGCTGCGGCGAGCCGCGTGAATCCCGGCGACGACCATCGCCGCATCCTCGCGATGGGCGGCGGCGGCTTCACCATGCAGGACCGCAGCGGCGCCCTGGAGCGCCTCGTGCTGACCCTCACCGGCAAGCCGGTGCCGAGGATCTGCTTCCTGCCCACCGCCAGCGGCGACCCGCGCGATCAGACGACCCGCTTTCACGAGCGCTTCAGCGGCTGGCCCTGCGAGCCCAGCGTGCTCTCGCTGTTTCACCTGGGCCGCGATCGCATCGATCCCCGGACGCACCTGCTGGCCCAGGACGCCATCTACGTCGGCGGCGGCTCGATGCGCAACATGCTGGCGGTGTGGCGTGAGCACGGCGTCCACGAGGCGATGCGCTCGGCCTGGGAGCGCGGCATCGTCCTGGCCGGCCTGAGCGCCGGCGCGATGTGCTGGTTTGAGGGCGGGATCACGATGAGCGGCGGCTCACCGCGGCCGGCCCCGGGGCTGGGCCTGATCGAGGGAAGCCTGTCCGTCCACCTCGACGGCGAGCCCGAGCGACTGTCCGCCTACCGCGAGGCGGTCGGGAGCGGCGCGCTGCCTCCCGGCTACGCGCTGGACGACTGCGCGGCGCTGCTGGTGCGCGGGATCGAACTCGAATCCTGTGTCGCGTCACGTGCGGGCGCGCGCGTGGTCCGGATCGAGGCCGACGGCGAGGGCGCCACGGTGGAGCGGGAGATGGACGTGCGCGTGCTGCCCGGGGCGGTGGCGGCCGGTGCCGCCGACGTGAACCGGGAGCTCGACGTGGTCTCCGAGCTGCGCGAGCTGCGGGCCGGGCGCCACCGCTGGGATTGACCGGCGGCCGGCGCCGCGCGTCAGCGGGCCGCGCCGGCGGCGGCCTGCCGGCGCCGCAGCAGGATCAGCGCGCCCGCCACGAGCACGGCGGCCACGATGAGCCCGATCAGGAGCGGCGTGGTGGAGCCGGCGCCGCTCGACGCGCCGCCGGAGACGCCGGGGACGCCCTTGATCGGGTGGCCGTCGGCGGCGGCGAGCTTGGCCACGGCGGCGGTGGCCGCCTGGGCCAGGGCCGTGCTCGTCCTGCCCTTGGGCTCTGCCAGCGCGTTGACGGCGGCGGTGGCCTTGGCGCTGACGCCCTGCGTCCCGTAGCCGGCGGCCATCACCACCAGGAGCGGCTGCGCATGCTGGAAGCTGATCTCCCTGTCCAGGAACTTGGCGTAGTCCCGTGGTTTGCCGAACAGCTCGGGGATGACGCCGAGATCCACCGGCGAGGCGATGAGCGCGACCTTGAGGGGCAGGCCCGCCTTCTTGGCCGCCGCCGTCTCGGCGTTCAACGTGGCCTGCACCCCCCGCGGGACGGTCGGCGAGTAGGGGTAGTAGACGTTCTGGCCCAGCAGCACGTCGCTGGCCGGGTCGCCGTCGGCCCGCGCCCATGAGGGAGCCAGCGCCCCCACCAGGATCATGGCGGCGAGCAGGCTGGCGAGGCGGCGGGCCATCTCCGACATTATCCTCAGCGTCCTTGCCTCAGCGGAAGTCCACCAGGTCTCGCAAGCGGCGCAGCCGGGCCACGCCGCCGCGCGCGGTGACGTCCACGCGCCGCGAGGTCCGCGCCGAGCGCCAGGTGCAGGCCCAGCGCGAGGTGAAGCGGGGCCAGCGGGTGCTGGGCCGGGAGGGCGAGCGGCCGCAGAGCCCGTTCGGGGGGCTGCCCATCTCCGAGCTGGCCATCCTCGTCGGACTCATCGCGGCGGTGATCGGCTTCATCGGGGGCGGCGGTCCGGCGCTGGTGGTGGGGCTGATCGTCACCGCCCTGGGCGTCATCGAGGTCACCGCGCGCGAGCACTTCAGCGGCTACCGCTCCCACGCGGCCCTGCTGGCGGCGATCCCGTCGGTGGCCCTGGAGGCCGGCATCGTGCTGGCGTTCAAGCCCAGCCAGCGCGCGCTGCTGGTGCTGGCGGTCGTACCGGTGTTCGCGGGCCTGTTCTGGTGGCTGCGGCGGCGCTTCCTGGTGGCACGGCAGGCCCGGGTGGCCCGGCTGCACACGCGCACGCCCGTCTAGAGACACCTCCGGCAACACCGTCCGGCGTCGCCGTCCAGCCTCGCCGTCCAGCTACGCCGTCTACCGGACCCTCAGCGGCTCGCCCGAGCCGGATCCCGGCGCTGCGCCGCCGGCGTCGTCGGCAGCCAGGTCCTCGGCGGCGAGGCCCGGCAGCCATAGGTCAAAGACGGCACCGCCGTCGGCGGCGTTGGTCACCGAGACGCTGCCTCCGTGCTGCTGGGCGACCTGGCGCACGATGGCCAGGCCCAGCCCGCTGCCCTGACGGCCACGGGAGTTGCGGCCGCGGAAGAAGCGGTCAAAGACGTAGGGGAGGTCCTCGGGATCGACCCCGGTGCCGTGGTCGCGGACCTCCACGCCCTTGGGGCCCACCTGCACCTCGACCGTGCCGCCGGGCGGTGAGTGGCGCGCGGCGTTGTCGAGCAGGTTGTTCATGGCGCGGGCCAGCCGCTCGGGGACGCCGTCGATCAGCGTGGGCACGAGCGTGGCGTCGAAGTGGATGCCGGGGGCGTTGCGGCGGGCGCGCGCCAGCGACTCCTCGGCGATGCCGTCGAGGCGCACGTCGTCGGTCTCGCCTCCGGGCTGGTCGCCGCGCGCGAGCTCGATGAGATCGTTGACGAGGGCGCTCAGCTCCTCGCTCTGCTCCACCACGTCGGACAGGAGGCGGCGGCGGTCCTCGGGGTCCAGCTCGGCGCCCGCCAGCAGGACCTCGATGTTGGTGCGCAGGCTCGTCACCGGGGTGCGCAGCTCGTGCGAGGCGTCGGCCACCAGCTGGCGCTGGGCGCGGACGGACTCGTCCAGCTCCCCTCGCGAGGACTCGAGGCGGTCGAGCATCGCGTTGAAGTTGGTGGCCAGCTGGCCGACCTCGTCGTCGGCGTGGACGTGCAGGCGCTTGGTCAGGTCATCGGTCTCACCGATCTCCTGGGCGACCTGGGCGACCTCGGCCAGCGGCGCCAGCACCCGGCGCGAGGCGATCCGGCCCAGCGCGGCGGCGACGGCCATGCCGGCGATGACAACGAGCACAAGCACGAGGCGCAGGTCCGAGAGGATGTTGTCGACCCCATTCAGCGGCCGCGCCAGCTGGATGGCGGCAGGAATGCTCTGTTCGCCGACGTCCGCGCCGAAGACGAGCATCCGCAGGTGATTGCCTCCCACCCAGACATCGGAGGTGAACGAGCCGGACCCGGCGGCGGCGATCTTTGAGGTCTGCGAGGTCACCGGGAGAGCGATGCCCCCCTGGACGGGCACCTTCTGACCACCGGCGAGCACGATCTGCTGATACTGCGCTGGGCCGCCGGCGCGCGGCGAGATGCCCGGCAGGTAGCTCTGCTGGATGCCGTGAGATTCCAGGTCCACCTGTTCCTGCGCCACCAGGGCGTTGTCGACCTGGTCGCGCAGCTGGCTGCGCACCACCATGTAACAGACCAGGACGGCGATGAGGACGGCGATTCCGACGGATGCGGCGGCGATCAGGGACAGGCGCTTGCGCAGCGTCATGACGAAAAGATCAATCCCGCAGCACGTAGCCGATGCCGCGCACCGTGTGCAGCAGCCGCGACTCGCCCCCGGCCTCCGTCTTGCGCCGCAGGTAGCCCATGTAGACGCCCAGCGCGTTGGAGGTGGGGCCGAAGTCGTAGCCCCAGACGTTCTCGAAGATCGTGGTGCGCGTCAGCACCTGGCGCGGATGGCGCATGAACAGCTCGAGCAGGAGGAACTCGGTACGCGAGAGCTCGATCAACCGGTCGCCGCGGTGCACCTCGTGGGCCACCGGGTCCAGCACCAGATCCGCGTAGCGCAGCGGCTCGCCGTCGGCCATGCCGTCGCCGGAGCGGCGCAGCAGCGCGCGCAGGCGCGCCTGGAGCTCGCGCAGGGCGAACGGCTTGACGAGATAGTCGTCGGCGCCGACGTCCAGGCCCTCGACGCGATCGTCGATGGCGTCCCGGGCGGTGAGCATCAGGACGGGGGTGCGGTCGCCGGCCTTGCGCAGGCGGCGGCAGACCTCCAGCCCGTCGAGCTTGGGCATGAGAATGTCCAGGATGACCGCGTCGGTCGAGCCCTTGGCGAGGACGTCGAGGGCCTGCTCGCCGTCTTCGGCCAGCGTCACATCGTGGCTCTCGAGCCGCAGAGCACGCTCGAGTGCCCGCCTCACGGCAGGCTCGTCGTCGACCACCAGAACGCGCGCCATGTCCAGAATGATGGCGCGTGCTCGTAAATGTTGGTGAAGAGCCCTGCGCGGGGCCGCCGCCAGGACCGGACACAGCTCGAAATCGCGATCATGGTCGCGAGGCCCAACGATGACCCCCGACAAGCTCCACAGCTACCGCGCCAAGCGCGACTTCGAGAGGACCGGCGAGCCCGCGGGACGGGCGGCGGAGCGGCCCGGCGAGGCACGGTTCGTCGTCCAGGAGCATCACGCCACCCGGCTGCACTGGGACCTGCGGCTCGAGCACGACGGCGTCCTGGCGTCATGGGCCATCCCCAACGGAATTCCCGCCGATCCGTCCGACAACCGACTGGCGGTCCACACCGAGGACCATCCGCTCGAGTACCTGGACTTCCACGGCGAGATCCCCGCCGGCGAATACGGCGCGGGCACGATGACGATCTGGGATCACGGCACCTTCGAGACTCACCTGTGGGAGGACAAGAAGGTCGAGGTGACGTTCCACGGCGAGCGCCTGAACGGCCGCTACGGGCTGTTCCCGATCGGCCAGCGGGGCCGCGAGGGCTCCGAGAAGGACTGGATGATCCATCGCATGGATCCGCCGGTCGACCCCGACCGCGAGCCCATGCCCGAGCGGATCCTCCCGATGCTGGCGGGCACCGGCGACCTGCCGGCCCACGAGGAGAAGTGGTCGTTCGAGGTCAAGTGGGACGGCGTGCGGGCGATCGCCTACGTCAAGCCGGGACGCCTGCGTCTGGAGAGCCGCAACCTCAACGAGATCACCGACGCCTACCCCGAGGTCCGCGGGATCCTGCGCGACCTGGGGATGCGCGAGGCGGTGTTCGACGGCGAGATCGTGGCCTTTGGCGAGGACGGGCGCCCGAGCTTCGAGCGCCTCCAGCGTCGCATGCACGTCACCTCCCCCAGCGCCGTGCGCCGGCTGTCCTCGAGCATGCCCGTCGTCTACGCCATCTTCGACCTGCTCTATCTCGATGGGCACTCGCTCATGGGGCTGCCCTACGAGGAGCGGCGCGCGCGCCTGGACGACCTCGGCCTGGGCGGTCCGGCATGGCGGGTCCCGGCCAATCACCCCGGCCGCGGCCGCGCCCTCCTGGACGCGACGCAGGCGCAGGGGCTCGAGGGAGTGGTGGCCAAGCGACTGGACAGCCGGTATGAGCCCGGCCGGCGCACCGGCGCCTGGATCAAGATCAAGCACGTACTCCGCCAGGAGCTGCTCATCTGCGGCTGGCTGCCGGGGGAGGGGCGGCGCACCGACCGGATCGGCGCGCTGCTGATGGGCTACTGGACCGAGGACGGCCGCCTGCGCTACGCCGGGCGCGTCGGGACCGGGTTCACCGAGCGCACGCTCGGCGAGCTGGCGCGCAAGCTCGCGCCCCTGCGCCGGGATAGCAGCCCCTTCGACGAGGCGCCCAAGCTTCCCCGTAACGCGGTGTTCGTCGAGCCGAAGCTGGTGGCGGAGATCGAGTTCCGCGAATGGACGTCCGAGGGCATCATGCGCGCCCCGTCGTTCAAGGGCCTGCGCGAGGACAAGGAGGCCGCCGAGGTGGTGCGCGAGCCGGCCGCCGGTGACACGGCGGTGCCGGCGTCCAGTGGCGGCGACGGCGGCGACACCCCGGACGACGACCGGCCCGCGCGCGCCGACTCCGCCGCCCCGGAGGCCCTGTTTGACGCCGTCGAGCGGCTCGCGGAGGGCGCGCTGGCCGTCGAGGTCGACGGGCGGGAGCTGCGCATCACCAACTGGAACAAGGTGCTGTTCCCGGCCGTGGGGTTCACCAAGGGCGACCTCATCGCCTTCTATGCCCGCATCGCCCCTGCGCTCCTGCCCCACCTGCACGACCGGCCGCTCACCCTCAAGCGCTACCCCAACGGTGTCGACGCGCCCTACTTCTATGAAAAGCAGTCGCCTTCGCACCGGCCCGAGTGGGTGCAGACGGCGCGCGTGGGTGAGATCGACTACACGCTGTGCCAGGACCGGGCGACCCTGGTGTGGCTGGCCAACCTCGCCGACATCGAGCTGCACACCTCGCTGTCACTCGCCACCAGGCCCGAGACGCCGACGATGCTCGTGTTCGACCTCGACCCCGGAGCGCCCGCCACGGTGGTCGAGTGCTGCGAGGTGGCGCTTGTCCTGCGTGGCCTGTTCAAGGCGCTCGGGCTGGAGAGCGTGGCCAAGACGTCGGGCTCCAAGGGAATGCAGCTCTACGTGCCGCTCAACGACCCCGAGGTCACCTACCGGCGGACCAAGCCGTTCGCACGCCAGATCGCCGAACTGCTGGAGCAGCGGCTGCCCGAGCTGGTCGTCTCCCGGATGACCAAGCGCCTGCGCGGCGGCAAGGTGCTCGTGGACTGGAGTCAAAACGATGACCACAAGACCACGGTCAACGTCTACTCGGTGCGCGCGCGAGAGCGGCCCACGGTGTCAGCGCCGGTGAGCTGGGACGAGATCCAGGCCTGCCGCGACGCCTCAGACCCGGCCCTGATGAACTTCACCACCGACGAGGTGCTCGCGCGGGTGGCCGCGGAGGGAGACCCGTTCGCCATGCTGCTCTCCACCCGGCAGCAGCTCCCGCGCGGTTGAGGGCGCTCGCGCCGTACGCCATTAGGATTCGAGACGTGGACCAGATCCAACTGCGCAACCGCCTGCTGGTGGCGACCGGGATGTGGAAGGAGGCAACGGGCGAGCCGCTGCCGCGGATGGCGCCCGGCGATCCCGCCGACCAGATCCAGAGCTTCGAGCTGACGCTGGTCAACCGCCTGTGGGAGAGCGCGACCCCCGAGAACGCCCGCGAGATCGCCGACCGCACCTGGGACCTCGTCCATGATCGCCCCGATCACGATCCGGTCAAGAAGCGTGTCGTCGAATGCCACGAGGCCCTGGCGCGCATGACCCGGCTCAATGACTGACGAGGTGCCGGGCGCCGGCCCGGCCGACGACGTCCGTCACCGCCGGCACTACACGCTCGCGCAGGCCATGGCCGTGCGCGGCTGGGTGGCCGAGCGGGTGCGATGGGTGCGGGAGGCCCAAGCGCGGCTCCTTGCCATCGGCCCGCGCGCGACAGACGCGATCGCGGCACTGGACCCTCACCTCGGAGGCGCCTATCCCGGGCGCGAGATCGCTCGGTCCCTGGTGGAGATCTCCCGCGCCGCCGGCGAGCTCGAGGCGGTGGAGATCGTCCTGCGCGACGTCGACCGGGGCCTCATCGACTTTCCGGCGATGCGCGATGGGGTCGAGGTCTACCTCTGCTGGCTGGTCGACGATGAGCAGTCGATCGGCTTCTGGCACGCGCCCGAGGCCGGCTTCGCGGGCCGGCGTCCGCTGTAGGTCTTGAGCGACGCGGTGTCCACGCCCGCCCGGGGGGCGGGGCGGGGCGAGGCGTGGCGCTGGACGCCGCTGGCCTTCGCCGCGTTCTACGTCGTGGTGCTGCTCTCCACGCTGCCGTCCGTGGTTGCGGCCATCTACCGCAATGCCGACATCGCCGCCGCGCCGGAGATCGGGCAGCTGTCGGCCCGGGCCCCGGACTTCGCGCAGACCGTCCTGGGCAACGCCCCCTGGTACTCCGCGCTGTGGTTCGAGCAGCTGACCGGCTGGGTGCCGGGACACCGCACCCTGTGGGAGCTGGCGCCATGGGTCCTGACGCTCGCCGGGATCGCCCTGGTGGCCTGGGCAGCGGCCAGAGTGGCCGGGCCCTGGGCCGCCGCGATCATCGCAGCCACCTGCGTGTGTGCCGGGACGACGCTGCTGCCCCTGCAGTTCGCGTGGAGCATCCACGCGGTCGCCTACGTCCACATCTGCGTCCTCGGCGCCTTCATCGTGCCGTTGGCGCTGGGGCCCGGACGCAGCCGGTGGTGGGCGCAGGCCGCGGCGGCGGGGCTGGTCATCGGTGTGACGGGTGTCGGGATGGCGTCCGACAAGCTCGTGATCCTCGGCGGTCTGGCGCCATTCGTGATCGCGGGCCTGGTCCTGTGGCGGCTCTCGCCGGCGCAGAGCGCGCTGCCGGTCCTGGCGTCGGTCATCTCGGTCGCCGTCGGGGCATCGGTGGTCGCCGTGCTGGCCACGGCCGTGGCGCGCAGTCAGGACGTCGTCCCCGCCCCGTTCCCGATCTCCCTGTCCGCGGTCGGCCAGGTTCCCGGTCACGTCAACGACCTGGTGGGCTCACTCGGCGCGCTGGGCAATGGCGACTTCGGGGCACGTGGGGTGTCGTTGACCGGCCTGCTCGCCGTGCTGGCGGCGGGCGGGGGCGCGATCCTGCTCGTCGCCGCGGTGAGCTGCGCCGGAGGGGTCGTGGCACAGCTGGTCACCGCGGGGCGAGACCGGCCCGGACGGACGGCGCAGTCAGCCGCCCGATCGGCGTTTGTCTGTTATTGGGCCGCGGTCGCGGTGCTGCTCGCCGGGGCGTTCGTGTTCTCCGAGCTGCCGCGAGGCTTGACGACGAGCCGCTACCTGGTGCCGGCTGCCTACGCGGTGGTGGTGATCGCCGCCGTGTGGGCCGCCGGGTCTGCGGCCGCGTGGCGAGCCGCGGTGGTGGTGGCCGCGTCGTCGGCGATCATCCTGTCCGCCGCGGTGTCGCTGGCGCAGCGCCACATCCAGGCCACCGCGTACGCCCCCGGCGCTGACACCGCCCGGCAACTGGTGCGGTTCGCCGAGCGCGAGCATCTGCACACCGGCTATGCCGGCTACTGGGACGCATCGGCTCTGACCTGGGAGCTGCACGATCCGGGAGTGACGGTCTATCCCGTGATCACGTGCGGATCGAGCCTGTGCCCGTTCCCCTACCACAAGATCAGCAGCTGGTACCTGCCCCGCCCGCTCGCCCGGTCCTTCTTCATCGTCGATTCCCGGGTGCTGCGCCTGCGGGCGTACGGGGCGCTCAGCGGCCCTCCGGCGGCATGGGGGCCCCCGGGCCAAGTCGCGCATCTCGGCCCGCTGACCGTCTACGTGTATCCGTACAACCTGGCCGCCAAGCTGCTGCCCACAGCCTGAGGGCTGGACGCCAAGCTGCTGCCCTCAGCCTGAGGGCTGGACGACCTGCGGGGCCTCCTTCGGCTGAGCCCGCCGATTCTGGGGTAGGCCGGCGGCCTCGTAGGCCTCGTCCTGATCGAGGGTCTCGTGCTCCAGCAGCGCAGCGACCAGGGTGTCGAGGTTGGCGCGGTGCGCGCTCAGCGAGACCGTCGCCTCCTCATGCGCGGTCTCGACGATGCGGCGCACCTCCTCGTCGATGAGCCGCTGGGTCTGCTCCGAGGTTTCCGAGACGCCGGGCAGCAGGGGGCCCTGCCCGTCGGCGGGCAGCACCGCCACCGGCCCGATGGCAGGGCTCATGCCCCAGCGCCCCACCATGCCCCGGGCGATCCGGGTGAGCTGCTGGATGTCGGACTCGGCGCCGGTCGTCAGGTCGCCGAACACCACCTCCTCGGCCACCCGGCCGCCGAGCGCGACCTTGATCTGCGCCAGCAGGTGGCGCTCGTCGAAGTTGAAGCGGTCCGCGTCGGGCGCGGAGAAGGTGACGCCGAGGGCCATCCCGCGGGGGATGATCGAGACCTTGCGCACCGGGTCGGCGCCGGCGGTGAGCATGCCCATGATCGCGTGGCCGGCCTCGTGATAGGCGGTGCGGCGGCGGTCGTCCTCGGACAGCATGACCTTGCGCGCCGCGCCCAGCACGATCCGCTCCAGCGCATCGCTGACGTCCTGGCGCGCCACCTTGGCGTGGTTGCGCTTGGCGGCCAGCAGGGCGGCCTCGTTGGCGACGTTGGCCAGGTCGGCCCCGACCATCCCCGGCGTGGCGGCGGCGATCGCGCCCAGGTCGACGTCGGTGTCCAGGGGCACGGAGCGCGTGTGCACGCGCAGGATCGCCTCGCGCCCGGCTCGGTCGGGCGGGACGACGACGACGCGACGGTCAAAGCGCCCGGGCCGCAGGAGCGCCTGGTCGAGGATCTCCGGCCGGTTGGTGGCGCCGAGCACGATCACGCTCTCGCGCGGGCTGAAGCCGTCCATCTCGGTGAGGATCTGGTTCAGCGTTTGCTCGCGCTCGTCGTGACCGCCGGAGAGGTTGGGGCCGCCCGAGGCGCGGGAGCGGCCGATGGCGTCCAGCTCGTCGATGAAGATGATGGCTGGCGCGGCCTCCTTGGCCTGATGGAACAGATCACGCACGCGCGAGGCGCCCACGCCGACGATCATCTCGACGAACTCCGACGCCGACATCTGAAAGAAGGGCACGCCGGCCTCGCCGGCCACCGCGCGCGCCAGCAGCGTCTTGCCCGTGCCGGGCGGCCCGGACAGCAGCACCCCGCGCGGGATCCGCGCCCCGAGCGCCAGGTACTTGTCAGGCGCCTTGAGGAAGTCGACGATCTCGGTCAGCTCCTCCTTGGCCTCGTCGATGCCGGCGACGTCCTCGAAGGTGATGTGCTGATCAGACGCCTCCACCCGGCGGGCCCGCGAGCGGCCGAAGGACATCAGCCCGCCGGCCCCGCCGCCCCCCCCGGCCGAGCGGCGGGCGATGAACACGAACAGCGCCACCAGCAGCAGCGTCGGGCCAAAGCCGAAGATGAGGCTCTCGGCGACGGACGGACCCTGGTTGGTCGGCTGCGCGTTGATGGTCACTCCCTCGTCGCGCAGCGACTTGAACAGCGACGAGTCGTCGGCGAAGGACGGAATCTGCGTGGAGAAGTTCGTCGACTTCTCGGCGCCCGCCGGGTACGCGATGGCCGTCTTCAACGTCCCGGAGATGGCATCCCCGGTGGAGGAGATCGAGCTGACGTTGTCCTTCTGGACCTCGGTGAGGAACGTCGGGCTGTAGGGGATGCGGATCGGCGCGTTGGGCTTGAGCGCCTGGGAGGAGACCCACAGGTTGATCGCCAGCAGGAACACCACCACCGCCGCGGCGATCCACCAGCGCGAGCGTGAGGGCGAGGGCGGGCGCGGCGGGCGGTTGGCGCCTCGGCCGTCGGGCGCGGGGGTGATCCGCCAGCCCGGCTGCCCGGGCCCGGGCGGCTGCGCGCGGCCGCGCTGCTGGGTGGAGGGGCGGGGAGGCTGATCGGCCATTGAGAGATTGTGCCAAGGCGCGGCGCCGGGTTCTCCGGGCCCCCGCGCGCCTGAGTCAGTAGGTGTCAGTAGGTGTCCAGCAGCGAGCGGAACATGTCGGCCCCGTGCACGGCCGCGCCCAGATGGCCGGCCTGCTCCGCGAGCCAGCGGTCCGAGGTGACGACCCGCACCATGCCGGGGTTGGCCTCCCGGCGCAGCCGGCGGACGATCTCGTCGTCGGCCGCATCCCGGCGCGGCTTGGGGGCATGGGCCACCTCGATGACCGTGGAGCGGATCGGGGGCGAGGGCTTGCGTTCGAAGACCACGACGACGTCCTCGCCCTCGGCCGCCGCCCAGCGCTCCAGCAGGTCCACCAGCCGCAGCATGGCCGCATCGCGGTCGCGCCACCACCCGTCGGGGCGGGTGCCGATCACGTTCATGCCGTCGACGTACCAGCGCATCGGCTCGCGCCGGCCCCGCCCGGCTACCCCTCGTCGCCGCCGGGGCGGCGCCGGTCGCGTTTGCGTTCCGCCTGACGGCGCTTGGCGTCCAGCCGGCGCGTCACCGAGCTGCGCGTGGGCCGCGTGGGATGGCGCGGGCGCCGGGGCGCGAGGGCGGTCTCGAGCCGGCGCGCGAGGCGCCGGAGGGCCAGGTCGCGGTTGCGCGCCTGGCTGCGCTCGTCCTGGGCCACGGCCACCACGCGGGGGCCGAGACGGGCGATGATGCGCTGCTTCTGGGCCTCGGAGAGGGCCTCTGAGGCAGTGACGTCGAAGCTCGCCTCGATGCGCGTCGCGGTCCGGTTGGCGTGCTGGCCGCCCGGGCCGGAGGAGCGCGAGGCGCGCACGGTGATCTCCCGCAGGGGGATGGCGGTGCCGGGGCGCACGGGAAGCGGATCGTCCATGGTGAGGAGATGATGACCTGTGTCCAGCCGGTGAAGCGGATTGGCGGACTGGTGTTTTGGCCCGTCGCCGTGCTACTTTCCCCGCCGACAAGGCCGAATCGGGCAAAAGTCGATCGGCGAATACGCAGGTGCAGGCCCTGGGGGAAGCAACACCTCCGCGGTAGCAGCACTTCGAGCTACGGAGGGAAGCTCCCAATGGCAACCGGAACAGTCAAGTGGTTCAGCGACGAGAAGGGGTTCGGCTTCATCACGCCCGATGAGGGCAGCCGCGACCTGTTCGTCCACCACACCAGCATCCAGGCCGACGGCTATCGGTCTCTCGCCGAGGGCGCCAAGGTGTCCTACGAGGAAGAGGCTGGTCCCAAGGGGCCCAAGGCCATCAACGTCCAGAAGATCTAGGGCGGCAACTGCCTCTCGCACTCGGCGGCGTCCCGGCTCGCGCCCGGCGTCGCCGCTGAGCCACCTCGACGGTTCATGGCCGATTGGGTGACGATCTCCTCGCTGGCCACCGCCGGCGGCACCCTGGTGCTGGCCGTGGCGACCTTCAGCTCCGTGAAGTCGGCCAACCGGTCGGCGCGCCTCGCCGAGCGGTCCCTGTTGGTGGGGCTGCGTCCCGTGCTCATCCCCTCGCGCGAGGACGACCCGATCGAGCGGATCCGATTCGGCGACGGCCAGATCGTCCAGGTGCCCGGCCACGGCGGCGCCGCCGAGGTTCACCACGGCAACATCTTCATGGCCCTCGGGCTGCGCAACGGCGGCAGCGGCCTGGCGGTGATCCATGGCTGGCGGGCCAGGGTGCGCCATGACACACCAAACCCGGGGGCGGGTCGGGTCGACGAGGCCCCCGACCTCGACGAGTTCCGCCGGCAGCAGCTCGATCTCTACGTCCCCGCCGGCGACGCCGGCTTCTGGCAGGGGGCCTTCCGCGACCCCGCCGACCCCGGCTACGACGAGGTGCGCCGCAGCCTCGACGCCGGCGGCGCCATCCAGGTCGACCTCCTCTATGGCGACCACGAGGGCGGCCAACGCACGATCGCGCGCTTCGTCGTCTCGCCGTGGCCCACCGATGAGGATCGCCCGCCGATGGACCACCCCATGCGCGCGATCGTCGTCAGGTACTGGACCGTCGACGGCCGCGACCAGCGCTAGTCGTCGTCGTCCGCGTCCTCGTCCTCGTCCTCGTCGGCTGCGCCGTCGTCCTCGTCATCGTCATCGTCCTCCTCGGGGTCGTCCCAATCGGGGGTCGCTCCGGGAACGGCGGCGTCGGCGCGCTTGCGCTGCCAGTCCTCGCGGACATCGGCGATGTCGGCGTCGAGAGCCTGGCCGTGTTCGGCGAGCGTGTCGGCGCGGGCCTCCAGCTCGTCGGCGAGCTCGCCGTACTGCTCTTGTTCGCTCATGGCGAGAAGGTCACCGGTTGCGAGGGGCCGCAAACCAAACGTAAGGCCGACCACCCGCTTCTATAGACTCGGACGGAGAGAGGTAAGGACGACGCCGCTGACGCGCACACGACTGGGGGCCGGATGACCAAGGAGGTCGAGGAGCTCGAGCGCGTCATCATCCGCTTCGCCGGGGATTCCGGCGACGGGATGCAGCTGACCGGCAGCCGCTTCACGGATGCGACCGCGGTGGTGGGCAACGACCTGGCCACCCTCCCGAACTTCCCCGCCGAGATCCGCGCGCCCGCGGGCACGCTGGCCGGGGTGTCGGCCTTCCAGATCCACTTCGCCTCGCGCGACATCCTCACGCCGGGGGATCACCCCAACGTCCTGGTGGCGATGAACCCGGCGGCGCTCAAGGCCAATCAGGCCGAGCTGCCGCGCGGCGCGACGATCATCGTCAACGAGGACGCCTTCACCCGGCGCAACCTGGAGAAGGCCGGCTATGAGGCCAACCCGCTCGAGGACGGCGCGCTGAGCGAGTACCGCGTGCACCGCATCCCGATGAGCACGCTGACCGCGCGCGCCGTCGAGGGGATGGAGGGGGTGGGCACGCGGGACGCGAGCCGAGCCAAGAACCTGTTCGCGCTGGGTCTGGTCTCGTGGCTCTACGGTCGGCCCACCGATGTCACCCAGCGCTGGGTCGAGCGCAAGTTCGCGCGCAACCCCGCGGTGGCGCAGGCCAACCTGGCCGCCTTCAATGCCGGCTGGTCCTTCGGGGAGACCACCGAGCTGCTCGACGTGCAGTACCGCGTCCCGCCCGCCACCGACGTTCCGCCGGGCACCTACCGCAACGTGAACGGGACCACCGCGCTGTCACTGGGCCTGGTCGCGGCCAGCGTGCGCAGCAAGCTGCCACTCGTGCTGGCCAGCTACCCCATCACCCCGGCCTCTGAGCTGTTGCACGAGTTGTCTCGCCACGCCAACATCGGCGTCTCCACGATCCAGGCCGAGGATGAGATCGCCGCCGCCGGGATGGCGCTGGGCGCCGCGTTCGGCGGCCGGCTCGGCGTGACCGCCACCAGCGGGCCTGGCATGGACCTCAAGGCTGAGACCATCGGCCTGGCGGTGATGCTCGAGCTGCCGCTCGTCGTCATCGACGTCCAGCGCGCCGGTCCCTCCACGGGCATGCCGACCAAGACCGAGCAGTCCGACCTGCTCATGGCGCTGTACGGGCGCCACGGCGAGTCGCCCCTCCCGGTGATCGCACCCAGCACTGCGGGCGGGTGCTTCGAGGCCGCGTTCGAGGCGGCTCGCATCGCCATTCGCTACCGGACGCCGGTGATCCTCCTCTCCGACACCTTCCTGGCCTCCTCCTCGGAGCCGTGGCTGGTGCCGGACGCCGCTTCGCTTCCGCCGATCGATCCGGACTTCGCCGTTGCGCCCGCGAACGGCACCCCGGGCAACGGCACGCCCGCCGACGGGCCGCCCCCGAGCGCCGCGCCGTTTGAGCCCTACGCCCGCGACGAGCGGCTGGCCCGGCCCTGGGCGATCCCCGGCACGCCCGGCCTCCAGCATCGCATCGGCGGCCTGGAGAAGGCCGATGTCACCGGCAACATCTCCTATGACGGGGCCAATCACGCGCGCATGACCCAGCTGCGCGCCGCCAAGGTGGCCGGCATCGCCGATGAGATCCCGCCGCTGACGGTGGACATCGAGCCCGACCCCGACCGTCCCACCAACCTGCTCGTGCTCGGATGGGGCTCCACCGAGGGCGCGATCCGCGCCGGCGTGCGGCGCGCCCGTGAGGCCGGGCATCGGGTCGCGACCGCACACCTGCGCCATCTGAACCCGCTGCCGGCCAACACCGGCGACGTGCTGCGCTCCTTCGAGCGCGTGCTCGTCCCTGAGCTCAACAGCGGGCATCTGGCCATGCTGCTGCGCAGCCGCTTCCTCGTCGACGTCGAGTCCTACACCAAGATCCAGGGGCAGCCGCTGTTCGCGGCCGAGATGGAAGAAGAGATCGCGAGGCGTCAATGAGCGCAACCCCCACGCTGACCAAGGCCGACTTCCAGTCCGATCAGGAGACTCGCTGGTGCCCGGGCTGCGGCGACTACGCCGTCCTGTCGGCCGTCCAGCAGTTCATGCCCGAGCTGGGCATCCCGCCCGAGCGGATCGTCTTCATCACCGGCATCGGCTGCGCCGGACGCTTCGCGTACTACATGGACACCTACGGGATGCACGGCATCCACGGCCGCGCCCCGGCGCTGGCCACCGGCCTTGCCACCTCGCGCGATGACCTGTCGATCTGGGTCGTCTCCGGCGACGGCGACGCGCTCTCGATCGGCGGCAACCACCTCATCCATTCCCTGCGCCGCAACGTGCCGGTCAAGATCCTGCTCTTCAATAACCAGATCTACGGGCTGACAAAGGGCCAGGCCTCGCCGACCTCTGAGCTGGGCAAGATCACCAAGTCCACGCCGTTCGGTGTCGCCGACCATCCCTTCAATCCGGTGGCCATCGCCCTGGGGGCCGAGGCCACCTTCGTCGCGCGCACGATCGATCGCGACCGTCACCACCTCACCGAGGTGCTGCGTGCCGCCGCCACCCACGAGGGCGCCGCGCTGGTCGAGATCTACCAGAACTGCCCCGTGTTCAACGATGGGGCCTTCGCCGCGCTCACCGACAAGGAGAAGAAGGACGCCAACCAGATCCGGCTGGTCGCCGGCGCGCCCATCCGCTTCGGCGCCGACGACGAGCGCGGCGTGATCCGCGGCGCCGACGGGTGCCTGGCCGTCGTCGACGTGGCCGATGTCGACGCCTCCGAGCTGCTGGTCCACGATCCGGCGCGCGCGGACGCCGGGCAGGCGTTCTCGCTGGCCAAGCTGGCCGAGACGCCCACCGGCCCGACGCCGATCGGCATCTTCCGCGATGTTGAGCGTCCGGTCTTCCGCCGCGCCGCCACCGAGCCGGCCACCGAGACCCAGCTCTCGGATCTGCTCTCCGCCGGCGACACCTGGACCGTGGCCTGAGCCCCGAGATGGTCGTGCCATCAGCCATCTAGTCGAGCTGTTGTGGTGGGAGGGCTGCCCCTCGACCGAGCGGGCGCTCTCGGAGCTGCGCGACGCCCTCAGCGACGTCGGGCTCGGCGGCGAGGAGGTGCGGATGCGCGAGATCCGGACCGATGAGCAGGCCGCGGCGGCGCGATTCACCGGCTCGCCCACGATCCTCATCGAGGGCGTCGAGCTGATGGCGGCGCTGGGCCGCGGCGCCGGCGACGAGCCGGCGGCCCTGAACTGCCGCGTGTACGCGCGCCGCGACGGCCGGGTGTCCCCGACGCCCGACCCACAGGACCTGCGCGACGCCCTGCGCGCCGCCATCGATCGAGAGGAGTGACGCGATGAGCGTGGACATCGGCGACCCGGCGCCGGACTTCGTCCTGCCCGACACGGCAGGGGAGGGGTGGTCGCTGCGCGACGACGGGACGGCGGTCACGGTGGTCGTCTTCACCTGCAACCACTGCCCCTACGCGCTGGCCTGGCATGACCGGATCGTCGACGCCGCCCGCGACTACGCCGACAGCGACGTCCGCTTCCTCGCCATCAACGCCAACGACGCCGAGCGCTATCCGCGCGACTCCTACGAGGCGATGCAGGCTCGCGTGGCCCGGGAGGGCTGGCCGATGCCCTACCTGCACGACGCCACCCAGGAGGTGGCGCGTGCCTATGGGGCCAAGACCACGCCCGACGTGTTCGTGATCGACGCGGCGGGCGCCCTGCGCTACCGCGGCGCTCCCGACTCCGACTACGACGATCCGACCCAGCGCGCCGCGTGGCTGCGCGACGCCGTGGACGCGGTGCTGGCGGGGAGGACCCCCGAGCGATCACAGACGCCGCCCGTGGGCTGCTCGATCAAGTGGAGGCGCTGAGGCCGGCTCAGGCGGACTCGACGTAGCCGCCGTCGGGCTCGAGCGGGAGCCCCGCCGCCTCCCAGGCCAGCAGGCCGCCGGTCATGTTGTGGGCGTCGTAACCGGCCTCGGCGAACGCCTGCGTCGCCATCGCGGAGCGCGCTCCGCTGCGGCAGTAGAACACCACGGGGGCGTCGCGGTCGATGGTCTGGGCCTCGGCGCTGAGGCGGCCGAGCTCGATCAGGCGGCCGCCGGCGATCCGGCCCGCCTCGTGCTCGTGGGGCTCACGGACGTCGATGAGCTGGATCTCGCCGTCGGTTTGCAGCTGGGAGACCTGGTGGGGGGTGTAGTCAGTGCCCATGTTTCTGCAGATTAGCCCGCGGGGTAGGGGGCCCGTCAACGGCGGCGAATTCCCTCCCATCAGGAGGGTGCAAAGGATGGTGTGACAGACATCTTGCAGGTCGTGTAGGCTGCCCAGCCGATAAGCACCCAGCCGAATCGTCGGCGGTCCTTTGGCCGAGGCGATCGGGGAACCCGATGGGGCCCAATCCCGGGCTCCTGGGGCGAATCGCCGGATCTCCGGCGTAGCGCAACTCTTTCAGCGCGAGCCCGTCAGCTAACCCCGTAGGCGTCCGAAAGAGAAGGGTTACTTTCTTGTTCCGAGTCCGCATCCGTGCCGTTCCCCGTATTGCGGGAGCCCTGGCGCTCACTGCAGTCGTACTACCGGCTTCCCCCGCCCTCGCCGGCGCGAAACAACGCCTGGGCGGCCGGACCCTCCGCCAGGGGATGAGCGGAAGCGACGTGCGAGCCCTACAGGCCGATCTGACCAAGGCCGGGTTCACGACGCCGGCGGTCGGCGTCTTCGGGCCGACCACCGCCACCAACGTCAAGCGCTTCGAGCGCCGCTACCACCTCAGGGCGGACGGGATCGTCACCCCGGCCCTGGCGCGCAAGCTGCAGCTCGTGATCGCCGGCGCGTCCAACGCCGACAGCACGCCCGGCAGCGGCGGCACGGCGTTGGGTCAGGGCGGGACCACGGGCAAGAAGGCCACCAAGCAGGCCGCGCGGTCCGCCGACCCGACGAGCGTGATCTCGAGCAACGGGGTGCTGTCGCCGGTCGTCCAGGACGGCGGGTCCCAGCACCTGGGGGAGCGCACGCTTCACCAGGGCATGCACGGCCATGACGTCCGCGTCCTGCAGGGCTATCTCACGGTCGCGGGCGTCGCCACCGCCGTCGACGGCGACTTCGGCCCCGGCACCAAGGCCAACGTGGTCAAGTTCGAGCAGGCCAACGGCCTCACCGACAACGGCGTCGTCACCTACAGCCAGTCACAGGCGCTGCGCCAGGTCGTCGCCAAGGCGATGACGGCGACCGGTCCCGTCGGCCGGGCCACGCTGAACTCCGACGGCACCGTGACGCCCCCCGCCGGCGCGCCGCAGGCCGTGGTGGATGCGATCAACGCCGCCAACTCGATCATCGACACCCCCTACCGGGTCGGGGGCGGCCACGGCAAGTGGAACGACTCGGCCTATGACTGCTCGGGCGCAGTGAGCTTCGCGCTGCACGGCGCCAACCTGCTGTCCTCGTCCGAGGACTCCACACAGCTGGAGTCCTACGGCAGCGCCGGCCCGGGGCAGTGGATGACGATCTACGCCGACTCCGCCCACACCTTCATCGTCATCGCCGGGCTGGCCTTCGACACCGCCCATTACGGCCCGACCACTCCGGCCGGCAGCGGCCCGCGGTGGCTGACGGCGGCCAACGCCACGGCCAACCTGCGCGACGGCGGCGACTACGTCGTCCGCCACCCGTCCGGCCTGTAACCGCCACCGGAAGCCGGGGGTGCGGCACGGTCGCCGGCGAAGGCCGGTCCGCGCCGCGCGCCCGGGGCGGCCGGTGACGTAGCATCCAGAGCGCACCATGTCCGCGCTCTCCGAGCTGTACACGATCCCGCAGGAGCACCTCGACTTCCGGGACACCATCCGCGAGATCGCCCAGCAGCGCATCGCCCCGCGGGCGGCCCAGATCGACGACGAGGCGGCCTACCCGCACGACCTGCGCAAGCTGCTGGCCGAGCAGGACATCCTCGGACTGCCGTTCGAGACCGAGCACGGCGGCACCGGCACCGGGGCCCTCATGCTCAACATGGCCGTCGAGGAGATCGCCAAGGCCTGCGCCTCAACCGCGCTCATCCTCATGATCCAGGAGCTGGGGACACTGCCGATCAAGCTGTTCGGCTCCGAGGAGCTGAAAGGTCGATTTCTGCCGCCCTGCGCCAGCGGCGAGTGGTCGCCGGCGTTCGCGCTGTCTGAGCCCGAGGCCGGGTCAGATCCCGGCGGGATGCTCACCCGGGCCGTCCAGGACGGCGACGACTGGGTGATCGACGGCACCAAGAACTGGATCACCAACCTGGGCATCGCCGACTTCTATGTCGTGTTCGCCGTCACCGATCGCGAGGCCGGTCACTCCCGCGGTATCACCGCCTTCGTGGTGGAGGCCGACCGGCCCGGCTTCAGCGTCGGCAAGCTCGAGCACAAGCTCGGCATCCGCGGCTCGCCGACCGGTCAGCCTATCTTCGACGGCGTCCGCGTCCCGCAGGAGAACCTGATCGGCGAGGTCAACGAGGGGTTCAAGGTGGCCATGGCCACGCTGGACCGTTCGCGGCTCGGGGTGGCCGCGCAGGCGCTGGGCATCGCCCAGGGGGCCACGGACTACGCCGCCGGCTACGCGGCTGAGCGACGGCAGTTCGGCAAGCCGATCAACTCCTTCCAGGCGATCCAGTTCAAGCTCGCCGACATGGAGACCCAGTGCGCCGCGGCGCGCGAGCTGCTGTACCAGGCGTGCGCCAAGATCGATCGCGGGGACCCCGACATCGGCAAGTACTCGGCGATGGCCAAGCTGTTCTGCTCCGACGTGGCCATGAAGGTGACCGTCGAGGCCGTCCAGGTGCTGGGCGGCTACGGCTACGTCAAGGAGTATCCGGTGGAGCGGATGATGCGCGACGCCAAGATCACCCAGATCTATGAGGGGACCAACGAGATCCAGCGCCTCGTGATCGCCCGGACGCTGAGGTAGACAGGATGCCGACCCCGCAACCCCAGCCACCGACCCTCCGCCGCATCCTCTTCGCCGCCGTGGCGGCGCTCACCATCGGCCTGGGGGCGGTGAGCGTGGTCACCGGGTTCAGTGACTCGCCGCCGGTGCGCCTGCTGCAGGGGGTGGCCATCTTCGGCGCGGGCGCGGCCATCATCGGGAGCGTCGTGGTTCTGGGCATGACCCATTTCGCCGACTGGCACGAGCCCGAGTCCGAGGAGGAGTTCGAGGCGATCGTCCAGCGCGCCGAGCGGCTCGCGGCAGAGGGATTGTGGGGCGAAGCCGACGACGATCTTCCGGGCGAGGCCGAGGCCGAGGACGACGACGAGTACGTGCTCTCCGGCGACGACGACTTCCGGGCGCTGGTGCGCTCGGCGCTCGACGAGCTGCCGCTCGAGTTCCATCGCGCGCTCGAGCACGTCGCCGTGGTCATCTCCGACGGCGGCGCGGGCCGCGGCGCCTACGGGCTGTACCAGGGCGACACGGTCGCGCGCGACTTCTTCCACGATCGGATCATCATCTTCCGGGACACGCTGATGCGCGACTTCGGGCACGATCCCGAGCTGCTCAAGGCGCAGGTCACACGCACCGTGCGTCACGAGCTCGCCCACCATCTCGGATGGGGCGAGACGGGCGTTCGCGGCCTCGGGCTGTGAGCGACCGCCGCCGCTTCACCTTCACCCCGACCAAGGAGACCCGCCATGCCCGAAGCCGTGATCGTCGACGCCATCCGCACTCCGATCGGCCGGGCCGGCAAGGGTTCCCTGCGGTCGGTGCGCGCCGACGACCTGGCCGCGCTGCCGATCCGGACGTTGGTCGAGCGCAATCCCGACGTGGACTTCGCCCAGACCGACGACGTGCTGATGGGCGCTGCCTCGGGGATCGGCGAGCAGGGCTACAACGTGGGGCGAAACGCCTCGCTGCTGGCCGGGCTGGACCACCACGTGCCGGCCTGTACGGTCAACCGCTTCTGCGCCTCCTCTCTGATGACGATCCGGATGGCCTCGCACGCCATCCGCGCCGGGGAGGGCGATCAGTACATCGCCGCCGGCGTCGAGGCGGTGTCGCGCGCCGGCCTGGGCGCGGGCATGATGGAGGAGACCAAGCACCCCAAGCTCAACGGCTCTGACGGCTCGCTCTACGACGTCTACATCCCCATGGGCATGACCGCCGAGAACGTCGCCGAGCGCTGCAAGGTGTCGCGCGAGGCACAGGACGAGTGGGCCGTCATCTCCCAGAACCGCGCGGTGCAGGCGCGGGAGTCCGGCCACTTCGACGCCGAGATCGTCCCCGTCACCGTGCCCGCTCACACCGAGGCCGATCATGAGGGCAAGGAGGTCGAGGTGGCCGAGGCCGTGGTCGACAAGGACGATGGACCCCGCCCGGACACCACGATGGACGTGCTGGCCAAGCTCAAGCCGGCGTTCAAGCCCGACGGCACCGTCACCGCCGGCAATGCCTGCCCGCTCAACGACGGCGCCGCCGCCGTACTCGTCATGTCCGACGAGAAGGCCGAGCGCATCGGCGTCAAGCCCCTGGCGCGGATCGTGGCCTCCACCGTGACGGCGATCCGCCCCGAGATCATGGGGTTGGGACCGATCCCGGCGATCCGGGCGCTGCTGGAGGAGACGAAGCTGAGCATCGACGACATCGACATCGTCGAGATCAACGAGGCCTTCGCGGCGCAGATCGTGCCCTGCCGCGACGAGCTGGGCATCCCCGAGGAGAAGCTCAACCCCTTCGGCGGTGCCATCGCCCTTGGCCACCCGTTCGGGATGACGGGGGCGCGGATCATGACCACGCTCCTCAACGGCCTGCGCACCGTCAACGGGCGCTATGGCATCGAGTCGATGTGCGTGGCCGGCGGGATGGGCCAGGCGATGCTGATCGAGCTGCTCTAGCTCGCCGACCGCCGACGAGGCCGGCTTCGGACGTCTGGGCACGACGCGGACGTACGTCAACGGCGGCAATGAGGGAGGCGGTGCCGATGGTCCCGGCGGCGCCGTGGCCTATAACGACCGTTTTCGTGCGCGCGCGCGTCCGCGAGGCCGCGCGTGTGGAGGTGCGGTCGTTAGACGACGCCGATCGCACACGCAGCCCTTCACGGGTCCCCGCGCGCAATATTCCGGTCGTTGTGGGCGCCGCAGCGGCACCGCTCCCCCGATGAAGAGGAGGAAACGCCGCGGGCGCCGGCGAGATCTTGACTTCTCAGATCACACACGCGCCCGTTCTGGGACGCGTGACGTGAGGAGTCAACATGACCCGCGTTTGGCGTCACACACCCGAAATCCGGCCGGTGTGCGACGTGA
>DASXJW010000133.1:0-45712 GCA_036497165.1 Solirubrobacteraceae bacterium
GTTCGCGGTGCGCGGTCACCACCTGGGCCGCCGCTTCCTCGGAGGCCATGTTGACCGCCACCGACGCCACCTCACCGCCGGTCGCCGACAGCTGCGCCACCGCGTCGGCCAGCTTCTCGGGGCGCCGCGCCGCCACCGTCACCCCGTAGCCCTCCTCCAGCAGCATGTGCGCGATCGCGAATCCGATCCCGCTCGAGCCGCCCGTCACGATCGCCGCGCGCTGCGCCATCGACTCTCCTCCGCCTCGTCTTGCCAGGTCAGCGCGGTATCCAATCAGGCGGCCGCTTCCGGCGCGGCGATACTGGCTGGGCGCGGTTTGGCGAGGCGATGCTCGTCTTCGCCCTGGTGTGGTGGGACGCCGATCACGAAGATGCCGAGGGGCCGTCGGCGATCGTCAGCTGTCCCAGGTAGCCGATCATCCGCTGCGCCAGCGCTGCGCCGGAGCGCAGCGCCGGCTCGGGGTCCGCGTCGCCGTCGTCCGCCACATGGAGTCGCGCCGCCACGCCCGGGTCAAGGGGCGAGATCAGCTCGGTGGCGACCGCCACGGCGTCGGCGACGACGGCCGGCTCAAAGGACCACAGCACCTCAAAGCTCCGTCGCCCGTCGGGGACGTCCGTCTCCGAGGTCTGCTCCCACGCCGCCAGGCATGCCGTGATCGAGTCGGCGCTGACCAGCACCGCCCACTCGCGCGCGAGCGCATGGCTGCGATCGATCGGCACCTCCACCGGGCCGCCCGCCGGGCCGGCCCGCCGCGGGAAGTCCGCCAGCGCCACCGCCACCCCGGCGGTGCGCGCGAGCTCGCGCCAGCGGCGCTCGGCGCGGCGGTAGAACCGCTCGCGCTGGAAGCACCCAACGAGCACCCCGGCGGCCGCCACGGCGCAGTACTCGTCCTCGATGGCGCGGCTCAGGGCCAGCACCGCCGGCTTGGGCAGGACCGTCGGCGCCACGTCGGGGCGGCGGCGGCGGAGTCCGGCGAAGACGGACCCCGCGGGGGCGCGCCGGCGGGCGCGGACTCGCTCGATGGCGGCCGTCAGAGACAGGCCCTGATCGCGCAGGCGCGTCACCTCGCGCACCTGCTCGACATCGCCCGCCGAGTAGCGGCGATGGCCCCCCGGCAGGCGGGAGGGGTCGGGAAAGCCGTGGCGGTTCTCCCACATGCGCAGCGTCCCGGCCGACAGGCCGGTCCGCTGCGCCAACTGCGCGGTCGTCAACTCTGAGTTTGCGACGGTCGGGATGGGAAAACGATACAACTTGTAGAGCTTTTTCCAACAACTAGTTTGTAAACGGGAGCGACACGATGCGAGTGCTGATCACGGGCGCCACGGGAACGATCGGACTGGCCCTGGCCGACGCGCTGACCGCGCGCGGTGACCGGGTGGTCGCGCTCTCCCGGGATCCCGAACGCGGCCAGCGGGTCCTGGGAAACGGGGTGGAGGTCCATCCCTGGGCCAACCCCGAGGGCGAGCCGCCTCCCGCGCAGGCGCTGACCGGCGTCGACGCCGTCGTCAACCTGCTCGGCGAGCCCGTGGCGCAGCGCTGGACCGACAGCGCCAAGGAGCGCATCCGCGACTCGCGGGTGCGGGGCACGCGATCGCTGGTCGCCGGTCTCGCGGCGCTGCCCGAGGACGGGCGCCCGCGGGTCCTGATCTCGCAGTCGGCCACCGGCTACTACGGGCCCCGGGGCGACGCGCCCCTGGACGAGCAGGCGTCCCCGGGCGAGGACTTCCTCGCCGACGTGGTCGTCGCCTGGGAGCGCGAGGCGGCGGACGCTGGACCACCCGCGCGAGTGGTGTGCACCCGCACCGGCGTGGTCCTCTCGCCCACGGGAGGGGCGCTGGCCAAGATGCTGCCGTTCTTCAAGCTCGGGATCGGAGGCCCCGTCGCCGGCGGCCGGCAGTACATCCCCTGGATTCACCTCGGCGACGTCGTCGGGGGGCTGCTGCACTGCCTCGACCATGCCGAGGCCGCGGGCCCCGTGAACCTCACGGCGCCCGAACCCGTGACCAACGCCGAGCTGTCGCATGCGCTCGGCCACGCGCTGGGCCGGCCCGCCGTGCTGCCCGTGCCCGCGATGGCCCTCAGGTTGCTCTATGGCGAGATGGCCGAGATCGTGACCACGGGCCAGCGGGCCATCCCGGTGCGACTGCGCGAGCTCGGCTACGCCTTCCGCCACCCCGGGATCGAGCTCGCCCTCAAGGACGTCCTGAGCGAGTAGGCGGCCGGTGCGCGTTCATCGACTCGAGCGCCTGCAGCGCATCGACCAGCCGCTGCCCGTCGTCTTCGACTTCTTCGCCCAGGCCCAGAACCTGGAGCGGATCACGCCACCCTGGCTGCGCTTTGAGCTGCTCGCGCCGGGGCCGGTCGAGATGGCGGAGGGGACGCTGATCGACTACCGCCTGCGCCTGCACGGCGTGCCCGTGCACTGGACCTCCCGCATCGAGGAATGGACCGCGGGCCACAGCTTCGTCGATCGCCAGCTGCGCGGGCCTTACCGCCTGTGGCAACACCGCCATACGTTCCTCGCCGACGCCGCCGGCACCATCGTCGGCGACGAGATCGACTACGCGCTCCCGCTGGGACCGCTGGGCGATGTCGCCCACCGGTTGTTCGTGGGCCGCGACCTGGGCCGTATCTTCGCCTACCGGCAGCGGGCGGTGTCGCGGCTCCTGGCCGCATGACCGCCATCGTGTGGTTTCGCCGCGACCTCCGGGTGCACGACCACCCGGCGCTGCGGGCGGCCCTGGATTCGGCCGACGATGTGGTGCCGGTCTTCTGCCTCGACGACGCGTTGCTGGGGGGCCGCCATGCCTCCGGGCCGCGCACGCAGTTCCTGCTCGAGTCCCTCGCGGACCTCGACGAGCAGCTGCGCACGCGCGGCAGCCGGCTCTTCGTGCGCCGCGGCCGGCCCCAGCGCGAGCTCCCGGCGCTGGCCGCTCAGCTGGGCGCGAGCGCGCTGCACTGCAGCGCCGATGTCTCACCGTTTGCCCGCCGCCGTCAGGAGCAGGTCCGGGCGGCGCTGGGCGCGGAGGTGAGCTTCCAGGTGCACCCCGGCCTGTTCGCCGTGGACCGCCTCGACGCGATCCGGACACAGAGCGGCGACCCCTACACCGTGTTCACGCCGTTCGCGCGCAACTGGGTCCGCCAGCCCCGGCGCGATGTCCTTCAGGCGCCCCGGTCCCTGCCGCGCCCTCCGTCCCGGCCCGCCGCCGGGCGGCTGCCCACCCTGGGCCAGCTCGGCCTCGTGCAGGAATGCGAGGCGCCCGCCCCCGGGGGTGAGGCGGCGGGGCGGGACGCGCTGCGCCGCTTCCTCGACGGCCCCGTGCGCGGCTACGACGAGGGCCGCGACCGGCTCGCCGGCGACGCGGTCAGCCGGCTCTCGCCCTACCTGCACTTCGGGTGTCTGTCGCCCCGGGAGATCGAGCATCGCCTTTCCCCGGGAGGAGGGCCGGAGGCCTATCGCCGCCAGCTGTGCTGGCGCGACTTCTACGCGCACGTGCTCGGTCACTTCCCCGCCAACGCCCACACCGAGTTCCAGAAGCGCTACCGGGGCGCGATCCGCTGGAGCCGCGCCGAGAAGCGCTTCGCCGCGTGGTGTGAGGGCCGCACCGGCTACCCGGCGGTGGACGCCGGGATGCGCCAGCTGCGCCGCGAGGGATGGATGCACAACCGCGCCAGGTTGCTGGTGGGCTCGTTCTTGACCAAGGACCTCGGGATCGACTGGCGCTGGGGGGAGCGCTGGTTCATGCGCCTCCTCCTTGACGGCGATGAGGCGTCCAACAACGGCAACTGGCAGTGGATCGCCTCGGTCGGCGTCGATCCCCAGCCGGCGTTCCGCCGCATCTTCAGCCCGGCGCGCCAGCAGGAGCGCTTCGACGCCGACGGGACCTACGTGCGCCGCTATGTGCCGGAGCTGGCCGATGTCCCCCGCCGATATCTGGCCGCGCCATGGACGATGCCCTCCGAGGTCCAGGAGCGGGCCCGCTGCCGCATCGGCCGTGACTACCCGGCGCCGATCGTGGATCACGCTCAGGCGAGGCTGGGGGCTTTAGACCGATATAAGGTGTAATGCGGTGGCGCCTGGGGATCGCGCCCGCCGTGTTTCGTGGGCCACGAGGAGAGGTACAGCTAGGGCATGGCTACCGTGAATCCCACAGGACGACGCACCGCGTATCCCGCCGGTCGGGGCGAGGTGCCCACCACGACCCGCACCGAGAAGGGGATCAGCCTGGCCAGGGGGCCGGCGCTCATCCTTGGCACGATCCTGACCGCCGTCGGGCTCTACCTGCTGTACAAGGCCCGCACCTTCCCGCCGTTCTCCAACTTCCCCAACGGCACGGCGACCAAGGACGGCGACTACATCTTCGGCCTGTTCGCCGCCAACGGGTGGACGGCGATGCTCACCGCCGTCGCCGGCGGCCTGCTGCTGTTCGGAGCCGCCCAGCACCTGCTGGCCAAGACGATGAGCCTCATCGTCGGCATCGCCCTCGGCGCCGCCGCGGTCATCGGCCTCATCAGCGGCGACGTGCTCGGCATGGCCGCGACCAACGGCTGGACCGAGCTGGGCTGGGGGGCCTGCGCGGTCATCCTGCTGTTCAACACGCTCGTGCCGCGGCGCCGTCGCACGGTGGTCGTCGCCGATCAGGCAGCGATGGCCGGGACCGCGCCGGTCGCGGAGCGCGACCGCGCGGCGGTCACCAGCGAGGACGACGCCACCGTCGCCCACGGCGATGATGGCGCCGTGGCCCGCCACGAGCCCGCTGACGGCGCCGTGGCCCGCCACGAGCCCGTGCACGGCGATCCCGTGGCCGCGCGCGAGGAGGAGCCGACGGTGGTGCACCGCAACGACGCCGCCACCGCGCCCGACGCCGCCACCGCGCCCGAGACGCGTCGCGAGTAGCTCAGCGCGTCTCGGGACGCGCGCCACTCGGGGCAGCTCCGCCGGCCGGCGACGGCCGCGGGCCTCTTGCCGCCACCAGGTCGGCTCGGGCCGGGCCGGCCACGTCACCGTCTCCGACCCCGGCGGCGTCGAGGTCCTCGGTTGCGGCGGCCGGCCGCCGCGCGTGCAGCCGTGGAAGCTCGAGCTCGAGCCGGGCGCCGGTGTCGCTGCGCACCGCGCGCGCCTCTCCACCGTGGGCGCGCGCGATCGCGCGCACGATGGCGAGGCCGAGGCCGGCGCCCCCTGTCTTGCGGCTGCGGTCGTCATCGGTGCGGTGGAAGCGTTCGAAGATCCGCTCGAGCTCCCCGTCCTCGATGCCAGGGCCATCGTCGAGGACCACGAAGCGGACAACGCCCCCGGGGCGCTGGCTGATCTCGAGGCGGACCAGCCCGTCGGGCGCGGTGGTGTGCTCGACCGCGTTGCGGATGAGGTTGCGCAGGGCCTGGGCCAGCCGGTCCGGATCGGCGGTCAGCATGGCGTCGGGAATGGGGCCGAGCGCGAAGCCGCGCTCCTGGCCGAAGCGGGCGGTGAGCCACAGCTCGCTGACGAACGGCTTCAGCGCGAATTCGCGGTACTGCAGGAAGTCGTGGCGCTCGGATCGCGCCAGCAGCAGCATGTCGTCGACGAGCCGCGAGGTCCGCGCGATCTCGGCCGAGACCAGGCGCTCGACGCGGCGGACCTCCTCCGGCCCGGGATGGTCCTGTGCCGCCAGGACCTCCAGCTGTCCCGCGATCACCGTCAGCGGGGTGCGCAGCTCGTGGGAGGCATCGGCGATGAACTCGCGCTGGGCCGAGAAGGCCTCGGCCAGGCGGTCGAGCATGTGGTTGAACGAATCGGCGAGCACCCGGATCTCGCCGGCGGCCCCCCGCGAGGTCTCCATGCGGGGATCCAGATCGCCGTCGTCGACGCGGGCCGCCACCCGGGCCAGGCGCCGGAGCGGCAGCGACACCGAGGCGCCGGCGAGATAGGAGGCGATGAGAGCCAGCACGAGCGCCAGCGCGCCCGCGATCACGAACGACCGCTCGATGCTGCGCTGCGCCCTCGTGACGACCGCCAGCGGCTCGCCGGCGCCGACGCGGACGCGGAACGAGCCCACGCGTATGACCCGCTCGTCGATCCTCACGTCCCCGATATCAGGCGCCCGCTGCGTCGTGATCCGGGTGGGGGCGAAGAGGAGCGCGCGCGACATGACGTTCTCCTTGGCCTGCTCCGCCGCCGTCTCGCCGTCATCGGGGCGCGTGCTGCCCAGCAGCTCGGGCGGATTGCTCGTCGAGCCATGGCCGGGGATGGCCGCGAAGAGCAGCGATGAGGTGGCGCTGAACCGCTGCGCGCGCAGGTAGGTCCCCATCCGCGACAGCAGCATCTCGGGCGAGGATGCCCGCAGGCTCTTGACCGCCTGCGACAGCTGGCCGATGTCGCCGCCGACATCCTGGTCGATCTCCGCCCGCAGCTCGTTGCCGGTCTGCTCGTAGACGACGCCGAAGGTGACCGCCGAGACGGCCAGGAGCACTCCCGTCACCCATGCCACCAGACGCCACCGGACGCTGGTGCGGGCGATCATCCCGTGTCCTCCTCCAGGCGGTAGCCGCGGGAGCGGACGGTCACGATCGGCACCGGACGGCCGCCGATGGCCAGCTTGCGCCTGAGGTAACCGATGTACACGTCGACGATGTTCGTCGCCGGGTCGTGCCCGTAGCCCCACACCGCCCGGAGGATCTGCTGACGGTTGAGGACCTGGCCGGGATGGTTCATGAAGTAGGCGAGAAGATCGAACTCCGTGTTGGTCAGCCGGACGAGCTCGCCGCCGCTGCGCACCTCGCGCGTGAGCAGGTTGATCTCCAGGTCCCCGCGGCGCATGACCGTCGGCGCTGCCTGGCGGGCGGCGCGAAGCTGCGCGCGGATGCGCGCCTCCAGCTCGGCGAGGGCGAACGGCTTGACCAGATAGTCGACGGCACCCGCGTTGAGGCCCCCGACGCGGTCCTCGACCTCACCGCGGGCCGTGAGCACGATCACCGGCAGCCCCGGCCGCTCCGCCGCGAGGTCGGCGAGCACCTCCATGCCACTGCGGCCGGGCAGCATGAGATCGAGCACGACAACGTCGACGTGGTCTGCGAGCGCCAGCTCGAGACCGTTCTCGCCGTCGAGCGCGGAGCGGACCTCGAAGCCCCGGGCGCTCAGGCCCCGGTCGATGAAATCCACGATGCCCGGCTCGTCCTCGATCAGGACGATGTTGGCCACGCGCTCATCATACGAGTCCTTTCCCCCTGCAAACCGGGTCAAGAAGGTTCTCATCAAGGGATGACTCCCGATTAAGCGAAACTGGACAGAGTCAATCGTCATGAGCCGCACCACGCGCGCATCGACCGCCCGGCGCGACGCCGGGCTTCGCCGCCTCAGGACGCTGAACCGAGTTCTGATCGGGGCAGCGGTCGCCGGCACCGGCCTCCTCACCGACGTGGCCGCCCACGCCTTTCCCGGCCACAAGCGCCCGGCGACGACCGGCGCGGCCGGGGCCCGCGCCGCCACGGCCACCAGTCCGCGCGAGAGCCGCCGCCACACCCGCCACCGCCGCCATCGTGCGCGCCATCATGCTCGGGCCACCCTGCGCGCGCCGGCTCACCCGCCCACGACGACCACGCACGCCGCGCCCGCCACGACCTCCGCGCCCGCGCCGACGCCGGCGGTCACGACCAGCGCGCCGCAGCCGGCAGCGCCGGCCCCCGCTCCGACGCCGGCTCCGGTGGTCTCGGGCGGCTCTTGATGACGGCGGCCGCGGCCCACGCCGCTGAGCTGTGGACCGAGGCCTGGGAGGCGCTCGGCACCACTGTGGTCGTTCGTCATGCGGGAGCCCCCGACCCCGCCGTGACCGCCGCTGTGCGCGGCGAGCTCGCGGCCATCGACGAGGCGGCCAGTCGCTTCCGCCCGGATTCCGAGCTCAGCCGCCTCAACGCGCTCAGCGCTCGCGGCGGCGGGACGTTGCGCACGAGTCCCCTCTTCGCCGAGGCGGTCCGGCTGGGGATCCGGGCGGCCGTGGTGTCCGACGGGGCGGTCGATCCGACCCTGGGGGCGCCCCTCGTCCGCCTCGGCTATGACCGTGACTGGCGCGAGCTGGACGTCATTCCCACCGAAGCGCCGCTCGGCGCCGAGGTCCGGATCGTCGTGCAGGAGCGCCGCGCCTCACGGTGGCCGGAGATCGAGGTCGCCGACGACCCGCCGCGGGTCGGCGTGCCGGGCGGCGTGGCGCTCGATCTCGGCGCGACGGCCAAGGCGCTGGCGGCCGATCGCGCGGCCCGCAGCGCTCAGGAGGCGGCCGGCGGTGGGGTGCTCGTCGCCCTCGGCGGCGACATCGCGACGTGCGGCGAGCCGCCCGCGGGCGGCTGGACGATCCACGTCACCGACGATCATCGAGATGGTCCCGAGGCGCCGGGCCAGACGGTGAGCATCCGCTCCGGCGCCCTGGCCACCTCCAGCATCGCCACGCGCCGTTGGCGGCACGCGGGCCGCCCCATGCATCACATCCTCGATCCCGACAGCGCCCTGCCCGTGCGGGGGCCGTGGCGTACCGTCAGCGTCGCCGCAGAGACCTGCGCCGATGCCAACATCGCCGCCACGGCCGCGATGGTGCTCGGCGTGGAGGCGCCGGAGTGGCTGGCCCGCCACCGCCTCCCCGCCCGGCTCGTCGCGCTTGACGGAACCGTTCACGCCCGGGGGGATTGGCCGCGGTGACCGTCGGCCCGAGCATCTCCTGGTACCTCACGCGGGCCAGCGGGGCCGTCGCACTCGTCCTGCTCACCGCCAGCGTGGTGATCGGCATCGCCGCCATCGCTCGGATGCGCGGGCCCGGCGTGCCCCGCTTCGTCGTCGACGGCATCCACCGGACGGCGTCGCTGCTCGCCGTGGTCTTCCTGGGGATCCACATCGTCACCGCCGTTCTGGACAGCTTCGTCTCGATCTCGCTGCTCGATGCCGTCATTCCCTTCATCGGTTCCTACCGGCCGCTGTGGCTGGGTCTGGGCGCCGTGGCCTTCGATCTGCTGCTCGCGGTGGCCATCACCAGCCTGGTCAGGGCGAGGATGGGCCACTCCGCCTGGCGTGGCATCCACTGGCTCGCCTACGCGGCGTGGCCCATCGCGGTCGTTCACGGCTTCGGCACCGGCAGCGACATCCATCAGACGTGGCTCCAGGCCATCACCGTCGCATGCATCGTCGCCGTCCTGCTGGCCGTGGGCGCCCGGGCGATGATCGGCTGGCCCGGGAACGCCCGGATACGGATCGGGGCGCTCGGGATGGCCGGCGGGTTCGCCCTGGGCCTGCTGGTATGGCTGCCCGGCGGACCGCTGGGGAAGGACTGGGCCCGTCGGGCCGGCACCCCCCCGTCGGCGCTGGCGCATGGCTCGGCTCGTGGGAGGCACGCGTGAGCCTGCCACGCCTCCTCCTCGGCGTCGGCGCCGACACGATGGACTACGCCACCCACCTTCGGACTCACGGGGAGCTTCCCGACACCGCGCGCCGATCCCGCACCGGGCTGCCCCCGCTCCTCGTGGCCGAGCTGACCCGAGCGGGCCTGCGGGGCCGCGGGGGAGGTGGCTTTCCGCTCGCGGCCAAGCTCGACGCCGTTGCGCGCGCGAAGGGCACGCCGGTGGTGGTCGTCAACGCCACCGAGGGGGAGCCCATGAGCGTCAAGGACCGCATGCTGCTCGAGGCGGTGCCCCACCTGGTCCTCGACGGGGCCTACGCCATGGCCGACACGGTGGGCGCCCGCGAGATCGTGATCGCGCTGGACGAGGGCCTGCGCGACGCCGAGGCCGTCATCCGCGGCGCCGCCGCCGAGCGCCCCGAGGCCCGGAGGCGCGCCGGGCAGCCGCGAATCGTCGTGGTGCCCGCGGGCTATGTCACCGGGCAGGAGACGGCGATCGTCAACTTCGTCAACAAGGGCATCCCCCGTCCGACGACGCAGCCACCGCGGATCAGCGAGCGTGGCATCGGCCGCCGCCCAACGCTGATGTCCAACGCGGAGACATTGGCGCACGTCGCCCTCATCGCGCGCCACGGGGCCGAGTGGTTCCGCGACCTGGGCCCCGGCGACGAGCCGGGTTCCGCGCTCGTCACGCTGAGCGGCGGCGTCCGCGCCCCCGGGGTCTATGAGATCGAGTACGGGTCACACCTCGCCTCCCTGGTGCGCGCCGCGGGCGGCGTGACCGAGCCGGCCCGGGCCTTCCTGCTCGGCGGCTACTCCGGGACCTGGATCGACGCCGCGGCCGCCACCACGCTGCGGCTCTCGCGCAGCTCGCTGCGACCGTTGGACGCGTCGCTGGGCGCCGGCATCATCGTCGCCCTGCCTCAGAGCGCGTGCCCGGTCGCCGAGGTCACCCGGGTCGCGGGCTGGATGTCTGACGAGAGCGCCTCGCAGTGCGGCCCCTGCGTCAACGGCTTGGCCTCGATCGCCGACACGCTCGCCGACGTGTGCGAGGGCCGCGGCGGTCGCGACGCCTTCAGCGACATCCTGCGCTGGTCACAGCTCGTCGCGGGCCGGGGCGCGTGTGCTCATCCGGACGGGGCCGCGGCGTTCGTCACCAGCGCCCTGCGCGTGTTCGCCACCGAGTTCGACGATCACGCGGTCCACGGCGCGTGTGATGCCTGCGCCCGGCGTCCCATCCTCCTCACACCTCGCGAACGCGCCGCCGTCGCATGAGCTTCCACATCGACGTCGATCCCATCCGGTGCGAGGCGCATGGCCTGTGCGCCGAGCTGCTGCCCGAGCGCATCACCCTGGATGAGTGGGGCTACCCGCTGGTGGACCCGGCGCCGATCCCGGCGCCGCTCGAGGGTCTGGCGCGCCGCACGGTCAGCGCCTGCCCGACCCTGGCCCTGCGCCTGCGGGCGGCCGCTAGCGACGCTCGTGGTGGTGGTGCGCCGCCGCGCGCGTCCAGGTCCCGTACTGCGGGATGAGCGCGCCCGCGAGCGCCAGGCCGAGCACAGTGGCCACGCCGATGGAGAGCCACCGGCCGCCGGCGCCGGGGATCGGGTCGGTGAGCGGCGGGTCGGCCGGGCCCCCGAAGCCGGGGATCTGTGCGCGCAGCGCGTTGATCTCCGCCCGCGCCGAGCGCGAGATCTGGTGGAAGCGCACGATCTCGGGTAGGTGGCCCAGGACGTGGATCACGGTGACCACGATCCAGACGATGAAGCTGACCTTGTGCACCAGTACGAGCGTGTCGCGGCTCGAGGACCCTGGGCCGATTGCGAGCAGCACGACCCCGGTGACGAAGACGATGGCGGTCAAGCCCACCAGCACGGGTCCCAGCGCCCGTAGCGCCGGCGCCGGAGGGCCCTTGCGCCGGTAGGGCGGGTTGGCGGTGTAGTAGCGCAGGAACCGGTAGCCGGTGCTGACCAGCTTCAGCGCCACCGGACCGATCAGCACCAGCCCGAGGAAGAGGTGCAGCCAGATCAGCTGACCGATGCGCACGATGGTCACGCCCAGCGCGGCGAGCAGGACGATGAGGAGCGCTCCCGTCAGCACGGTGAGCCGCTCGTTGCCCTCCGTTCCTCCGGCAAGCAGCCGGCGGCGCCGGCCCGGCCTCGCCCGACTCTCGATCACCCGTGCAGTGTGCGGTGGCCGTCTAAGACCCCAATAACCGGGGCATGAGAAGCCTCTTGTCAGGCCCGGTCAGCCAGTGCGCGGAGCTCCGCCACGTCTGCGGCGGTGAGGCGCTCGGCCAGCGACACGGCCTCCAGCGCGACGTCGATCTGCTTCGGGGTGGTGGCGCCGATCAGGGTGGCGGCGGTGCGGGGATGCAGGAGCGTGTAGGCGATGGCCAGCGCCGCGGGGCTGGTCTGCAGCCGGCGCGCGGGTTCGCGCAGGGCGGCGCCCAGCTCGAGGTCGCGGCGGTGGCGGAGGCTGTCGAGCTCGGAGCTCAGACGTCCCTGGCCGCCGTCGGCGTACTTGCCGGTCAGCGCGCCGCCGGCGAGCGACGCAGACGGCACGAGCGACGCTCCGGCCGTCTCGAGCGCCGCCTCCATGGCAGGATCCTCCACCCAGTCCAGGCGGGCCAGGCTGTAGGGAAGCTGGGCGGCGCACGGCTCAGGGATTCCGTGTCGCCGGGCCTCGTCGGCGGCCTGCGCGATGGCGGCGGCGCTCCAGTTGACCACGCTCCACGCCGTGACGCGCCCGGTGGCCAGCACGGCCGCGATCTGCTCGACCGCCACGGCCACCGGGACCGCGTCGGGAAGAGTCGAGGAGTAGAGGAGGTCGAGCCGCGCAAAGCCCATGCGCTCGAGCGAGCCCTCCAGCTCGGCGACGGCGTCCTGCTCGGGCCAGAACTCCCACCACAGCTTGTTGGACACCGCGACCGCGTCGCGCTTGGCGCCGACGGCGCGAAACAGCTCCCCGAAGAGGACCTCGGAGTAGCCGGTGGCCACCGGCGCCCGCCCGGTCTCGTCGTCGTAACGGGCGTCATCGAGGAAGTCGATGCCGGCACGCAGGGCGTGGTCGAGCACCCGCTCGGCGTCGGCGCGGTCCATGCGCTCGAAGGTGCGCCACGAACCCAGCGCGATGCGCGACACGTGCAGCGGTGACCCGCCAAGCGGCCGGTGAGGCACGGGGTCAGGCATTCAGGCGCGCCTCATCGGCGCCAGCGTACCCGGTTGGCCCCGGGTGCCCTGATCAGCCGGGCAGCGTCACCCACAGCCGCGGCGCCAGCTCCACCAGGACCTCGGGCGCAAGGTCGGCCACGACGCCCGCGCCGGCCCGGTCGATGGCCAGCGACAGCTCTCGCCACGCCTGCGCGACCGGCGCCACCCGTGCCGTGGGGCCCCAGCCGACCGCGGCGCGCAGCTCGTCGGCATGAGCGCGCGCGTCGGCGGCGGTGAGCGACCCGAACACCCGATGGGCGCCGCCGATGAACACGGGCTGGGCCAGGATGTCGGTGAGAGGGGCGGTCATCGCGTCTCCTGCAGCGCGGCGGCGACCGCCGCCTGACCGTAGGCGATCCCGCCGTCGTTGACCGGCAGGCGCTCGGGCACGAGCACCCGCAGGCCAGCGCAGTCCAGTCCCGCCGAGACCGACTCGAGGAGGCGGCGGTTCTGAAAGACGCCACCCGACAGCACGATACGATCGACGCCGTTGGCGGCGGCCAGCCGCTCGCACACCGTCACGGTGGCCCGCGCCACCCCGCGGTGGAAGCGGGCGGCGATCACGCCCGGCGCGACGCGCGCCCCGGCGTCACGGGCGACCGCCTGGATCGCCGGCCGCGGATCGATGACGGCCATGCCGCCAATGTCGCTGACCGGCAGGGGATAGGTGCCGGAGTCACAGTCATCGCACGCCGCTTCGAGCTCGATTGCGGCCTGGCCCTCGAAGGTCACCTCGGCGCGGATCCCGCTCAGGGCGGCCACGGCGTCAAACAGGCGCCCCATGCTCGTCGTGGGCGGCGACATGGCGCCGCTCTGGACGAGTTGCCCGACCTGCCTCCAGGCACGCGGCGCGACCAGCCCGCGCAGTGATGCCGGCAGATCCGGCGGGCCACCGTGCGCGGCCCAGAGCCACGCGCACGCCATCCGCCACGGCTGACGGATCGCCGCCGCCCCACCGGGCATCGGCACCGCCACCAGCGTTCCGGCCCGCTTGAAGGTCCGCAGATCGCCGACGAGGAACTCCCCGCCCCACACCGAGCCGTCGGTGCCGTAGCCCGTGCCGTCGAAGATGGCTCCCACCGCGGCGTCGGTCTCTCCGTGCTCGGCCAGGCAGGCGGCCAGATGGGCATGGTGGTGCTGGACGCCGACGAGCTGCACGCCGTCGCGCTCCAGCGCGTACTTGGTCGACAGGTACTCCGGGTGCAGGTCGTGGGCGACCACCTCGGGCGCGATCGCGAACAGCCGCTGGAAGTGATCGATCCCGTCAGTGAACGAACACAGGGTCTCGTAGTTCTCGAGATCTCCGATGTGGTGGCTCACCCAGGCTCGACCCCCCTTGGCCACGCAGAATGTGCTCTTGAGCTCCGCGCCGCAGGCCAGCAGCGGCCGCGACGTGCCGCTCGCCGGGAGTGCCAGCCCGGCCGGGACATAGCCGCGCGACCGGCGCAGGAAGGTCGCGCGGCGCCGCCCGGCCACCGTGGCGACGCGCACGACGCTGTCGTCGGTCCGCGTCTCGATGGGCCGATCGTGCGCCAGGAAGAGGTCCGCGATGCCGGCCAGGCGCGCGCGGGCGTCGTCGTCGCGGTAGGCGATCGGCTCGTCCGAGACGTTGCCGCTCGTCATCACCAGCGCGACGCCGGCGTCGGCCAGCAGGAGGTGGTGCAGCGGGGAGTAGGGCAACATCACGCCCAGCTCCGGCGTGCCGGGAGCGACCGCGGCGGCCACCGCGACCCCCGGTCGGCGCACGGCGAGCACGATCGGACGCTGCGCTGCCCCCAGCAGCTCCGCCTCGGGCTCGCCCAGGACCACCAGCGATCGGGCCGCCGCGATCGACGCCGCCATCAGGGCAAAGGGCTTGTCCTCGCGGTGCTTTCGCGCGCGCAGCGCCGCCACCGCGCGTTCGTCGTCGGCCCGGCAGGCCAGGTGATAGCCGCCGACGCCCTTGACGGCGACGATCGCGCCTCCGCGCACGGCCGCTGCGGCGTGGGCCACCACATCGGTGGTGCCCGTCGAGGCGACCGGGCACCCGCCGGGCTCGAGCAGCGACACCGACGGCCCGCACGCCGGGCACGCGTTGGGCTGGGCGTGGAAGCGCCGGTTGGTCGGATCCGCGTACTCGGCGTGGCAGGCGTCGCACATGCCGAATCCGGCCATGGTGGTCAGCGGGCGGTCGTAGGGGATCCCGCGGACGATCGTAAAGCGGGGTCCGCAGTTGGTGCAGTTGATGAACGGGTAGCGGAACCGGCGGTCGCCGGGGTCGCGCAGCTCGCGCAGGCAGTCGTCGCAGACCGCGGTGTCGGGCGTCACGGGGGCATCGGGCGTCTCCCCCCGCGGGCTGGGGCGGATCGCGAATGCGCTCTCGCCGCATGGAGCGCGCTCCTCGCACACCACGCGCTCGAGCACGGCGAGCGGGGGCGCCTCGCAGCCGAGGCGCGCAAGGAATGCCTCCACGGCGTCGCCGGCGCCCTCGACCTCCGCGACCACTCCGTGAGCATCGTTGAGGACGAACCCGCCCAGGCTCAGCTCTCCGGCCAACCGGAACACGTAGGGACGGAAGCCGACGCCCTGGACGGTGCCGTGGACTCGCACACGTGCCCGCCGCCGGTCCCGGGGCGGCGCGCCGGTGCTCATCCCACGAGCTCCCGCAGCGCGTGATACGCGCTCGCCTGCGCCTCCTGGATGCGCGGGATGTGCTCCGAGCGCGTGACCACCACATGGTCGGCCAGCCTCTCGGCGGCGACACGGCCGCCGTCGTAGCCGACCAGCGCGATGGTGACCAGCTCCCGGCGGCGCGCCTCGTCCAGCGCCGCGATGACGTTTGCCGAGTTGCCCGAGGTCGAGAGCGTCAGAACCGCGTCGCCGGGGGCCCCGTAGGCGATGACCTGGCGGCTGAAGATCGCCTCGGTCCCGATGTCGTTGGCGATCGCGGTGATGATCGCCGGATCCTCGGTGAGGTCGACGGCGGGCCTGCCCGCCGCCCGGAAGTCGGCGACGGCGTCCATCGCGTCGGTGGCCGAGCCGCCGTTGCCCAGCGCCAGCAGCTTGCCGCCGTGCCCGAACACCCCCCGGAGTCCCGCGGCGGCCTCGCCGAGCACCATCGCGTTCTCCGTCAGCGTCTGTGCGCGCAGCTCGCCGATCTGCGCGGCCTTGGCCAGCACCGAGCGCCGGACGTCGTCCACGACGGGCTCGAGCTGGTCCTCGCGCTCGTCCAGGAAGGGGTAGAGGAAGCTCGACGCGCCGGCGTCGTGCGTGCGTCGCGCGGAACGGCCGCTCAGCAGGCCGCGATGCTCGAAGAAGACGTGCACGAGCTCCCAGAGCACGTGGTAGAGCGTCTCGACCAGCTCCTGCGCGACATCGGGGTCGGGCGTGGGGGGCGTGAACTCCCACTCGGCGCCGGCCGCAGCGAAGGCGATGGTCAGGCAGCCGCGCTCCCGGGCCGCCTGGAGGGCGGCGGCCGCCTCACCGTCGGACGCCCCCGCCTCGAAGGCCATGGCGATGTCGTCGGGCCGCGCGAGCAGGGCCACCTGGACGGCGAGATCTCCACCCTCGCCCGCCAGGCCGATGGCGGGCAGGGCGCGCTTGCCCACGATCACCGGGTGCACGAACTCCACGGCGACGTGTCGCGCATCCGAGCGCGCCGCCGGCGAACGGCCGAACGCCACCAGCCGCCCCCCGCGCGCGAAGCGCTCGGCCATCAGGTGACACAGCCGCGCCAGACGCTCGGCCTCGGCCGTAAAGAACCGCGCGTTGGTGTCGGTCCGGGCCGCCAGCAGCGCCGCCAGGCGCGCGGCGGGGTCGGCGGCGAGCGCGGCGGGGCCACTCATCCGGCCGCCACGACCTCCGCGCGCGTGGCCACCCGGACCAGCCAGTCGCGCCACGCGCCGATGCCCTCGCCGGTGGTGGCGCTGGCCACGATCGTCTCCACGTCGGGGTGGACCTGGTCGATGTTGTACAGGAGATGGTCGAGGGTGACCTCGAGATGGGGAAGGAGGTCGATCTTGTTGACGATGACCAGCTCGCACGCCCGGTACATGAGCGGGTACTTCAGCGGCTTGTCGACCCCCTCGGTCACCGCGCTCACCATCACGCGCGCGTCCTCGCCGATCCGGAACTCGGCCGGGCACACCAGGTTGCCGACGTTCTCGACGATGAGCAGGTCGATGTCGTCGAGCGGGACGGAGGGGAGGGCCGAGCGGACCATGTTGGCGTCCAGGTGACACTCGCCGCCGAAGCCCGCGCCGGTGTTGATCTGGGTCACCGGCACGTGCAGGCTTGCCAGCCGGTCGGCATCCATCGAGCCCTGGACGTCCCCCTCGAGCACGCCGACGCGCACGCCGGGAAGGTCGCTCACCGCCCGCTCGAGCAGCGTCGTCTTGCCCGCGCCGGGTGCGCTCATGAAGTTGACGACGGTGACGCCGGCGCGATCGAAGTCGGCCCGGTTGGCGGCAGCGATGGTGTTGTTGGCGTCCAGCGCCTCTTCGACCACTCTCACCTTGGTGCGATGCATTCAGCCTCCTCGACCTCGATTGACTCCACCTCGAACTCGTCGCCGCTGGCGATCTGGACCTCGCTGCCGCCGCACCCGGGGCAGCGAAAGGCCGGGATCTCGATCGCCCACTCGTGCTCGCACACGTTGCAGCGCAGTCGCGCCGGGACCACCTCCTGCTCGAGACGTGCCCCGTCGCACACGCTGCCCCGCGCGACGAACTCGAAGTAGAACTCCAGCGTGTCGGGGATGACCTGGCGCAGGCGGCCGACACGCAGGTTGACGACGGTCACCCGCCGGCCCCGGGCATGCTTGGCCACGGTGTTGACGATCGCGCTGCTGAGCGACAGCTCGTGCACTCCTCACTCCGCCGGCGCCGAAACCGGCCCCAGCCGCCCGGCGCGGAGCTCCTCCACGATCTCCAGGACGAGGGCCACCGCGCGGTCTACGGCCTCTCGGACCCGCTCGGACAGGCCCCAGCCCATCTCCGCGACGTCCTCGGGCTCGCACGCGATGATGACGACCCTGCCGGGCCAGGCGCCCACCGACTTGACGAAGCGCAGCATGGTCTGCGGGTCCATGGCGTGAGGATTGATCACGTCGCCGTCCTCGATCCCGCCCGGGACGGCCTCCTCGTCGGGCTCCATGACGTAGAGCGTTCCGGGGGCGCCACCCTGCGGCGACACATCGAGGATGACGAGCGCGTCATAGCCGCGCATGACCTCGTAGGCGAGGTCCAGGCCGCCCGTGCCGGCGTCCATCACCGACACGCCGGTGGGCAGCGGCACCGACGACAGGCGGCGGGCCACCTCGCCGCCGAAGCCGTCGTCGCGCAGCCAGGCGTTGCCGACGCCGGCGATCAGGATGCTGCGCAGGCCCTCTTCCGTCATGGCTCCACCACCTCCACCTCCGGGGCGAAGAAGTACAGGAAGCGGCCGGTCTCCCGCATCAGCTCCTGACCCGGATCGTCGTCGATTGTCAGCCCCAGGTGGGCCCTGCCGTCGTAGTCGGTGAAGATCCGCTCGATCGTGGCCGTGCGGCCGTCGAGCATCCGCGCCTGGATGTCGGCCTCGGGTCCCGGGCGGATCACCACCTTGCCGCCGCGGCGAAACGTCCGACCACCGACATCGAGCACGGCGTCACCGGCGCGCGGGTCGGCCAGGCCGGGTGGTTCGCTGGGCGGCTCCGTGGTCACCGGGTCGCGCAGCTGCACCCGGCCATGGAGGGACACGATGTCCTCGGGCGTGGCGCGCTGCGCCCGGGCGATCATCTCGCGCACCGCGGGATCCTGTCGCTCGATCTCGGCCCGCTCGCCGTCTGACAGGGTGCGCACGTGCAGGAGCAGGGCCTCCTCGATCTCGGTCGAGTCAAACAGGCCGCCGAGGCTCTCGGGCGCGAGGCGGGGATGGTCGGGGAGCACGATGGCCGCGCCCAGCATGACGTCGTCGGCCTCTGCGGCCAGGACGGGGAAGGTGTTCACCGAGGCGCAGGGCCGTTCCAGGGCGGACGCGAACCGGCCGCCCGCCACCCGGAGCACCGGATGCGTGGAGATGAGCGAGCGCCGCAGCGCGCCGGCGCGGTCCAGCCCCGAGGACACCAGGGTGCGATTGTGCACCCGCAGCACCACCTCGTACTCGTCGTCAGCCGGCTGCGGCACGGTCTCGAGTGACATCTCCACCGTCAGCGCTCCCACGGATGCGGCCTTACCGGCCGGGCGCCCGCTCAGCGCGCCGGCCATCGCTCCAGGCAGCTCGACACGCTGCGCCCGTGCCTGGTGGCGGTCGCCCGACGCCTCCAGGAACCTGAGCTCGGCGCTCAGCACCGCGTCGGGCGGCGCCTGCACCACGCACCGCAGCTCCAGGTGGTCGAAGGTGCTCGTGAGGGTGGCTGCGTAGGCCGGCGGGTAGACGATGCCGAACGGGGTGGGCGTGGCGTTCTTCGTGGCGCCCGGGGTGTAGGGGTAGAGCGCATAGCCCTCCCACAGCAACGACTCGAGCAGCTCCTCGAGGCGGTCAGCCATCGCGGCCGTCTTCCAGCAGCGCCAACACCGTCGCATCGAGCGTCGCCAGCCCCCGCTCGAGCTTGGCGTGCTGCAGCGCCTCGAGCGTCTCGGAGCGGAGCCCGACCCAGGCGGTGCCGGGGTAGTAGTGCTCGATCGTCTCCTGCCACACCCGCACGGGCATGCGAAATCCGATGGAGTTGCTCCAGGGCAGCAGCACGATCTGAAGGCCGCCGTCGTCGCGCGGGTAGTAGACCATGCCGTTGAAGTGCAGCGCGAGCGGGGCCTCGCCGTCGGGCAGCGAGTGCAGGTACTTGGCGGCCGCGAGCTCGAGGTCGTAGTGGCAGGCGACCGGCACCGTCACCGTGGTCGTGCCGGTGAACGCCGGGACGACGACGTCGAGCTGCGCCCACACCAGGCTGCGCGTGGTGACCGCCCAGCGCTCGGGAGCGCCGAACAGCTCCAGCAGCCGCTCGTGCGTCGCCCCATCGTAGGCGCGGCGCGCGGGCTCGATCATGAGCTGGACCGTCAGCGCCAGCATGTAGACCTCGCGCCCGGTTGTCTCGCTGATCTGCACGTCCAGGGCCAGCATGGGCGCCGCCGCGTACTTGACCGGTCGCACGCCCAGGACGCTGAACCGGACGTCGGGGGGCTCCGCGGGGGGGGCGGCGGCCTCTGACGCGGCGCGGGTGGGGGCGACATCCGTCATGCGCCCGCCTCGGCCCGGAGGTTCGCGAAGAAACGGTCGACGGCCGGCTGCACTTCCGGGCCGCCCGAGATCCCCGTCCAGGCCGCCTTGATCGTCCCCGTCAGCTCGTAGCAGCGGTCGATCGGTGCGATGACATAGATCGGAGGATCCGAGAGGCGGTTGGCGATGAGCCCCTCGATGTCGGGCTCGAGCCCCTCCAGCACCGGGTTCAGCGTGCGCATCCGGCTCCAGGACTCGAAGTGCAGCTCGCTCTCGGTGGCGCCGCCAGGGCTGGGGTACATGGCCACGATGCAGCCGGTCACCGTCGATTCCATGAAGAAGGCCAGCCCGATCGGGATCTGGAACGTCGCCCACAGATCGTCGGGCACCTCCAAGCCGGCCAGCCACAGCGTCCGGTTGCCGGTGGGGCGGTAGTCGCCCTCGCCCGAGCGCATCGCCCAGCACGCCTCGCAGGCGCAGACGATCCGCCGCTCTGCGAGATGGAGGAGATGGCGGTGATCCTCGGCGATGCCCAGGCCGCACAGCTCACAGGCTGCGGTGCCGGGGCCGGTGGGAGGTCCGAAGGGGGCCGGCGGCGTGCGCGGTTGCGAGAGCCCGCGCAGCCCCGCCACGAGGCCGGCCCGGCGGCGGGCCGCCACCGCATCCGCCAGCGGGCGCCGGGTGCTCACTGGGGGAGGGCGACCTTGACTCGCCCCTCGTCGCGCAACAGCGGGACCGGCTCGAGCTGCACGTGCTCGTCATCCAGCGAGCGCCCGGCACGCGGTAGAAAGAAGGAGCGCTCGCAGGCGGGGCAGGCGAGAGCGCCGCCGGAGAGCAGGCCGCCATGAAGCGCCGCGCCGCAGCTGGCGCAGCGATCGCGGTAGGCCAGCAGCGTGCCGTCCACGTTGGCCACCACCAGATCGGATCCGGCCACGCTGACGGCGGTCAGCGCCCCGTCGGCCAGTCCGGCCACCGACTGCACCTCCACCCACCCCGGCTGGGTGAACTCGGACGGTGGCGACCCGGCCATCATGACGGGAAGCTCCATGCCGGTGGGCCCGGGCGAGGTATTGCCGCTCACCATCGGCAGTCCGGGCCCCCCGGCCGTCTGCGGAGCGACGCCGAGCACCTCCAGGGCTTCGAGATCGGGCGCCGCCTCCTCGAGGGCCTGCTTGATGGCCAGCTCCAGTGTCACCGCCGAGGCGGCACAATCCGAGCAGCTGCCGCGCAGATGGATGGTGGCGACCCCCTCCCGCAGCGACAGCAGCTCGACGTTGCCGCCATGGGATTCCATGTAGGGCCGCACCGAGTCAAGCGCCGCCGCCACGCGATCCTCCAGCGGCACCGGGTGCAGGTCATGGATGAGCAGCAAGGTGGCCACCAGCTCGTCCTCGGCGAGGGCCTCGGCGATCCGCCGCCCCTCGGTTCCGCCGTCGGCCAGGAGGTCCACGATCCGCTCCAGGCCGGCCCCGTACATCTGGACGATGGCCGCCACCAGCTGGTCGGCCAGGTCGCGGGTGACGGCGTCGTCGATGGAGTCCAGGCGCTCCTGAAGGTCCTGGACGCGCGCGACGAGCTGCTCTGGATCGGCGATCTCCGGCCCGCGTACAGGGGCGGCGTCCATGTCTAGGCCATCGCGGTCGGGGTGTGCATGACCTTGCGCACCTTGCCGCCGCCCGTGTACATGTGCACTCCGCATGGCAGGCATGGGTCGAAGGAGCGCACGGCCCGCATGATGTCCACGCCCTTGAAGTTCTCCGGGCCGTTCTCCTCGAAGATCGGCGTGTTCTGCACCGCGTCCTCGTAGGGTCCCGGGGTCCCGTAGACATCGCGCGGGCTGGCATTCCACGGCGTGGGCGGGTAGGGCTGGTAGTTGGCGATCTTGCCCTCGCGGATGACCATGTGGTGCGAGAGCACGCCGCGGGCGGCCTCGTGGAAGCCGCAGCTGACCGCGCTCTCGGGAACCTTGAAGCTGTTCCAGCTCTTGGTCCGTCCCGCCTGGACCTCCTTCATGGCCCGCTCCAGGCAGTGCAGGGCGATGAGCGCGCTGTAGGCCTGATGGTAGGTGCGGGCCCGGTCACGCTCGATCGCGTTGGACTTCTCGGGCACCCTCCACTCGAGCTCCATCTCGGGCATGTTGGGCGAGCGGGGGAGCACCATCTGGATCGAGTCGCCCGTCGCCTTGGCGTAGCCGAAGTCCACCAGTCCCGCCTTGGCGGTGCACCACTGGCGCGCGAAGGGGCCGCCGCCGGTGTCGCAGCAGACGTGCGTGTCGGTGCGCTTGTCATAGATGCGGGGCGACACCACCCAGGTGTACTTGTCGGCGAAGTCGCGCTTCTGCGGGCGCGGGAGGGTGACCTTGTTCCACGGGTGGTTCTTGTCGACGGGATTGCCGAGCGGATCGTGGGTGACGAACGTCGGCTCGTCCTCCCAGGAGTCGAAGTACGAGGAGCCGAGCAGGATGCGGATCATCAGATTGATCTCCACCAGGTCGGTCGAAATCAGCTCACCGCCGATGGCCACCCCGGGGGTGATGTAGCGCTTGCGGCCCCACTCAGTCATGTTGCGATAGTCATAGTCGACGTAATCGGGGTCGTCGAACGAGCCCCAGTTGACGAGGTTGGTCTCCCGGTAGCCGACCATGTCGTAACCGGGCAGCTCCTGCAGGAAGAAGTCGTAGAGATCGTCATGCATGGGGACGCTGCGCTTGACGTAGTCGAAGTAGCGCATCAGCCGCACGTAGTAATCCGTGCAGGTCTGATGGGTGATGTCGGCGCTGCAGCCGCCGGGCATGATCGTCGACGGGTGGGTGTGGCGACCGCCGAACAGGCAGTACATCTCACGCGTGTAGCGGGCGACGTGCAGCGTCTCCAGGTAGAACTCGCCGGTGAACGGATTCAGCGCACGCATGATGTCGGCGATGGTCTTGTAGCCGTGGATGTCCTGGCCGGGCGCGGGGGTGTTCTCGGCCTTGGCCAGCAGTGTCGGGTTGGTCTCCTTGACCATCTGCTCGCAGAAGTCCACATTCGCCATGCAGTCGTTGAAGATGGCGTGGTCGAAGATGTAGTCGGCGGTCTCGGCCAGGTTGAACGCGAGGTCACCCAGTTTGGGGGGCTTGACGCCGTAGGCCATGTTCTGGTTCAAGCACGAGCAGGTGCAATGGTTGTCACCGCAGATGCCGCAGATCCGGCTGGTGATGAAGTGCGCGTCGCGAGGATCGATCCCCTTCATGAAGATGTCGAACCCACGGAAGATCATCGACGTGCTGTAGCACTTGAGCACCTGCCGGTTGGTGAAGTCGATCTCGGTGTGGATGCCCAGGCTGCCCACGATCCGGGTGATCGGGTCCCACGACATCTCCTTGACGACGACTTTCTGCCCTGTCTCAACGGCCATGTTGTCTCTCCTCGTTTTTGCCGCGCCGCAGTCACTGCCAGTGCGTGGGGGGTGTCACCAGCGCTTCTGGTAGCCGGTGGTCAGGGTGCTGCCGCGGCGCCGCCATTCGGGCTCGACGTCGAAGTTGTTCTTGATGTGGCGGTGGCGGAAGAACCGCACGATCGGCCCGTAGGAGAACTTCATGATGTCGGCGGCCACCCCGCCCCACTTGTCCTCGTCCATGAAGGGCATGTACTTGTCGGGGAAGCCGGGCATGGTGCACGCCATGCAGATGCCGCCGACGTTGGGACAGCCGCCGACGCCGTTGACCCACCCGCGGACGGGCACGTTGCATTTGACCACCGGTCCCTTGCAGCCCAGCTTGACCAGGCACCGGTGGTCTGAGCCGTACTCGGTGGCGAAATCGCCCTGCTCGGCGAAGCCGGCGCGGTTGCAGCTCTCGCGCACGGTACGCCCGAACAGCCACTTGGGCCGCAGCGCCTCGTCGAGCTCGGGGGCGGGGGCGAGGCCCGCGAGATGGAGCGCGAGGTAGAGCAGCGTCTCGGTCATGTTGTCGGGCTGCGCGGGGCACCCGGGGATGCACACGACCGGGAGGCCTGCCTTGGACCGCCAGCTCCACCCCAGGTAGTCGGGGACGCCCATCGCGCCGGTGGGGTTGTTGCGCATCGCGGGAATGCCGCCGTAGGTGGCGCACGTGCCGACTGCGACCACGGCGGCGGCCTTGGGCGCCAGCCGGTCCATCCACTCGTTCATGGTGATCGGCTGGCCGTTGGCCGGATTGACGGCAAAGCCGGTCCAGTGGCCCTCCCCGTTGATCTCCTCGTTGCCCAGCGAGCCCTCGATGACCAGCACGAACGGGTCCAGCTCACCGTTCTCGGCGTCAAACCATGCCTGGGCGTAGTCCTGGCCCACGGCGTAGTCGACGACCTGGTTGTGTATCACCACCTTGGGCATGCCGGGGATCGCCTGCAGGATGATGTCCTCCAGGCTCGGGTTGGTGGCCGAGGTCATGGCCACCGAATCGCCCTCGCAGCTCAGACCCGTCGTCATCCACAGCACATGTGCGGTGACGGCCTCGGTCTCCTTCTGCTTCGCATACGGGCTCGCCTGTGTCGCCATCCTGTCTCCTATCGCTCAACAGATCCGCGGCAGCGGGTCGCCGACCAGCTGATCCATCACCCGCCGCCCGCCAAAGCTCGTTTCCACCAGCACCATCCCCGGCGGCTCGGTGCGCACCTCGCCGATCTCCGCCGCCGCCTCGCACCCGGGCACGGCGCGTAGCGCCGTGAGTGCGGTCTCCGCCGCCTCCGGCGCCACGAACGCCACCAGCTTGCCCTCGTTGGCCACGTACATGGGGTCGATGCCCAGGATCTCCGCCGCGCCGGCCACCTCGGGGACGACCGGCACCGCTCCCTCACGGACGATCATCGCCACCGAGGAGGTGCGGGCCAGCTCGTTGAGCACGGAGGCGACTCCGCCACGCGTCGCGTCGCGCAGGCAGCGCAGCCCGGGGCCGGCGGCGTCCAGCAGCGCGTCGACCACCGGCCACAGCGACCGCGTGTCGGATTCGATCTCGGCGTCGAGCTCGAACTCGTTGCGCGCCAGCATGATCGCCGTGCCGTGCTCGCCGATGCTCCCCGAGAGCAGGACCCTATCGCCCGGCCGCAGCGCCGAGGGCGACAGCCGGCCGCGCGGATCGCGCCGTCCGATGCCGGTCGTGCAGATGTACATCCCGTCCGCATGACCGCGCTCCACCACCTTGGTGTCGCCGGTGACGATCGTCACCCCGGCGACGTCGGCGGCGCGAGCGATGGCGTCGACCTCCGCGCGCAGGTCCTCGGCGGCCAGGCCCTCCTCGAGGATCAGCGACAGGCTCAGCACGAGCGGGCGGGCGCCGGCCACGGCCAGGTCGTTGACGGTGCCGTTGACCGCCAGCTCGCCGATCGAGCCGCCGGGAAAGCGCAACGGCTTGACCACATAGGCGTCGGTGGTCATGGCCAGCTCGGCGCCGTCGACGGACACGGCGCCGGCATCGGCCATCTCGTCGAGCGCCTCGGAGTGAAAGGCGGGGGCGAGCAGGCCCTCGATGAGGCCCTGCGTCGCCTTGCCCCCGGCGCCGTGGGCCATGTTGATCCGCGCGTCGCGGAACTTCGCCCGCTTGCCACGGGCGGTCTCGATGATCTGGAGGATCGTCTGCTCCCGGTCCGAGACAGCCGCGCGATCGGCCATCACACCACCTCGCGCTCCCGCGCGAAGCGCCCGAAGTTGTAGTAGGCCGCGCACGCACCTTCAGAGGAGACCATGCACGTGCCGATCGGCCGTTCGGGCGTACACGCGGTACCGAAGACCTTGCACTCCCACGGCTTGATCACGCCCTTGAGCACCTCGCCGCACTGGCAGGCCTTGGGGTCCGCCACCCGGACGCCGGGGATGCTGAAGCGGACCTCGGCGTCGAGGTCGGCGTAGGCGTCTGACAGCCTGAGCCCGCTGTGCGAGATGAAGCCCAGCCCCCGCCACTCGAAGTGCGGGCGCAGCTCGAACACCTCGGCCATCACCTCGAGCGCGCGGAGATTGCCCTCATAGGGCACCACGCGCGTGTACTGGTTCTCCACCTCACAGCGGCCGGAGGCGAGCTGACGCAGGATCATCTCGATCGCCTGGAGGATGTCGAGCGGCTCGAAGCCGGCGATGACGATGGGCCTGCCGTAGTCGGCGGGGATGAACGCGAAGGGTCGTGCGCCGACCACGGTGGAGACGTGGCCGGGGCCGATGAAGCCGTCGAGCCGCAGGTCCGGGGACTCCAGCAGCGCCCGCAGCGGCGGGACGATGGTCACGTGGCTGCACATGACGCTGAAATTGCGCAGGCCCTCGGCCTTGGCGCGCTTGAGCGTGAGCGCGGTCGAGGGCGCGGTCGTCTCGAAGCCGATGGCGAAGAACACGACCTCACGGTCGGGATGCTGCTTGGCGATGCGCAGCGCGTCCAGGGGCGAGTACACCATGCGGATGTCGGCGCCGGCGGCCTTGGCGTCGAGGAGGCTCCCGTTCGATCCCGGGACCCGCATCATGTCGCCGAAGCACGTGAAGATGACGCCGTCGCGATGGGCGATGCTGATCCCGTCGTCGACGCGGCCCATCGGAATGACGCACACCGGGCATCCCGGCCCATGGACGAGCTCCACGTTGGCGGGGAGGAGATCGTCGACCCCGTACTTGTAGATCGAGTGGGTGTGACCGCCGCACACCTCCATGAACTTGTAGTGCCGGCCAGGCTCCACCAGCGAGAGGATCTGGCCGGCGACGACGCGGCCCAGCTCGGCGTCGCGGAACTCGTCGACGAACCTCACGCGGCCGCTCCCCGGGGCGGCGCCGTCTCCAGGCGCGTCAGCGCGGTGCCGGCGTGCACGAGAACGTTGTCGCCCTTGGCGACGGGAGCGACCAGAGTGATCTCCACAGTGGTGTGACTCCCGTCCTGGGCCGCGCACAGCGCCAGCGCCCGCGCGTCGTCGACGCGCAGCACCGTCATCGGCACGCCGTCGTCGCCGCAGGTGATGCAGTGGTGCGAGCCGCAGTCGACGCTCACTCGATCACGCTGGCCTTCAGCTCTTCGAGCTCCTGCTCGTAGTCAGCCCCCATCCGCACGAGCAGGTCGCGCGTGGCCCGCGCCTCCTCCTCGTCCACCTTGGAGATGGCAAAGCCGACGTGAATGAGCACCCAGTCGCCGGGGTCGACGCCGCCGTCGTCATCGTCGAGCAGGCCGACGTTGACGTTGCGCCGTACGCCGGCGACATCAACCTTGGCCAACCGGTTGGTCTCGTCGACGATCTCGAGGACTTGACCGGGAATCGCCAGGCACACGGGCCCGTTCTACCACCGCCACACCGCACGGGCCGAACCCGGGTAACTGGGGTTACACCCCAGGGCGGTAAGCGGACACACCCCTTCCAACCCGGGCGCGGATGGGCATAGACTGACCGTTCTTGCCGACGTCGACGCGGCCGTTGGAGAGGGTTTGTCGTGACTGTGAGAGACGGAGGGAGCGTCCCCCTCGGGCCGCGGCAATGGGCCGGCCGGCCCGGGCTCGTGCCCCGGCGAGCCGAGCCATCTGCCCTCTATACCTACCTCCTCGACGCCGATGACGAGCTCGCCGAGGAGTTCGACGTCCGCGGACGGATCGCCGTCCGCCAGCTCGCCACCGCCCGGGTGCTGCAGGTGGGCGTGGGCGACTGCGACCTGTCCGGATGGTTCGACATCGCCAGCCACGGCCCGGGACTGTTCGTTCTCGACGGGCTCGTCGCCTTCGAGACCCGCACGGGCGACCGGGTGGCCGCCGAGCTGCTCGGCGCCGGGGATCTTCTCCAGGCGCCCAGCCTGCCCACCGACGAGCTGCTGGAGCGAAGCTGCCGGTGGCGGGCGCTGCGTCCCACGCGCTTCGCGCTGCTCGACGAGGCCTTCGTCGATCGCGTCCACCCCTTCCCGCAGGTGGTCCGCGCTCTGGTCAGCCGCGCCTGCCGCCGGAACGCCGAGCTCGACGTCCTGCGCGCCATCACCTCCCAGCCTCGGCTGGAAGTGCGTCTGGTCCTGCTCCTGTGGCACCTGGCCGCGCGCTGGGGACGGGTCGAGCCCGCGTCGGTGCGCCTGTGCCTGCCGCTCACCCACCGCCTGCTCGGCCAGCTGGTCGCCGCCGAGCGACCCTCGATCTCGCACGCGCTCAAGCGACTGGGTCAGGCTGGACTCATCAGCGGGAACACGGACGACCTGCATCTGCACGGCACCCTCGAGTACCAGCTCGAGGCACTGCTCGAGCGCCACGGCTCCCTGTCGGCGCGCGCAGCCTCGGGCGACCGGCGTGCCGGCTGACCGGCACGGCGCGGTTCGTCCCCTCCGTGTCCTGTGGATGACCAGCGGCCTGGGCTGCGACGGCGAGTCGGTGGCGATGACCGCCGCCACCAATCCGAGCCTGGAGGATCTCCAGCGCGGCGCCTTCCCGGGTATGCCGCCCCTCCTCATCCACAACTCGATGTTCGCCTACGAGACCGGCCGGGACTTCATGCGGCCCTGGTTCGAGGCTGCCACCGGGCGGCTCGAGCCGTTCATCCTGGTGGTGGAGGGCGCGGTTCCCAACGAGCAGATCAGTGACGAAGGCTATTGGGCCGCGTTTGGCGCCGACCCGACCAGCGGCGAGCCGATCACCACCGCACGCTGGATCGATCGGCTGGCGCCGCACGCCGGGGCGGTCATCGCGCTGGGCACCTGCGCCGCCTACGGCGGAATCCCGGCCATGCGCAACAACCCCACCGGCGCCATGGGCCTGCGCGACTACCTCGGGCCGGCGTGGACCTCGCAGCGCAAGCTCCCGCTGGTCAACCTCCCGGGGTGCCCCGTGCAACCCGACAACATCACCGAGACGCTCGTCCACGTCGCCCTGTGCCTGACCGGGCGAGCCCCGATGCTCGATCTCGACGCGCAGGGCCGGCCGCGCTGGCTGTTCGCGCGGACGGTCCAGCAGGGCTGTGGGCGGGCCGGCTTCGCCGAGCAGGGAGAGCACGCGCGCACGCCGGCCGACAGCCGCGGCTGCCTGGTCAAGCTGGGCTGCAAGGGCCCGGTGGCGATCTGCAACGTCCCGATCCGCGGCTGGGTGGGCGGCGTCGGCGGCTGCCCTAACGTGGGGGGCATCTGCATCGCCTGCACCATGCCCGGCTTTCCGGACAAGTTCATGCCGTTCATGGCGCCCAGCCCGCTCGGACTCGTGGCCGCCAACGCGACGCGCTTCACCTTCGGCCCGGTGTTCCGCCACCTGCGCCGGCACGCGATCCGGACCCGATATGACCGCGAGCCGGCGTGGCGAGAGCCCGGTCCGACGCTGACCAGCGGCTACGAACCGAGGTGGTAGCCGTGCCCGTCGCCGTAGTGTTCCGTTGCGAGATCTGCGGGGTGCGGCCCGACCCCGGCACCCAGGCGTCGCTGCAGCGACAACTGCTGGACCTCCGGCACGGTGAGTACGTGGACGCCGAGCCCGGCCGCTGGCTGACCTGGCACGGACGCGGCATCTACGGCCCGGTGCGCTACGCCTGCGGCGAGCATCGCGGCGACCTCAAGGCGCTGGTCCGCGCGGAGTACGGCACCCTCGGCTGGCACCCGTGGGCGCGCGGTCCGCACCCCTGGGCCGGACGGCGCGGTTCTGACCGGGCGCGAGCGCTGGCGCGACGACTGCGGTCGAGCTTCGGCGCTCCGGGCATGTAGGCGTGCCGCGTAATCCAGAGCACCGCCGGTTTGCGCCGCGCCGCGGCCGCGACTACGGTGCGGTCGATGCGCCGGCCCCGCCCGCACGCCCTCTGGTCCGCTCTGACCACGGGGCAGCGGCGGACGCTGCTGCTCATGGCCGCGGTCGTGGGCGGGCTGCACGTGCTCGGCTTCGGCCTGCTCGTGGCGTTGGTCGCGCCCCCGTCGCCGGGCGCCGGCGGCGCACTGACGGTCGGTGTCGGCGTCACCGCGTACACCCTGGGGTTGCGCCACGCCTTTGACGCCGACCACATCTCGGCGATCGACAACACGACTCGCAAGCTGATGCGCGAGGGCCGGCGCCCGCTCAGCGTCGGGTTCTGGTTCTCCCTCGGCCACTCGACGATCGTCTTCGCCCTCGCGCTCCTCATCTCCGTGGGCGTGCGTGCCCTGGACGGGCCGGTGGTCAACGGTGGCTCGCACCTGCACCAGGTCACCACGGTGGTGGGCACGCTGGTCTCCGGGTCGTTCCTGTACCTCATCGCTGCGCTCAACGTCGGCATCCTCCTGGGCATCATGCGGGTGTTTCGGCAGATGCGCGCGGGCCGCTACGACGAGGCCGGGCTGGAGGCGCAGCTGCACCGCCGGGGCCTGCTCAACCGCGTGCTGGGCCGCCTGACCCAGGCGGTGACACGACCCGGCCAGATGTACCCCATCGGCGTGCTCTTCGGTCTGGGTTTCGACACCGCCAGCGAGGTGGCGCTCCTCGTGCTCGCCGGCGGGGCGGCCGGCGCCGGCCTGCCCTGGTACGCCGTCCTCTGCCTCCCGGTCCTGTTCGCCGCCGGCATGTCGCTGATGGACACCATCGACGGCTCATTCATGAACTTCGCCTACGGCTGGGCCCTCTCCCAGCCGGTGCGCAAGGTCTTCTACAACCTCACCATCACCGGGCTATCGGTCGCGGTTGCCGCGATGATCGGCACGATCGAGCTCGGGGGCCTGCTCGCCGCCCAGCTCAACCTGTCCGGTGGGTTCTGGAGGTGGTTCGAGGGGATCGACCTCAACACGCTCGGCTTCGCCATCGTCGGGCTGTTCGTGGTGACGTGGGCGGTGGCGCTGACGGTCTGGCGGGTCGCGGGCATCGAGGAGCGCTGGAGCCCGCACCTGCGCGATCAGTAAGGCGCCGGCTCCGCATCGGGGGTCCTATCCGAGGGCGTTCTGGTCGACCGCCTCCTGGGCGGGGCCGACCAGCATCGTCTGCAGACGCCGGACGGCGTCGAGGTGATCGCCGGTCCAGATCACGAGGACCGCGCTGGCCGTGGCGCGTCCGTCGCGGTCGCGCAGGTCATGGCCCACGGCGTCGACGAGGCGCGCGTCGGCGACGGAGTCAGCGCTCAGCGGCTCGGGCACGGCGCCCCGGCCGACGAGGCTCTCGGCAAAGCGCGCATACCAGCCGCGGACACGGTCGGAGCCGGAGAGAAGCTCGCGCCGGGCCGCGGCCCGGTCGCCGCCGTCGGCGCCGTCCCCGTCCCACAACTGCAGGACCGCGTCACCGGCCAGCCGGATTCCGGCCACGCCCGTGACCAGCGCGGTCACCTCGGCCATAGCCATCGGCTTGGCGCCGCGCTCGGCCAGGTAGCCGCGGAAGGTGTCGTCCAGCCGCCGCGCGGCCGCGGCGGCCTGGGCCGCCTGCTCCACCGGCGGCCCCGGCGTCGAGCCGCCGGAATCGCAGCGCCCCAGGCCGTAGGCGACCGCGCCGGTGAGGTAGCTGACGCTGTCGGCGTATGCGGAGGACAGCGCCCGGCCGAGCGCGGGACCGGCGCCGCGGGGCCACAGCGCGAGGCCGACGGCGAGGCTGACCGCGCCGCCGATGAGGATGTCCTCGATGCGCACCAGCCCGATCCGCCATCCGGCCGGGGCCAGGAGGTTGAAGAGGATCATCAGCGTCAAGGTGAACGCCGCCTGTCCGGCGGCGAACGAGACGGTGGCGGGCGCCAGGCCGGCGAGCAGCACCACGAACGGCAGCAGCGCCCACAGGACCGCCGTGCTCGTGCCCACCAGCGCCACGATGCCGCCGCCGATGACGAAGCCCACCGTGGTCCCGATCACCGCCCGCGCGAGGTTCTGTCCGGTGTTCAGCGCGCTCGAGCGTAGGACGCTGAGCGTGGCGAAGGCCACCCAGAAGGCGTGCTGGACCGTCAGCAGGTCGGCCACGAGCACCGCCAGCCCCAGTCCGGCCGCCCCGCGGAGGCTGTTGTGCAGCCACACGGAGTCGCGCTCCGCGTGGGAACCGGCGCGCTCGTGGGCGGCGGTGAGGAACCCGACGAAGCCCTCGGGCTGGCGGCCGAGCACCTTCTCCAGCCACGTCCGCCGCTCGGCGCGTGCCGCGAAGTCGACGTTGGCGGAGATCTGCAGGACGATGAAGCTCAGTTCCTGGGAGCGGAAGCTGGGATCGAGCGCGCTGACCACGCGCCGGGCGTTCTCCCCGGCGTCCAGGGCCGTCGCGGACTCGGGCACGGCGTCGGTGCTGGTGCGCTCGAGCGCCTGCAGTGCCGCCTGCAGGTCCGCGGTGGCAGCGTGGAGCCTGTCGCTGCCGTCTGAGGGTGACTCGAGCAGCTGCGCTCCGGCGTCCAGTGCGGCGGCAGCGGCGCGCTTGACCACGCATACCTCCGGCGCCGGCGGGCGCATCGGCCGGCCTGCCATCACCGATCGCAGGACCACGGAGTTCAGCCACCGCAGCTCATCGACGAGGCGCACCACCGCGCGGGCCGACGTCGACAGCCCCGTTGGCCGGTAGGGGGTGGCGAAGAAACCGCTCTGCACCGCCGCGACGGCGGCGTCGGCGGCGGTCACCGCCTCCTGGTAGGCGGCCTCGCCCGCGGCGGGGCGGCCGGCGAGAACGAAGTCGATCTCGGCGCGCAGCCGCGCCGCCAGCGCCCGGCAGGCGGCGATGGCCGAGCTGCGCACGGGGTCACGGGCGGGCGACGGCCACAACAGCGAGATGGCCAGCAGCGAGACGGCCGCCGCCAGCCCCCAGCCCGCGACGCGGTCGGGGATCGACGAGACGGGTCCCGGCAACGACACCGGGAGGATGAGCGAGAGCAGCAGCGCCGTGGTCGCACCGGCCAGCACGGAGCTGACCACGCCCGCGAACAGGACCGCGAAGGCCAGCCCGGCCGTGACCACGGCGGCCAGCCACGGCGTGCGCGATGCCAGGGTGCCGAGGCAGATGAAGGCGGCGCAGGCGAGGCCGAGCGCGGTCTGGCACTGAAGCCGGTACCGGATCGAGCCGCCGAAGTCGACGAAGAGCAGCATCGCGAAGGACCCGAAGGCGGCGAAGGTGGCCATCACCGGGTTGCCGAGCACCGGGCCGCACAGCGCAAACAGCGCGGGCATGATCAGCGCCGCGCGCGAGGCTTTGCGCAGGGCCGTGAAGCCGTGGTCGTGGCGGCGCAGCCACTCCCAGCCGGGCGGCTCCCGGCGGGCTGAGGTCGAGGTCAGGGCGGTCAGGACGGTTCCCACGGGTGGGCGGGCGGTGCGCCCCGATTATCCCAGGCACGCGCCCGCCGCTCGCTCTTTAGGCGCGGCGCGAGCATCTTTAGGAGTCTGCAAACGTCTTTAGGCGCGCGCCACACCGGGTCCTAGAATGTCGCCTCGCAAGGGGGAGGCACGCGGACGGCCCCCGGATCCGCGCGCCCACTATCTGTGACTGCCAATCCACGAGTCGCCCGCACCGACGCGCCGGACACGACGCTCGGCAACGTGCCGATACAGATCGCGCCGCTGCTGGGGCGCCGGGCCGCACTGCAGGAGCTCGAGGCCATCCTCTGGCGCACGCGCCTTCTCACCCTCAGCGGTCCCGGAGGGGTCGGCAAGTCCCGCCTGAGCGCGGCGCTGGCTGAATCCGTGCGCGCCGACTTCGTGGGCGGCGCATGGTGGGCCGACCTGGCCGACTCCAGCAATGACGCCCGGGTGCCCCAGACGGTGGCGGCCGCGGTCATGCCCGGCGAGCAGGTCAACGATCCCACCGCCGCCACCGCACGCCTGCTCGCCGCAAGCTCGCTGCTCGTCCTGGACAACTGCGAGCAGATCATCGCGGGGGCCGCGCGGCTCGTCGCCGACCTCCTCGCCCGGGCTCCCGCACTGCGAGTGATCGTCACCAGCCGACAGCCGCTGGGCATCCCGGGAGAGCAGGTGTGGCGCGTGTCGGGACTGGCGGTGCAGAACGGCGCGAGCGCCGAGCCGGGCGACGCCGACAGCGACGGCGCCGTGGCCCTGTTCGTGCGCCGGGCCCAGGAGAGCGCCTCGACGTTCGCCATCGACGCGCCGGGCGCGCGGGAGGCGGTGGCCGAGGTCTGCGAGCTGCTCGACGGGCTCCCCCTGGCCATCGAGCTGGCGGCGCTGCGCGTGTCCGTCCTCAGCGTGGAGCAGATCGCCGAGCGCGTCCGCCGCGACACCTCGCTGCTGCGCCATCCCGGTCGCGCCGCTACGGGGCGCCATCGCACCCTCGAGGACACCCTGGAGTGGAGTCATCAGCTGCTCACCGGCGACGAGCAGCGGCTGTTCCGGCGGCTGGGGGTGTTCCGCGGCCCCTTCTCGCTGCGCGCCGCGGAGGCCGTGTGCGCCGACGAGACGCTCCCCGCCGAGGACGTTCTCGATCTGCTCAGCCTGCTGATCGACCAGTCTCTGGTCCAGGCGGTCGAGAGCCCGAGCCTGCCGCGCTACCGGTTGCTGGGAACGCTGCGGCGCTACGCGCTGGCCAAGCTCGAGCAGGCCGGCGAGCTCGAGGACAGCGTGGCGCGCCACGCCGGCCATTACCACGCTCTCGGGGCCCGCGCCCGCGTGGGCCTCGGCGGCCGCGAGCAGGTGGTGTGGGTGGAGGCGCTCGAGCTCGACCACGAGAACATCTCCCAGGCGCTGCGCCGGCTGTTCGCCGAGCGGCCCGCCGACGGCCTGGATCTGGCCTCGGCACTGTGGCCGTTCTACTACCAGCGCGGCTACTACGACGAGGCGCGAGCCTGGTATGAGCAGGCGCTGGCTGCCGCGGGGGAGCTGTCGGCGCCGCTGGGGATCGAGGCTCTGCTCCGCGCCGGGGAGGTCGCGTTCCTGCAGTGCGACTACGGGGTCGCCGTGGCCCATCTGGAACAGGTGCTACCGCTGCTCGGCGCCGAGGAATCCGACCGCCGGGCCGAGGCCATCGTCCGACAACGCCTGGGCTCGATCGCCCGGGAGCAGGGGCGCTACGACGAGGCGCGCGAGCTGCACCGCCGAAGTAAGGCGATCTGGGAGGAGCTGGGGGAGAGCCAGGGGGTGGCGTCGTCTCAGAACTACCTCGGCTTCGTGGCGTGGCTGGCGGGCGACTTCGCCGGCGCCGAGCCGTTGTGCCTCCACGCGCTGGCCGAGTTCCGCGCCGCCGGCAACGAGCGCGAGGTGGCGGTGACGCTGGTCAGTCTCGGGGCTGCGGCGCTGTACCGGGCCGACTACGACGTCGCGGCCGAGCGGCTGAGCGAGGCGCTCGCCGTCAGCCGGCGGTTGGGCTTCCAGGAGGGCGTGGCATGGTCCTTGAACGAGCTGGCGATCCTGGGCCATCATCGCCGCCGCTCCTCGAGCGAGCCGTCGGTGATGCTGCGCGATGCGCTGCTGGTGCACCAGCGGCTGGGCGATCGCTGGCGGATGGCCAGCGTGCTGGAGGAGATCGCGGGGTCGGTCCTGGTGCGGCGCGACACGTCGCTGTCGGTCGCTCTCATGTCGCGCGCCCAGGTCCTCCGTGATCGCATCGGGACGCCCGTCCCGCCCGCGGAGGCCCCGGATCGTGAGGCCGCGCTGGCTCGTCTGCGCCGCCAGCTGACCCCCGCGGGCTTTGACTCGGCCTGGCAGGAGGGTCAAGGGCTCGAGCTCGAGGAGGCGGTCGGCCGCGCCGTCGCCGCGATCGAGGCCATGGATGACCGCACGTCCGCGCACACGGGCGCGGAGATCGCTCCGATCCTCACGCCCCGGGAGATGGCGGTGCTCGAGTTGCTCAGCCGCGGGCACACCAACCGCGAGATCGCCGCGGCTCTCTATATCAGCCCATCGACCGCGGGCGTCCACGTCTCCAACATCCTGCGCAAGCTGCGCGCCAAGCGCAGGGTGGATGCGGCCGGCCGCGCGCACACGCTGGGTCTGCTTCCCGCGGCCACCTGAGCCTCGTCCACGCCTGGGCGCCCTACGGCCCGACCGTCACCGCCACCGACCGCTCCGGGCCGCTGCCGTGCCGGTTGGCGGTGGTCACCGTCAGCACGTAGCGGCCGGCGCTCAGCGCCCCGAGGCGCCAGCGCGCCAGGTAGCCGCGGACACCGTCGAGCGTCCGCACCCGCCGGCCGGTGCCGAGGCTCCCCGCCGCCACCGCGGCGCCGGCGGGCGACCGGGGGCGTGCGCATCCCCTCCGCCCGCTCGCGGGTGCGCGCGTCAGCCGCCAGTGCAGGGTGCCGGCCTGATCGGTCGCGGCGGAGACCGGCGCGCCGGTGGGCAGGGTGCAGCCGGTCCGGCGCTGCAGCGCGATCCGCAGGACGGTGGGGAGCGGATACGCCACCGGCCTGAGCTCCGCGACCAGGGGCGTCCCGATGCCCTCCAGCCTGAGCTGCGCCCGCGCGATGCCGGCCCGGGCGGGGATGAACAGGACCGAGAGGCGACAGGTGCGATGGGGGGCCAGCGCGATGCGGGCGCACCGGTCGGACTGGAGCGCAAATCGCCGCGCGTCCGGGCCTGACAGGAGGGCGCGGTCGATCGGCACCGGGGCGCGGAGGGGGTTGGTGAGGCTCAGGCTCCACCGCTGGGGGTACCCGGTGCCGGTGGCGTCGCGCGTGGGCGCGAAGGCGGGGTGAGGAAGCTGGCGCGAGCGCAGCGCCGACACCGACGGCGCCGTCGCCGTGAGCGGGACCGCCAACGGGCCGTCGTCGGATCCGACCTCAAGCTGCCCGTCGGCGTCTCCGGCCATGGCCGGCCTGAACAGCACGGCGATCGAGCAGGTCTGCCGGGGCTCGAGGATGGCTCCGGCGCAACCGTCGTGCGCCACCGACAGGCCCGCCGCGTGCCGGCCGCCGATCGTGGCCGGCCCCAGCACGATCGGCTCCACCCCGGGATCGCCAATGGTCAGCGAGCGGCTGCTGGCGCCGCCCGGCGGCACGGGCGCCACCGCCATGGTCGCCGGCGCGGCGGTGGCCGGCTCCCCCGGGCAGTCGCGCCCGAACGCCTCGTAGCAGGCGGCGATGTTCGCCACGACCGCGAACGACGGCTTGGCCGCGATCTGCGCGTCGGGCGGAGGCGGGTCCGAGACATCCCCACCCAGCACGCCCTCGGAGGCGAACGGCCCACTCAGGTTGTCGCGCTCGGTCACGAACACCGCGGAGGCGCCGGCGTCCACGAGCGTCGGGATCGAGGCGGTCAGGTAGGCGGCCTGGGCGGCTGCGCCCCCGCCATAGCCCGGGTCGAACTGGTAGGCGGGGTCCGACGGGTAGCCATGCTCGGTCACCCACAGCGGGCCGGTGAACCCAGCGGCGGCGAAGAATTGCCGCCAGCCCGCCAGGTCGGGGGCGAGCGACCACAGGTCGCCGCGCTCGTGGACGTCGGCCGTGTCGAAGGCATGGGCGGCATCTGCCCCGGCGGTGGCGAGCACGTGCTCCAGCCACCCCATCCCGGCGGGCCCCGAGATCCCCCCGAGCAGGACATCGTCGGCGGGATCGACGGCCTTGATGGCGTCGTGGGCGGCGCGCAGCATGAACGCGTACTGCTGCGGGGTGCCATCGAAGAAGCCGGCGGTGTCGGGCTCGTTCCATACCTCCCAGTCGTGGATGACCGGGTCGGCATGGCTCACGATCTGGCCGATCACGGACGCATAGGCGGGGAGGTCGGTGGTGGCGCACCGGCTGCTGTCGGCCGTGGGCTCGGCGCAGTCCGCCATCCAGCTGGGGACCGTCATCAGGTCGCCCACCACGCGCAGCCGGTAGGTCCGCGCCAGCGCCATCACCTCGTCCAGTCCCGAGAAGTCCGGGGGCTGAGACGAGCTGCCGGCGAAGACGAGGGTGGGGGCGACGTCGAGGCGGATCGCCGAGGCGCCCATGGCCGCTGCCTGCGCGAACATCGCCTGCATGAACGACGGCGGGTCGTTCAGCTGGAGCATCGAGTGGGCTCCCACCGGATCCTGCGCCAGCGCGGGCCCCGCGGTCGCCGCGCCGACCGTCGCGCTCAGCGCGAGAACCACCGCCAGGCGGCGCAGAGCGGCCAAGAGGAGCTGAGCGCCGTCAGTGCCCACCGGGACATGATCGGCGCCGCCCGCGCCCCGGTCAACCGCGCCGCCTCGGCCCTGGACACCGCACATCGCGGCGCTGAGTCGCGCGTCTCGCGACGCCGCCGCCGCGTGCAATGAAGATAAAGTCAATCGACTTAGTTATATTAGGTGGCCGCCCGGGGTGCCGCCCCGGGCGCCGACGCCCGCCTCGGGCGTCGCCCGACCCGAGCCCAGGAGACACACCGATGAGCACGACCAACCCCCCCGCGCTCGGCACGCTGCCCGCCGGGGCCCGGCTGGCACGGAAGGACGACACGCCCGCCGGCCTGCGACGCGTGCTGCGCATGCCGCGCTGGTACCGGATCGTCAGTCCGCTGGTCCTGTTGGTGATCTGGCAGCTGACCAACGTCCTCAGCCTCATCTCGCCCAAGAAGCTGCCCCCGCCGACTCGCGTGGTCAGCACCGCGGTCGATCTGGTCACCATCAACTCGCCCGCCTACGGCACGCTGCAGCACGCGCTGCTGGCCTCGCTGGAGCGGATGGTCCTGGGCTTCGCCCTGGGGGCGACCGCCGCCGTCATGCTGGCCACGGTCGCAGGCCTCAGCCGCCTCGGCGAGGACTTCGTCGACCCGATCATGCAGATGCTGCGGACCCTGCCGCTGTTCGGGCTCATTCCGGTCTTCATCGTCTGGTTCGGGATCGGCCAGCTCCCCAAGGTGCTGCTGATCGCCCTGGGGGCAGCCATCCCGCTCTATCTCAACACCTTCGCGGGCATCCGCAGCGTCGACGCCAAGCTCGGAGAGCTCGGGCAGGTGCTGGGCTTGAGGCGCCGCGAGCTGCTGCGCCACATCGTCCTGCCCGGCGCCCTGCCGCTGACCCTCGTGGGACTGCGCCAGAGCCTCGGCGTCGCCTGGCTTTCGCTGGTGGTCGCCGAGCAGCTCAACACCAACGCGGGGCTGGGGTTCATGATCAACCAGGCCACCCAGTTCTTGCAGAACGACGTGATCTTCGTCGCGCTGCTGGTCTACACCATCCTCGGCCTGCTCACCGACTGGCTCGTGCGGCTGCTGGAAAGGAGGACGCTGGCATGGCGGGGCGGTCTCCTGGCGGCGTAGCGGTCGCGCCCGTCGCCCGGGTCTCGGGGCTCACGCGCCGCTTCGGGGAGCGGTGCGTGCTCGACCAGCTGGATCTCGAGATCGCTCCCGGGGAGTTCGTGGCGCTCATCGGACGTAGCGGGTCGGGAAAATCAACGTTGCTGCGCGCACTGGCCGGCCTGGATCGCCATCCCGACGGCGATGTGGCCATCGACGGCAGCGTCGGCATCGCCTTCCAGGAGCCGCGACTGGTGCCCTGGCGCCGGGTGCTCGACAACGTCGCGCTCGGGCTGCGCCGGCCCGACGCGAGAACCGCGGCTCGGTCCGCGCTGGTCGAGGTCGGTCTCGACGGGCATCTGCACGAATGGCCCCTGACCCTCTCGGGCGGCGAGGCCCAGCGCGTGTCGCTGGCGCGCGCGCTGGTTCGAGAGCCGAGCCTTCTGTTGCTCGACGAGCCCTTCGGTGCGCTGGATGCGCTCACCCGCATCACCATGCACCGCCTGGTGCTCGACCTCTGGGAGGAGCACCGGCCGGCCATCCTGCTGGTCACCCACGACGTCGACGAGGCGCTGGCGCTCGCCGACCGGGTACTGGTGCTGGCCGACGGGCGCATCTCCCATCACGCACCGGTCGACCTCGTGCGGCCGCGCGACCGCGATCACCCGGACCTCATCTCTCTCCGCAACCGCCTGCTCTCCGAGCTGGGCGTGGACACGAAAGGCACGCAATGAGAACCCCCAGACCCGACCACTTCAAGCCCACCCGACCCACCGGCGCGCGCCGCCTGCTGTGCCTCGCCGCCGCCGTGGGCTCCGCGGCGGTCCTCGCCGCCTGTGGCGGCTCGAGCGTGGGCGGCCAGAGCTCGGCGCCGCAGAGCTCGGCGTTGGAGAGCTCGGGTCCGAGCGCGTCCGGCCAGAGCTCCACGGCCAGCGCCTCCAACGCCGCGTCCACCAGGCCGGCGGCCCGCTCGACCAGCGGTAAGGGCGGGATCACGCTGCGCGTCGGCGATCAGGCCGGGACCGGCGCGCAGGCGCTGCTCGAGGCCTCGGGTCTGCTCTCCAGGCTTCCCTTCAAGATCGAATGGGCCGACTTCACCTCCGGGCCGCCCATGCTCCAGGCGATGGGCGCCGGCTCACTGGATGTCGGCGGCGTGGGCGACGCACCCCCGGTGTTCGCCGCGGCGGGGGGAGCTGACATCAGGCTGGTCGGCGCGCTCTCCAACAATCCCAACAGCGCAGCGCTGCTGGTACCGCACGACTCGAAGATCACCTCCATCGGCGAGCTGCGCGGCAAGAAGATCGCCGTCGCTCAGGGAAGCTCGGCGGATTATCACCTCCTGACCGTCCTCAACAAGGCCGGGCTGAGCGTCCGCGACGTGACCCTCGAGTATCTGCAGCCGGCCGAGGCCCTGGCGGCACTCTCGTCGGGGTCGGTGGACGCCTGGGACACGTGGTCGCCGTTCGTGGAGGAGGCGGTGGCCCAGGACCACGACACCATCCTGGTCAACGGCAACGGCTACGGCGCGAACTACTCCTACGTCGTGGCCGCGCGTTCGGCCATCGCCGACGCCCGCAAGGCCAAGGAGATCCGTGCCTACCTCAAGGTCCTCGACCAGGCTCACGCGTGGGCCAACAAGCACACCGGCGCTTGGGCCGCGGTGTGGGCCAGGGCGACGGGACTACCCGACCGTGTCATGCAGCTCGCTGCCAACGACGACACCCAGAGGCCGATTCCCGTCGACGGCACCAACGCCGCGTCGGAGCAGTCGCTGGTCGACGCGTTCTCCAAGGCGGGCCTCATCCCGTCGAGATATGACTTCTCCAAATACATCGACCCGACCTTCAACGACGTGCTCCCGGCCGGCCCGTGACCGGTCGGGGGTCCCCGACGCTGACCGGAGCGACGGCCTAGATGCGTGCCGCCGTCTGTTCGTCGGCGGCGCCGCCGAAGTAGCGGTCCAGAACCTCCTGGTAGACCGAGTCGCCCGCGGCGGCGCGGGCAAACAGGGTCATCGAGGACCGCAGCTTGACCGCGTCGATCCCGCCGAAGATCTCCTGAGCCGTACGTCCGCTCTGCGCCGTGAGCGCGCGGGCGCACTCGGCGAGCCGCGGGCCCAGCACCGGATGCTCCAGGTAGGCGCGCGCCTCGGCCAGCGATGCGATCGCGAAGCGCTGGGACATCGCGCTCATGCCCAACCCCGCGATCTGAGGGAAGACGAACCACATCCAGTGGCCGGTCTTGCGCCCGGCCCGCAGCTCGGCGAGCGCGGACTCATAGATGCCGTCCTGCGCGGTCTCGAAGCGGTGAAGGTCGTAGGGGTTGGTCACAGCGGCATGGCCCGGGTGGGACTCGAACCCACGACCGACGGATTATGAGTCCGCTGCTCTGACCGACTGAGCTACCGGGCCGCTCCGCAAGCTACCGGCTCAGCCGCTCCGCAAGCTACCGGCTCAGCCGCTCCGCCGGGTATGCTGTGGCCCATGCTGTCAGCCGCGGACATCCTGGGCCTCGGGCACTCGATCAGCTCATCTGGCGAGGACCTCGCGCTCCTGATCACGTTCATCGGGATCGGCGTGGTGGCCAACCTCCTCGTCGTCTACGCCGTGGCGCAGGTGCTGGCCGAGCGGCGCCAGAACCAGGAGCGCGCCGCCCACTACCGGGACACGCGCGTCCGGTAGAGCCGGGTCCGCGCGGCCTTTTGCGCGGACCGCTGAAGGAACGACCGCGGGAGGCGTCGAAACAGACGCCTGCCCATGAAGCAGTCATCCACTCCCACCGCCGGACCCGAGACCAACCACGGTCATCAGGCGCTCTCCGGTTACATCCGAGCGCGCTTTGACGAGTTCAGCCGCTCCCAGAAGGACGTCGCCCAGTACATCGTCGACCACCTCGACGAGGCCGCGTTTCAGACCGCCGAGGAGCTGGCCCGCCGGGCCAACACCTCCTCCAGCACCGTCGTCCGCTTCTCCCAGGCGCTCGGCTTCGAGGGATTCCCGGAGCTACAGCAGGCCGCGCGCGACGAGTACCGCCGCCGCGTCGGTCAGGGCGGCGTGGCCACCGAGGCGCTGTCGGCGGCCACCCCGTTGTTCTCGCTCGATCACACCGAGTTCGAGGCGGCACTGGCGGCCGATCACGTCAACGTGGAGGACACGGCGCACAAGCTGAGCCGCTCTGACGTGGAGGCGGCGGTGGACGCCATCGTCAAGGCCGAGAAGGTCCTCATCGCGGGGACCGATCAGATGGCGTTCTTCGCCAGCTACCTGCGCCACCTGCTCATGCTCCTGGACCTGCGCGCCGAGATCGTGGCCAGCCCGTCCCAGGAGGCTCTGGGTCGCCTGAGCCGGATCGACGCCGGCACCCTCGTCGTGGGGCTGTCGGCGGGACGGCCGCACCCGCTCATCACTCGGACGATGAAGCTGGCCCGTCACCGCAAGGCGCCCACCCTGGCGATCACCGACGCGACGCTGTCCGAAGTGGCCCGGCTGGCCCGTATCCGCCTCTACTACTCGTCCAACACCCCGGCGTTCGTGCGCTCGCACACCGCACTGCTGTCGCTCATCCAGGCACTGGCCTACGGCGTCTACGCGCGGGACGCGCAGCAGTACGACGTGCGGATCAAGGCCTTTCGCCTGAAGTAGACCCGTCGGGCCGGGGACCGACGAGCAGCGACTGCATGGCGCGGCCGATGCGGCCGCGGCGGTCCCACAGCACGCTCTCGGCCACCGAGACGCTGCCGCTCAGGACGCGCATCTCGGACTGCAGGGCGACCCACTCATCCACCGGCTCGCGTTCCAGATAGAGCGTCAGGTCGGGATTGATGAAGACGTGCTCGGCCCAGCTCAGCACGGACGCGATCCCGTTGCCGAAGTCGCCGGCGGCGGCGGCGCGGTCCAGCGGGAAGGTCGGCGCTCCGGAGATGAGGGGGGCGCGGAGGCGAAACCACGCGATCGAGGCCCCGGGCTCCCGGAAGCGGCCCTCCACGAAGCGGATGTCCATGGCGTGCGTGGCGAACATGGGCCGCTCCTCGCTCCAGTCGCTGGCCTCGCCGGCCTCGGGCCCGGGGAATGGGGGCGGCACGAGCGCGGTGGCCTCCAGCTCGGCGGGTCGCAGGAGCAGGCCACGGGCCCGGGTCACCTCGGCGCCCTCGGGACCGGTGAGGAAGGCGTCCAGCACGGTTACCCGGCGTCCCGGCCGGACCTGCTCCACCCGTACGCGCAGAGGCCCCACCGGAACCGGGCGGACGAACTCATAGGTCACCCGGGCCAGCGCCAGCGCCGGATCAGGCGCGTGGGCGGCCAGGACGTGGGCGATGAGCGCAGCCGGGGCTCCGCCGTGCAGCGCGCCGGGGGCCCAGGGGCCCAGCGCCAGCTCGGTGGCGGTGAAGGCCTCGCCATCCTGGACAAACACCGCGTCCACGCTCATCGGCTGAGAACCTAGCGTCCTCGGGAGGCATGGCTACACTGGCCCTCATGGACACCAACGGCGATACCCCGCGCGACGAGGCAACCTTCACCGTCAAGGCCGGCCTGGCCGAGATGCTCAAGGGCGGCGTGATCATGGACGTGGTCACCCCCGAACAGGCCAAGCTCGCCGAGGAGGCCGGGGCCGCCGCCGTCATGGCACTCGAGCGCGTCCCCGCCGACATCCGTCGTGATGGGGGCGTGGCCCGCATGTCGGACCCGGAGATGATCAAGGGCATCCAGGAGGCGGTCACGATCCCGGTGATGGCCAAGGCGCGCATCGGCCATTTCGCCGAGGCCCAGGTCCTGGAGGCGCTCGAGGTCGACTACATCGACGAGTCCGAGGTCCTCACCCCGGCCGACGAGGCCAACCACATCGACAAGTGGAACTTCAAGATCCCGTTCGTGTGTGGTGCCACCAACCTGGGCGAGGCGCTGCGCCGCATCGGCGAGGGCGCCGCGATGATCCGCTCCAAGGGCGAGGCCGGCACCGGCGACATCGTCGAGGCGGTCCGCCACCTGCGCATGATCCGACGCGAGCTCCGGCGGCTCGGTGTCCTCGATGCCGAGGAGCTGCCCACCGCCGCCAAGGAGCTCGGTGCGCCGCTGCCGCTCGTGCGCCAGGTCGCGTCCGAGGGCCGGCTCCCCGTCGTGCTCTTCTGCGCCGGCGGGATCGCCACCCCGGCCGACGCGTCGCTGGTGATGCAGCTCGGCGCCGAGGGAGTCTTCGTGGGCTCGGGCATCTTCAAGTCCGAGGATCCCGAGCGGCGCGCCCGCGCGATCGTCGAAGCGACCACCCACTACCGCGACCCCGCCCGGGTGGCCGCCGCCTCCACCGGACTCGGCCAGCCGATGGTCAGCCTGGAGACCTCCAAGCTCGAGTCCGAGCAGCTGCTCGCCCCCCGCGGCTGGTAGTGACCGACCTCTCGGCGCATCCCGCGCCGCTGGTCGGGGTCCTGGCCCTTCAGGGCGACTTCGAGGCGCACGCCAAGATCCTGGCGCGGCTGGGCGCGTCGGCCCGCGAGGTTCGCGTGCCCGCCGACCTGGAGGGGCTCGATGCGCTCATCATCCCTGGCGGCGAATCCACGGTGATGACCCTCGGAATAGAGCGCGAGCGGCTCGGGGACCCGCTGCGTGAGCTGGCTCGGTCCGGGACGCCGGTGCTGGGGACGTGCGCCGGCATGATCATGCTCGATCGCGCCCACCTGGGCGTGCTCGACATCGAGGCCCGGCGCAACGCCTTCGGGCGCCAGCTGCACTCCTTCGAGGCGGACCTCGACGTGACCGGCGTCGACGGGGGCCCGGTGCACGCCGTGTTCATCCGCGCGCCCTGGGTGGCGGAGACGGGCACGGAGGTCGAGGTGCTCGCCGCCGTCGAGGGCCACCCCGTCGCCGTGCGTCAGGGCAACGTGATGGCGGTCTCGTTTCACCCGGAGCTGACCGGCGAGACCCGCCTGCACGAGCTGCTGCTCGCCGCCGTCTCCGTCTGATAGCTCCCAGCGAGCCGCGCACCGCGCCGGTTCACGGTGCGCTGACTCCCTCCAGATCCCCCATCAATCCGGGGTTTCACGGGATCCAGGCGCGGGTACCTGCCGCATCGTCAAGAGGCGTCGAGGGAGGAAGCAATGGCAGAGCGCGTACAGCGCGTGGTCGGTACACGGCCGCGTCGCCGCGTCGGTCTGGGTGCGTTGATGGCGGCGCTGGTCGTCGTTGGGGCGCTGGTGGTGGCAGGGGTGTTCACCGCGGCGCCGTCCGCCAAGACCGATCGCACCACGCAGCGGTCCAGCCAGTTCGGGCTCACGCCTCGGCAGCAATCGGCGAGCAACTTCGTCAACGGGTTACTGCGCCGGATGACCGTGGCCGAGAAGTTCGGTCAGCTCGAGATGGCCGGGCCGAGCACGCCGACCGGGAGCGACCTGATTCCCCTGGCGAAGGCGGGACAGATTGGCTCGGTGCTCGACCTCACCGGCGTGGACAACATCAACGCCGTTCAGAAGGCCGCGCTTCAGTCGCGGCTGCACATCCCGCTGATCTTCTCGCTGGATGTCATCCACGGGTACAAGACGATGTATCCGATCTCCCTGGGCGAGTCGAGCAGCTGGGACCCTGCGCTCGCGCGTACGGACGCATCGATGGCGGCCGCGGAGGGCGCCGCCGACGGCATCAAGTGGACGTTCAGCCCGATGGTCGACGTCACTCGCGACCCGCGCTGGGGCCGGGTGCAGGGCACCAGCGGCGAGGATCCCTTCCTCGGCTCCGCGCTCGCCGCCGCCCGCATCCACGGCTATCAGGGGCCGGACTTCGGCGCGGCGGACAGGATGGCGGCCACGATCAAGCACTTCGCTGCCTACGGCGCCCCGGTCGCCGGCCGTGAATACAACACCGTCGACATGTCGACCCAGCAGCTGTTCAACGACTACCTGCCGACGTACAAGGCCGGCGTGAAGGCGGGCGTGGCGACGGTGATGAGCGCGTTCAACTCGCTCAACGGCGTCCCCGCGACCGCCGATCAGTACACGCTGCAGACGATCCTCCGCAA
>DASXJW010000134.1:0-7954 GCA_036497165.1 Solirubrobacteraceae bacterium
CCCGAGTACGTGGTGCGCTTCGCCCGCGACGTCGCCCGCTATGAAGACCGTCACCGCGTAAAATCGGGAATCACGGGGTGGGCCCAGGTGCATGGGTACCGCGGCCAGACCTCGATTGCCGACAGGGTGGAGTGGGACAACTACTACATCCAGAACTGGTCGATCTGGCTCGATTTGCGCATCATCTTCATGACGATTGCCGAAGTCCTGAGATTTCGAGGCTGACGAGTCCGCGCGGGATTCGCCAGACCTGATCCGACGCTTCTGCCATGTCCGCCAGTTCCATGCTGAGCAAGCGCCGTTCCGAGCAGGAGCCCGGCATCCTGCGCTATTACCGCACGCTCCGGGAGCACGTCAAGCTGATCGTGGCCTGCACCGTGCTGGCCGTCGCCGTCGCGGCGATCTACACCCACGTCGCTTCCAAGCGCTACAGCGCGGAGGCGCAGATGCTGGTCTCTCCGGCCGATGCCGGCAACGCCGCGCTGTCCACGCTGCCGGTGCTGCATTCCACCAGCGACCCGACGCGCGACACGCTGACGGCCGCCGGACTGGTGACCACGCCACAGGTGGCCCAGGCCGTCGTTTCAGCGCTTCACCTGCACAGCTCGGCCAACGACGTGCTGGGGAAGGTGACGGCCACCCCGATCGGCCAGAGCAACCTGCTGGCCCTGCAGGCCACCGGGGACTCCGCCCAGGAGGCGCAGCGGCTGGCCAACGCCTTCGCCGACAAGGTGGTCGCGACGCGCACCGCCAACCTGCATGCGGCGCTCGCCACCAGTATCCCAGGCCTCCAGGCGCAGCTCCAGGCCGAGACGCCCGCCGAGCGCGCGGCCGACAGCACCCTGACCACCGAGCTCTCCGAGCTCGAGCAGCTCAAGAGTGGGCCTGATCCGACGATCACCATCGCCGCCCGCGCGGGCCTGCCGGTGGCCCCCTACACGCCCAAGAGCAAGCTCGCCCTGGTCGCCGGGCTGATCGCGGGGCTGGTGCTCGGCATCGGCGGCGCCTTCCTGCTGGACGCCCTGGACCCTCGCCTGCGCCGCGAAGACCAGCTGCGCCAGATGTTCAACGCCCTCATCCTCGCCGGCATCCCCCGCGAGCGCCCTCACCACCGCAGCGCCGGGCCCCTGCTGCCGTCGGAGCTGTCGTTCGCCGCCCACGAGGGGTACCGGTCGCTGCGCACCTTCCTGGCCGCGCGCGCCGGCAACAAGCCTCAGGCGATCCTGCTCACCGGGTCGGCGCCGGGCGAAGGCAAGACCACCACCGCCATCGGGCTCGCCACCGCTCTGGCGCAGGGCGGGTCCACCGTGATCCTCATCGAAGCCGACCTGCGGCGGCCGGCCATCGGGAGCGCGCTCGGGCTCAGCGTCGAGTACGGCACCGAGCATCTCGCCGCGGGCCAGGTCGAGCTCGAGCAGGCGCTGACGCCAATCGTGATCGACAACGCCGAGGTCCAGGTCGTCGCGGTGCGGCGCGCGGATGACCGCATGGCCGAGCGCCTGTCCTTCGACTTCTCGCAGCGGCTCGTCGAACGTGCCAAGGAGCTCGCCGACTTCGTGGTCATCGACTCCCCGCCGATCACCGCCGTGGTCGACGCGCTGCCTCTGGCCAAGTACGTGGACGACGTGCTGGTGGTCAGCCGTCTCGGAGTGAGCAAGCTGGCCAAGATCACCGAGCTGTACGACATGCTCATGAACTACGGCACGCCGCCGCTTGGCTTCGTGGTCATCGGCGAGTCCCCGATCCGCGGCTCGCTGTACTACTCCGCGGTGGAGGGCCGTCGACCCGAGGACCTCCGTCAGCCACCGCCTCCCGTCAGCCTGAGATCCGCCGGCGATAAGCACGATTGACCGTGCTGGCGCGCACGCGACCGCAATACGCAGGGTGGGGCGCCCTCCTCCTGGCGATGTCGGCAGCCGTGGGGCTGGCCGCCGGGATCAAGCCCTCCTTCGGCGTCGGCGCCGCCGTGGGCGCCACCTTCACGCTGGTGACGATCTCGGACGTCACCGCCGGTCTCGTCCTGTTCACGATCCTGTCGTTCCTCGACGTCCTCAACAGCGCCAGCGGGGGCTCGGCCAGCTTCATCAAGGTCGCCGGTCTGCTCCTGTTCGGCTCCTGGTATTCCCAGCGGCTCGTCGGTACCGCCCGCGCTCGCGCGTCGGTGGCCCGGATCCCGTCCAATCTCCTGTTCTGCATCGTCGCGCTGGCCACCTGGTCGGCGATCAGCGCGACCTGGGCCGAGAGCTCAGGGGTGGCGCTCACCTCGACCATGAGCTACGTCCTCAACATGCTCCTGTTCCCGATCGTCATGGTCGCCGTGCGGCGCCGCGAGCACCTGCACTGGGTGCTGGCGGCGTTCCTCATCGGCGCCGTCATCTCGACCGCCTACGGCTTCATCTCTCCGGTGGCCTCCCAGGGCCGCCTGGAGGGCGGAATCGGCGACGCCAACGAGCAGGCCGCGGTGCTGGTGGCGGCGATCCCGATGGCCATCGCCCTCGGCAGCGCGATGCGGCGGCCGGCGCTGCGCTTCCTGGCCTGGGCCGGCGGCCTCTTCTGCCTCATCGGGGTGTTCACCACCCTGTCGCGCGGGGGCCTCATCGCGCTGGGCTGCGTGATGGTCGCCGCCTGCGCGTTCGGCGGCCGGTGGCGCGGCAAGGCCGCCGTCCTGCTGGCGGTGACCGTCGTGGGCACGGTCACCTACTACTTCGCCATCGCGCCCCTGGCCGCGCGCGACCGCGTGACCATGTCCACCAGCAGCGGCCGCACCGACATCTGGCACGTGGGCTGGCGCATGGTGCAGGCCCATCCCGTCACCGGCGTCGGGTCGGGCAACTTCCAGGAGGCCGCCGTTCACTACGTGCAGGGCATCGGTACCCTGACCGCCGCCAACCTCATCGTCGACGTCCCGCACGTCGCCCACAACATCTACCTCGAGCTGCTCGCCGACCTCGGGATCCCCGGCTTACTCGCCTTCCTGGGCGTCGTGGTCTCCTGCATGCTCGCTGCCGCAAAGGCGGCGCGTCGGTTCGAGGCTCAGGGCGACGTGCCCATGGAGCTGATCGCGCGCAGCCTCGTGCTCGCGCTCGTCGCCTTCATGTCCGCCGACTTCTTCCTGTCGGGGGAGTTCTCCAAGCAGCTGTGGTTGACCTTCGCGCTCTGCCCGGCGGTGCTCGCGCTCAGTCAGACCGGGTCCACGGTCCCTGAGCCGGTCCTGACGCCAGGCGTCGTCCACCAACCCCAGCCCAGCTACTGAGCGCTTGATGACTGGGTCCCTCCGACGCCTGCGCGTCCTCTCCGTGCTGGATTCGCCCACCGACCAGGGTGGCGCCGAGCGCTTCGCCCTGGGCCTGGTCAGCCATCTGCCACGCGACCGCTTCGAGCCCTGGGTGTGCTCCACCCGCTTCGCCTCCCCCGAGGCGTCCGAGGCGCTGGCCGACGCCGGCGTCGCTCACCTCAGCCTCCGGCGTAAGGGCAAGCTGGACGTCCACCGCCTCGGCGGTCTGGCCATGCTGCTCAAAACGGGGAGGTTCGACGTCGTCCACGCCCACATGTTCGGATCCAACGTGTGGGGGACGGTGCTGGGTCGGCTGTGCCGCGTCCCCGTGGTGATCGCGCACGAGCACAACTGGTCCTACACCGGTGAGCTGATGCGCCGGACGATCGACCGCCACGTGATCGCCCGCTATGCGACCCGGTTCGTCGCGGTCTCGGAGTCCAACCGCAGCCGGATGATCGAGTTGGAGGGGATTCCCGGCGACAAGGTGGTCGTTCTGCCCACGGCCTACATCCCGCATCGCATCACCGCCCCGACCGACATCCGCGCCGAACTGGGCCTGCCCGCCGACGCGCGGGTCATCGGCGTGGCCGCCACGCTGCGCGTCGAGAAGGCGCTCGAGGTGATGATCGGTGCACTCGGCCAGGTCCGCGCGCAGTTCCCCGATGCCCATCTCGTCATCGCGGGCGACGGGCCGCGCCGCGAGGCGCTGGAGCGCCAGGTGGCGGACATGGGCTTGACCGGCCACGTCCACCTGCTCGGCGAGCGCCGTGACGTCACCGGGATCCTCAAGACCATCGACGTCGGCGCGCTCTCGTCCGACTGGGAGGGCATGCCCCTGTTCATCCTGGAGTGCATGGCCACCGGGACGCCGGTGGTGGCCACCAATGTCGGCGGGCTGCCCGAGATGATCGAGCACGACCGGACCGGTCTGCTGCTTCCGCCCCGCGACCCCGCTGCCCTGGCAACGGCCATCAGCGCTCTCCTCGCCGACCCCGCCCGCGGCCGCCGGCTCGCCGGCGCCGCTCAGGAGCGGATGCACGGGCTCACCATCGAGGCGGTGTCCGAGCGCTTCGCCGACCTCTATGAGGAGCTCGTGTGTGATGCCGCCCGCGCGCCGTCCCACCCCGTGGCGGCACGGACGTGAACCCGGCGCTCGTCCTGTGCTACCACGCGGTGAGCCCCACCTGGGACTCGGCCCTGTCGGTGGCGCCGGACACGCTGGAGCGCCAGATCGAGCACCTGGTGCGGCGCGGCTGGCGCCCCGCCACGTTCACTCAGGCGATCATCGGGCCGCGGGACCGCCGCGCCTTCGCCGTCACCTTCGACGACGCGTTCGCGACCGTGCGCACCTATGCAGCCCCGGTGCTGCGCCAGTTCGGCGTGCCCGCAACCCTGTTCGTCCCGACCTCGTTCCTCAGCGGAGAGGGCGTCCTCTCCTGGGACGGGATCGCCGGGTGGCATGACACGCCGCACGCGGCCGAGCTGCGCGCGATGACCTGGGACCAGGTCGGCGAGCTGGCCGAGTACGGCTGGGAGATCGGATCTCACACGCACACCCATCCCCACCTCACCGCACTCAGCGACGACGAGGTGCGCGAGGAGCTCGCCGTCTCGCGCGACGCGGTCTCCCGGCAGCTGGGCCGTCCCTGCGACTCGATCGCCTACCCCTATGGCGACATCGACCACCGCGTCGAGGAGCTGACCCGCCAGACCGGCTACCGCACGGCAGCCGCCCTTCCGGGCTCGTTCGCGCGCCTCAACGTCTACCGGTACGCCCGGCTGGGCCTCTATCAGCATGACGGGATGGTGCGGTTCTGGCTGAAGGTGGCCCGAGCCACCCGGTGGCTGGGCCTGAACCGCTCCACCCCGCCCTGAGCCAGGCGCCGATGTCCAGCGGGTCCACACGGCTGGCGGTCTTCTGCGACTTCTCCTACCGCCGCGACGGTGACCTGATCACCGCCGAGCTTCCCTTCAGCCTGTTCCTGGCGGCGCTGTCCCGGCACTTCGCCGGGCTGACGCTGATCGGCCGGCTGGACCCCGGTGGCGCCCGCTTCCCGTATGAGATGCGCGGCATCGTGCTCGAGCCCCTCCCCTACTACTCGAGCGGCGCCGACCTGGCCGCGGTCATGCGCGCGCTTCCCGGGGCCGTGCGCCGGTTCTGGGGCGTTCTTGCTCAGGTCGACGTCGTGTGGGTGCTGGGGCCCAACCCGCCGCACGCGGTCGTGTTCGCCCTGATGGCCCTTGCGCGGCGCCGGCGGCTGGTGCTGGGCGTCCGCCAGCAGCTGCCCCGGCTCATCCGGCACCGCCATCCCGGCCGGCCCCACGTGTGGCTGGCGGCGTGGGTGCTGGAGCACCTGTTTCGCTGGGTCGGCCGCCTCGCGGACGGCGTGGTGGTCGTGGGCCCCGAGCTGGCGCGTGAGTACCGTCACGCGCGGCACGTGCACCCCGCGCTGATCTCCCTGCTCGAGGAGCCAGACGTCGTCCCCGCCGCCGCGGACCACCGCGACTACTCCGGGACCAACCTGCGGCTCCTCAGCGTCGGCCGCCTGGATCCGGAGAAGAATCCGTTGCTGATGGTCGAGATCCTCCACCAGGCCCTCCGTGGCGATCCCCGCTGGCGGCTCGAGATCTGCGGGGATGGGAGCCTGGCCGAGGCGGTCGCCGCACGCGCCGCCGAACTGGGCGTGGGCGACCGGCTGGTCATGCACGGGCATGTCGGCTTCGGCGAGGCGCTCTGGCAGCTGTACCGCGACTGTCACGCCCTGTTGCACGTCTCGATGACCGAGGGGATGCCGCAGGTCCTGCTGGAGGCCTTCGCGTCGCGCCTGCCCGTGGTGGCGACGGCCGTCGGCGGCGTGGCGGAGATGGCGGGCGGACGCGGGCTGCTCATCGCGCCGGGCGACCCCTGGGCCGGCGCGGCCGCGCTGCGCCGGCTGCTCGGCGAGCCCCGCGAGCGGGCCCGGCATGTCGAGGCGGGGGCGGCGTACGCGCGCGAGCACACGCTCCAGGCCGAGAGCGCGCGCCTGGCCAGCTTTCTCACAGGACGGCCGTGAGCGAGCCGCGCGTCGACTGCTCGGTGCTCGTCCCGGTCCTCAACGAGCAGCGCCACATCGAGCCGATGGTGGCGGCCATGCGGGCCCAGCGTTTTGCGGGGACGCTCGAATTCGTGTTCGCCGACGGTGGCTCCACCGACCGCACTCGCGCGATTCTCGAGCAGCTCGCGTCCCAGGACCCTCGCATCCGGGTGTTCGACAACCCTCGCAAGACCGTCTCCAGCGGGCTCAACGTCGCCCTGCGCGAGGCGCGCGGCCGATGGGTGGCGAGGATGGACGGCCACACCATCTACCCCGCGGACTACGTGGCCCACGGGATCGCGCGCCTGAAGCGCGGCGACAGCAGCTGGATCAGCGGACCACAGCGGCCGCGCGGCCACAACCGGGTCTCGCGGGCGGTCGCGCTGGCGCTGGACTCGCCCCTTGGGCGCGGCGGGTCACGTAAGTGGGGACCCTCCGGGGACGGCGAGGTCCGGGACGAGTTCGAGGTCGACACCGGGGTGTTCGGCGGGGTGTGGCGGCGCGAGACGCTGCTGGCCTACGGCGGCTGGGACGAGCGCTGGGACAAGAACGAGGACTCGGAGCTGGCGGGGCGGTTCCTGCGCGGACGGGAGCGGCTCGTCTGCCTCCCGGTCATGTCCGCGGACTACACGCCGCGTGACACGCTGCGCGGTCTGTGGCGCCAGTACCGCGAGTATGGTCGCTTCCGCGCCCTGAGCGCCCGCCATCATCCGCACTCCATGCGCCGCTCGCATCTGATCGCGCCGGCGCTCGTGGTCACTGCGGCCGTGGCCGCCGTGCCGGGCCGGCTCGGCCGGCCGGCCCGGGCCGGTTGCGGCGTGTACCTGGCTGCCCTGGCGGTCACCGGCCTGCGAGCGGCCCGGCGGGCGCCGCGGCCTGCCGACGCGGCGCTCGTGCCGGCGGTCCTGATGACGATGCACGGCGCTCACGGCGTCGGCGAGCTCATGGGGGCGGCCCGGTACGGGCCGCCGTGGGCGGCGCTGGCGCTGGCCGCCGGGCTGCACCGCGTGGCCGGGGCTCTGGAGCCGGCGCCCGAGCCGGTCTTCGCTCCGTCCCTGCGCTGAAGAGCGCTGCACGGCGCGCTCGCCCCGCCGCCTGCGTCAGACCGGGACCTTTAGCTCACTAAGCCTCCAGTAAACCTGACCATCTGATGGGAAGGGGGGTGAAGGACTCAAGCCTTTGGAAGTACGGCCGATAGCGCAGAGGGACCCCTCGATGCCGATTCGGATCCTGTGAGCTGCCGCCGCCCCATACTTCGTCGCCTTCTTCCCGTTTTCGCCACCCTCGTCGCGGGCCTACTGAGCAGCGCGGCTTCCGCCGCCGCCAACGTCTCCGTGTGCGCCCGTGCCTTCGGGTCGTTCTCGGCGCAGAACTATCCGGGCGCGTGCTGGCGGCCCTACAGCTCCAGCTCACCGTTCAACCGCCCGCTGCCCGCCGACCCCGCCGTCGCCTCTGACTCGGGCGCCGTCGTCGCCGGACTCACCGCCAACGACGTCAACTTCGAGGGCGGTGGCAGCCAGTTCGCCCTGACCTCTGACGACGGTCGCGACGGGGTGTACTACTCGCGCCCCGCCGACCCCATCGTCACCATCCACTGCACCTA
>DASXJW010000135.1:0-14687 GCA_036497165.1 Solirubrobacteraceae bacterium
GCCCCAGTCGCCCGCTGAGCAGCTCTGCCGCGTCGCGAATCTCCCGTTCCCCGGAGAGGAACGCGAGCACGTCGCCGTCCGGCTCGCGGAGCAGTTCCTCGACGGACGTGGCCAGAGCGTCGAGCAGCTCCTCGTCCTCCCGCGGTGGTCGGTAGCGGACCTCGACGGGATAGGCCCTGCCCGAGACCTCGACGATCGGCGCGTCATCAAAGTGCGCGCTGAAGCGTTCCGGGTCGATGGTCGCGCTCGTGATGACCAGCTTGAGGTCGGGTCGCCGAGGCAGGATGCGATGCAGGCAGCCGAGGAGGAAGTCGATGTTGAGCGAGCGTTCGTGCGCCTCGTCGACGATCACGTGTCGTAGCGGCGCAGGAGCGGATCGCGGCGGATCTCGGCGAGAAGCAGACCGTCGGTGACCAGACGGAGCAACGTGTCCTCCGAGCCCCGGTCGTCGAAGCGGACCGCGTAGCCGACGGCGCCGCCGAGGGGCACGTCGAGCTCATCCGCGATTCGCTGTGCCACCGTCCGCGCCGCGATCCGTCGCGGCTGAGTGTGAGCGATGGCCCCGCGCACGCCACGCCCGAGCTCCAGGCAGAGCTTGGGGAGCTGGGTCGTTTTGCCCGACCCGGTCTCCCCGGCCACGACGACGACCTGGTGATCCCGGATCGCAGCGAGCAGGTCGTCGTGATGCGCTGATACCGGCAGCTGTGGCGGGTAGGAGACCTCGGGGACCGATGCGCGCCGTCGTTGCACCCGGACCCGCGCCTCGGCGAGCTGTCGCTCGAAGCGCGACCGACCCTCCTCGCCGGCCCGGCGGAGTCGGTGAGCCTGGCGCCGAAGGCGCTGCTCATCGCGCAGCGTCAGCTCGCGGAGTGTCGCCTCGTCGACGAGTGGCATCGACCCGGGGGCGGGCCTGGCAGCAGCAGACGGTGTGCGGACGGCGGGCATCCCCATCGAGAATAGGCTGCGAGTATGGGCCGATGCGGGGCCACTGGCTGAAGGCGGTCGGGCACGCGCGCGGGCCGCTTCCCGCGCGCTGGATCGAGGAGGGGCGGACGAGTGTTCTGCGGGAGGGTGGCTTCCCGCGGCGCCCGCGAGTGGACGCGGATGACCGTCTGGTGCTCTACGCGGCCGTGTGGCGTCGGGTGTTCGGCGTGGTGGTGGCGATCGGGGAGCCCTACCGAGTGGAGCACCCGCGTTGGCCGTGGCGGATCGCCGTCGAGCCGCTGCTCGTGGTGCCGGATCTCGATCTCGCTCCACCCGTCGAGGCGATCGGCGTGGCGGCGCGCTCCATGTCGCAGCAGTCCCACATCCGGCTCGAGCCGCTCCACTACACGCGGGCCGTTGAGGCGCTCAGCTCGATCGCCCTGTGAGAGGCGCGCAGAGACGAACGTCGCCCGGCGCCGCGCAAACAGCCACCGCGCGAAGTTGCGTGCGCGTCGTGCCGGATTCGCTGCCACTCCATATTCGGTGACACACGGTCCTCACCCGTCTGGGCCGCGAATCGCGCGCGCCCTGCCACCGTCTGAGAGTGGGCGGGCAGAAGACCGAGATAGATGTCCACGACAACAAGGAGGAGAGAGAGGTCCACGTATCGCAACCCCTAGGAGCCGCAGCGCCCGCCAGCATCTAGCAGGATCGGGCAACTGGAGTCGATCGGTCAAGGTCGCAACCTGGCGCGATGACGGTCCGAGTGCTGCGCTTGTCCGGCCGGGGTCTGTGAGGGCCTGCCCGGGCGCTCATTCGGTACTGATGGCGGTCCCTTTGACCGTGGCATGAGCTGCTGGTAAGGTCGTTACTCGGGGCCGGCTCGGGGATCCCGAACGTGAGGGAACGGAACGCGATGCTCCGGCTCAGGGCAATAACCCAGAGGGGGGATGACGTATGCGCAGAGCGCTACTGGCGATCACCGCGATCGCCGCGCTGTCTGTTCCGGTGATCGCGTCGGCGGCTGGCAAGCGACACGTTCACTTCACCAGCAAGGCCGTGGGTGCCGGAATCTCGGCGAACCACTCGGCCTACCAGGTTCACGACTCTCACTTCGGCAACGGCGCCGGCGTGCAGACCGTCAAGGTGAAGGGTTCAGGCGGTACCGACACCGAGATCAGCTATTACGGCAATGCCACTACCCGGTCGAAGGGTACGTTTACGCTCGGAACGCCGGACGCCAACGGGATCGCGACCTTGACCGGCTCCGGCCATGACGTCAGTGGCACAGGCAAGGCGGCTGGGCTGAAGTCGACCTACACATACACCGGCACGTTCAACACGAAGACCGGCATCTTCAACGTGACGCTGACCGGCACCTACACGTTCTAACGCCCTAAGTTCGATCGTCGGCGTCGTCCACCCCCGGAAGAGGGTGCGGCGTCGACGAGTCGGAGCCGCTCCCAGCGCCTAACCGCTGACTCCATCCGCTTCGCCACGGGAGGCGATCGTGAGGTCGCCCGCGTCCCCGGACGAACGTCCCGGCGGCCTGTCCTGACGACAAGCTTCTGACGCTTGGCGGCGATCGGCGCAACGATCTTGGGTGGACACCGCCAAGGTGAAGTTATAGGTTGCCCGCACGGTTTTCCAGGACCGGAGCTACGACATGGGAGGTAGTCGGATGGGCGTGCGCTTGAAGCTGACGATCGCCGCTGGGGCGGTGTCTCTACTCGCGTTGATGCAGGTGCTGTCGGCGTCCGCCTCGGCGGTGGCCCAGGCACCGGCGCAGAGCGTGATCGTGGTGTTCAAGAACCAGGATCGCGGCCAGCCCGCGACCCGGTCGGCGCTCCCGGCGCGCCGCCGCACGCTCACCGCGGTGCAGGGCCCGGTGCTGCGTCAATTGGCCGCCGGCAATGCGCGCAGCGTCCATAGCTACACCACGCTCAACGCGGTGTCGGCGACGGTCTCACCGGCGCAGGTCTCCTCTCTGAGGTCCGATCCCGCTGTGGCGGAGGTTGTTCCCAACGGCCTCGTCCACCTCGCCCCGCCGACGACCGGAGCCGCCGCCGGCGGCTCCGGGGCCGGCGCCACCCCGCTGCCCGGCGCCTGCGCCCCGGCCGGCAAGGTCCAGCTCGAGCCCGAGGCGCTGAAGACGATGCGCGTCGACTCCGACAATCCGAATACGAGGACGGCGCGATCGCTGGGGATCAACGGCAATGGGGTCACCGTCGGCTGGATCGCCGACTCGCTGGACCCTGACAATCCCGATTTCATCCGGCCCAACGGCCGGCACGTGTTCGTCGATTTCAAGGACTTCAGCGGCTTCGGCACGTCGGCCCCGACCAGCGGCGCGGAGGCGTTCGGCGACGCCTCGGCAATCGCCGCGCAGGGCCGCGAGGTCTACGACGTCAGCCACTACAGCGCGCTGCCGCTCAACCGTCCTTGCAACATCCGCATCGAGGGCGTGGCGCCCGGCGCCAACCTCGTCGGTCTCGTCGCCTTCGGCGCCTCCGACGTGGCGCCGGACTCGTCGATCCTCGAGGCGATCGACTACGCGATTACGACCGCCCACGTCAACGTCCTCAACGAGTCGTTCGGGATCAACAACTATCCCGACGACGGCGGATCGCTTGACCTGATCGCGCAGGCCGACGACCAGGCGGTCGCGGCCGGGATCACTGTGGTCGAGTCGACTGGCGACGCCGGCGTGACGAACACGACCGGCGAGGCGGCGACCGACCCCAACGTGATCTCGGCCGGCGCCTCGACCGATAACCAGAACTACATCCAGGACGGCTTCGGCGGTGCGCGGTTCCCCGAGGTCAGGGGATGGAGCAACGACGAGATCAGCTCGCTGAGCTCGTCGGGCTTCGACCAGCGCGGACGCACGATCGACGTCGTCGCGCCGGGCGAGTCTGACTGGGCGCTGTGCTCGACGAACCTCGACGAGTTCGGCGGCTGCGCCAGCCTCGCCGGCAACCCGTCGCCGGTCCAGTCGTTCGGCGGCACGAGCCAATCCTCGCCGTTGACGGCGGGTGTCGCGGCGCTCGTCATCCAGGCGTATGAGAAAACGCACGGCGGGACGGCGCCTACGCCGGCGCTGGTCAAGCAGCTGATCGGCTCCAACACGGACGACATCGACGCTCCCGCCGATCAGCAGGGCTCGGGTCGCGTCGATGCCTACAAGGCCGTGCTCGCGGCCGAGAACGACAACCAGCCCGCGGGCGGCGGCTCCGCGCAGGGCCGCAACGTCGGCGTGGTGGCGACGAACCCGACTCAGCTCAACGCGGTCGACCAGCCCGGCACCGCCGAGAACCTGACCGACACCGTCACCAACGAGAGCGGCTCGACGCAACACCTGACGTTCTCGGGCCGCACGCTCGGCGCCTACCGGTCGCTGTTCAACACGCAGTTCACGCTGTCAGACAGCGACCCGCAGACGCCCGACTACGCGGGTGTGCCGATCAACTACCAGCGGCTGAGGTTCCGCGTGCCCGCCGGCGAGGACCGGCTCAGCGCATCGGCGGCGTTCCACGTGGCGCCGGGTGCGTCGCTCAACGCGCGGGTGCGGATCACGCTGATCGACCCCAACGGCATCTACGTCGGGGACTCGCGGCCGCAGGGCAACGGAAACTTCGGCAACCTCCAGATCGCGAATCCGGCCGCCGGCACGTGGACGGCGTACGTCTACAGCCGCGATGCGGACGACGGTGGCTATATCGGCCCCGTGCTGTTCGGCGTCAGCGCCGCCAGGTACAAGACGTTCGGCGCTGTGCGCCCGTCGAGCGCGACGCTGGCGCCGGGTCGGTCGGTCGCGGTCCAGGTCACGACGACCACGCCGGCGCAGCCAGGGGATGCCGCGGGGGCAATCGTGGTGCAGTCGAGTCCCGCCCGCCGCGGGTCGACGACCACCTCGACGACGGTGCCCGTGACGTTGCGCAGCCTCATTCCGCCCGGCAATCAGACGTTCTCCGGGATGGTGACCGGCGGCAACGGACGCGCGCCGATCAGCGGGCAGGAGTTCTTCTACCAGCTCGACGTGCCCGCCGGACAGCCGGAGCTGAACGCCACGATCACGGTCCAGGACCCCGGCAACCAGTTCGGTGCCTACCTGATCGATCCGCAGGGGGAGGCCGTCGCCTACGCCACCAACATGGTGCCGGGTGCGACTCCATCCTCCTCGCCCGAGAACCAGATCGGGGCCCAGCTGCACACGCTGCGCCCCGCTCCGGGCCGATGGAGGCTGGCGGTGGTGTTCGCGCCAGTGGTGTCGGGAAACGCGCTTTCCTCGCCGTTCCAAGTGAGCGTCAACCAGCAGGCGGTCCCGGCCTCAGGCGGCGGCCTGCCGAACGCCGCCTCCACGCGGCTGACCGCCGGCCAGCCCTACACCTACGACGTCACCGTGAAGAACACGGGGACCGCGCCGGAGATGTTCTTCGAAGATGCGCGGCTGCCCGGCAGCACCCCGTTCACGCTGGGCGCGGTCAGCGGGGCTTCGGACAACCTGCCAGTCAGCGACAACATCCCCGTGTACCTCGTGCCGACCAATTCGACTCAGTTCCAGGCGCAGGCGACGACAACCGGGTCGACGCCGCTCCTGTTCGAGTCCCAGTTCGTCGGCGGCGATCCCGACCTGGCCTCAACGGTCGGGACCACGGCATCCCTGTCGTTTGCGGACAATCCCCTCGCGACCGGCGAGTGGGACGTGCTGCCGGTCGAGTACGGGACGTTCGGGACCACCGGTCCGCCGAGCGAGACGGCCACCACGTCGGCGAGCGTCGTCACGAGCCCGTTTGACACCGCGGTGAGCTCGCCGAGCGGTGACCTGGAATCAGACAGTGCGAATCCTGCGACGAGCCTTGACTCGTTCAAGCCGATCACCGTTGCGCCGGGGCAGACGGGGACGATTCCGGTCACGATCACGCCGAGCGGAGCGTCGGGGACGAAGGTCACCGGGACGCTGTACCTCGACGACACGGCGTACTTCGAGTTCGGCTCGATCCAGGACGCCGTCGTGAACTACCCGCAGGCTGATGAGGTGGCCGCGCTGCCCTACCAGTACACGATCAAGTAGCGCCTCCCGCCGGCGCCACTCGCTGGGCCCACGCTTCTACACATGTGCCGCCCGCCTCGCCGCGGCGGTCACGCGCGTGGCCGGCACTGCGCCGGGTGCCGTCCGTCTGAGCCGCCAGGGCCCAGTAGATCCCGGCGCTCGTGCGCCTCCGGGCCTTACCGGACTTGGCTGAGCGATCGCCGGCATCTCGGTAGCGGCCTTCGGCCCCTCAGTTGATGGCTAGGGCCGCGGCGGTCGGAACAGCGTGATCGGGAGCCGCGGGAGCCGGCGCGGTCTGCGCGCAGGCTGACGGGCGCGGCAACAGGCGGTCAACTCCTCATAAACATCATCCCCACAGACACGGCGAATCTCGTGCTCCATGCTGAGATACACCGGTCGCGTGGCGCCGAACGCCTCCTCGCGCTCGGTGCACCACCAGTCAACGGCGCCCTCTGGCCCCCAATCGGCGCTCCGCGATGCCCTGACCAGCGTGGTCTTGGTCGTCAGGTCGCGCTCGAAGAACAGCGGGACCTGCCAGCAGATCTGCGGTTTCCAATCGATCGGGTCCTCGCCGCGGCGCAGCGCGGCGAGGTGCAGCGCGCAGCCAGCGCCGGCGGGATGATCGGGACGGTTGTGAAAGATGCAGGCGCCGCGATAAGTCCGCGTGTGGACGCTGTCGCGCTTGAACCTCGCTTTGCCCCACGGGTCGCGGCCGCCGCCACGGAGCGCCACGCGACGGTTCTGCCAGTCCTCGTCGGTCAGCTGTTCGACTCGCCTTCGGATCATCGCCAGATCTTCTCGGCCGGCTTTGTCGCCCTTGCCGCGATAGATCTCGACGCCCAGTACGCAGCAGCCGCGGGCGGTGCCCTGACCCCTGATGTCGGGGCATCCACACCCCCAGATGCACCCGTAGTGAGACAGCATGAAGGCGAGGTCAAACTCCCAGCTCCACCCGTAGCTGTCGGTGAATATGGCGGTTTCGCGCGTGACCATCAGGACCTCGACACGAGCATCACGGTCGAGGCCACCGACCATAGCGATCGCCGCTGCCCAGCACGACCGGATGCCCCCGGGGCGCCCGCCCTGCTCTCCCGCCGGGAGCTACGGACACTACGGAGCAGCTCGCGTGGGATGTGCGGGGTCAGGCGCGGGCGGCGGCGCTCACCACGGCACGACCGTCCCGTCCCAGGAGAAAAGCCGGCCGGTGGGGCCGTCGTCGGGCAGTAGCGCGAGCCGGATGGCGCCCGCCGCCGCCTCAGCTGGGTCGCCGCCGGCCTGGGCGGCTCGGGGGTTGAGATTGGTGGCGCGCAGCCCGGGCGCAAGGGCATTGACCTTGAAACGATCGTCGGCGAGTGCCTGGGCGTAAAAGACGGTCAGCGCGTCAAGAGAGGTCTTGGAGGAGCGGTAGGCGGCGCCCGAGCCAGTGCCGGCAGCCTGGTAGTCAAACTGCGGATTTGGGGCCGGTGCTCCAGGTCAGCGACCCGGTGCCGCTGGACCCGTTGACGATGCGCGGATGCGCGGAGCGGCGCAGCGCCGGGAGAAACGCGTTGGTGACGGCGACCACGCCGAACACGTTCGTTTCATAGGTGCGCCGGAAGACCTCGACGTCTGTCTCGGTGACCCGGGCGGCCACCTCCGCGCCCCGCGTAGCGTCGCGGGCGCCGACGAGAACCGTCCACCCCTGCTCGGCGAGCCCACGGGCGATGTGCAGGCCGATCCCGCCGGTGGCGCCGGTGACCAAAGCGGTCGAGTCGCTCATGCCCTGCATGATCGCATCGCATCCTCGAGCTCCTCGCCGCCGGCGAGCTCAGCTCCGGAGCGATCTGTGAGGTGATCCGCGACGAGTTCGGGATCTCGCAACCGGCGGTGTCCGCCCAGCTGCGCGTGCTGCGCGAAGCCGGGTTTGCCACCGTGCGCGCCGACGGAACGCGCCGGCTCTACGCCGTCGCGCCGGAGCGCGGCGTTCTACACCGGTGCGCCCCAGCCCGACTGAGATCGTTCACACCGCGCGCTGGGCCGCGGACTCCGCGCCCGTCCCGCCGTGAGGCGCGCCCCGCTGGACGGCGTCGTACACGACCTCGGTGCCGGTGAGGCGATCGTGCCAGGCGCGCCGCGACGGATTGCGGAGGACGGCGAGGAACCCCAGGCCGAGCGGGATCAGGCTGAGGATGACGGCGAGAAAGCGTCGCGAAGCCAGTCCGAGCGTGATGTCACGCGAGCCGTGATGGGTGAGCCGGATCGAGAGGAAGCGCATCCCCGGCGTCTGGCCCACGAGGGCCCAGAACGTCGAGAAGATCGCCCCCGCCGCGAGGAATCCGAGACACCCCAGCACGATCGCGCCGACGAGTGACAGCTGGTGCCCAAACGTGACCGAGATGACGGACGCCAGCACCCCCGAGGCCACGGAATAGGCTGCGAAGAGCAGACCGAGATCGATCCCGGCGGCGACCAGCCGCGTGGCCAGCCCGGCCTGGACCGTCTCCAACTCCGCCTGGCCGGCCGAGCGGACGACGCGCTCCATGGAGTCATCGAGGGCCTCGGTGAGCCTGGTGAGGCGGACACCGACGTCGGTGATGAGACCGGCGCTCTGGGCGGCGATCGCGGCGCGGATCTCCGGAGCGGCCGCGATGCGCTCCACCAGCATCTGCACCTCCTCGCTGGCCAGGACCTCGGCCCAGATCCGCTCGCTCGCGTCGGACCCGAGCGCCCGCCTGGCGAGCTGTGCGATCTCGTCGGCGTTGAGCTCGACGGTGGGCGCCCGGGTCGCCACTGCGCGTTCGATGGCCCGGTCGACAGCGGCGCTGTTGAGTGCGCGGACGATGGCCTCCTCGACGGCCTCGTCCATCGCCCGGTCGATCCCAGTCGCCCGCGCCACACGCTCTGCCCCCTTGGCGCCCGCCTTGAGAAGGCGTGATACGGGCGGCTGTTCGGGTCCCGACGCCACGCGGCGGATTGTCCCAGCGAACTCGGACCGCAAGGCGGGAGAGACCCCTGGATTTCGCGGGAAACCTGGTCTGCGTCCGCCGGTTTGGCGCGTTTCCCAGGTGGGAGATGGATTGTGCGGTAAGCCTGGGCTTCCGGGTCGAGTTTCCCGCGTTCTCCAGGTCGCGGAGGGCGGGGAAGCGGATGCCTCACGCGGGGGCTATCGTGCCGTGCGTGGACGCACGTCTTGGGCTGGTGGAGTTCCCCGCGGACGATCCGGAGCGCGCGCGACGGTTCTGGTCGGGGCTGCTCGGCGCCGAGCTGGACCAGCGCTCGGACACCGAGGGTCGGGGATGGCAGACGCGGTCTGACACACCGACGGTCGGGGTCCACGCACGCGGCACCGGGCCGGGCGACACCGTGTCCCTGCCCTACTTCACCGTCGACGACCTCGAGGCGGCGCTGGAGCGCGTTCGGGGGCTGGGCGGCTCGGTGATCCACCCGGGTTCGCAGTGGGCGGTCTGCCGCGATTCGGAGGGCAGCCCGTTCGGGCTCGTGCTCCAGCCGCCTACGCAGGAGTAGCTCATGGCCATGCTGGGCCGGCCCCCGCGGGGCCGCCCCGGCACGGCCGACAGGCTCATTAGTGGCGGATCTTCGCCAGCGCGTGCGCGTAGGAGCCGGTGGTCAGCCCCCAGGTGGGATCGCCCCAGGCGAACGGCACGATCTCCGAGAGTCGCAGCTTGGCTAGGCCGATCAGCGCCTGGTAGGCGTAGGTCTTCACGTGCTTGGGGTTGGTCGACCCCCAGGTGTTGCGGGTCGACGTCCAGCCGTACTCGTTGGCCGAGACCGGGGTCCGGCCGCGACCGTAGCGCGCCAGTTGCGCGAGTGCGTCTCGGGCCACCTGGATCGACTGGTTCGGCGTCGAGCCGTAGGGGTGGATGCCGATGCCATCTATCGGCTTGCCGCGGAATGCCTTGAGAAGCCGGGGCAGGGAGGACTCGGTCCACGCCAGTCCGCCGGTCATGACCCGGGCATGCGAGTCCACGCGGTGGACAGCGGTGCGGACCGCCTCGTACATGCGCGAGTAGTCCGACAGGTTGATGTCCGTTCCCCAGTCGTGAATGTTGTCCGGCTCGTTCCAGACCTCGAGCGTGGTCACGGGCATATAGGGGAGCCCGCGGTTGGCCTTCTCCTTCCAGAAGGTCCCGCGCGGGCCGTAGCGCTTCATGAAGGCGGTCGCGTACGTGGCGAAGTCCGCGTTGTGGGCCGGCGGCAGATAGGCGATCGCGCGGCCTGACTTGAGATGCAGGACGCGGGAGCGGTGCACCTCGGCCCACTGCGGCGCGAAGGCCAGCGTCGGCTCCCAGCGCAGGTGGGACGCCGCCATCTCGTAGACGATCAGGTCGTCAAAGCTCCAGTTATAGGTGTGGCGGCCGTGGACCGGAGCCTTGGGCTCGGCGCCGGCCCAGTCCGAATCACCGCGTCCCACCCGGCCACCGGCCTTGTAGAGCGAGCTGAGGTCACGGTATACCCTGGCCTGCGACCACACGCCGCGTACCTGATTGATGAATTCGCTGCCGGTCTGGGCGCCGAACGTGGTGGCGCCGGCGGTCGCGGGCGCAGCGAGGACGAACAGGGACAGCAGAAGGAGCAGACGACGTCTCATGGGCCTCACAGTGGGTCGCAGAACAGGGGGACGAGGAGTAGAACACGGGCAAGCACCGGATTGTTGTGGTCGGTGCTCGCGGCTTCGGGTCCCGCCGTCCAGACGTTAGCGTCGCCTGTGGGGGAGCCCGCGAGGCCCCGATCGCCCGTCGCCGCCCGGGCGACGATTTCGCGCCAACGCAGCGTTGCAGGAGCCAAACCTCCCCCCTCTGAAAGGAGCGCCTGATGGACTGGAGCCTTGAAGTCGTCGTGCTGCCCGTGAGCGACATCGACCGCGGGGTGGCGTTCTACCGCGATCAGGTCGGGCTCCATCTCGACCACGACACCCGCAACGAGCACATGCATGTCGTTCAGCTGACCCCGCGGGGGTCGGGCTGCTCGATCGTCTTCGGTGACCTGCCCTCCCAGAACGAGATGGAGCCGGGCTCCATCAAGGGGCTGCAGCTGGTGGTCTCCGACGCCGCCGCCGCCCGGCAGCAACTGCTCGACCGCGGCGTCGAGGCGGGAGAGCTGATGGTGATCGCGCCCGCCGACGGCGGAACCTTCTTCGGCTTTCAGGATCCGGACGGGAACTCCTGGGCGGTCCAGGAGATCAGGGCCCGCGCCGAGACGCCGCTCATCCCGCCGGGGCGGGCAGGCCTGGGCACGTGGGCCGGGCGGGAGTAGGCCCGGCCGCGGCTGGGTCATCATGGGGCCGTGCCCGATGTCGCTGATGCCATCATCGGCCTCCTCCGCGCCGAGGGGGCCGATCGCCGGCCGCACGCGGGCGGCCGGACCCTGCTTGACCACCTGCGCGAAACCGCGGCAATCGTCCACCGTTGGGGCCAGCCGGACTGGCTGGTGCTCGCCGCGCTCATCCACAGCGTGTACGGGACCGACGCCTACCACCACCACCTCATCGCGCCGGCCCGCCGTGAGGAGCTCGCCGCCGCCGCCGGCCCCCGCGCCGAGCGCGTGGCCTACCTCTTCTGCGTGACGCCCCGGCGTCCCCTGTTCGCCGGGACCCACCGCTGGGCGCGGAACCTGCCCCGGCGCGACCCATCCGGCGGCCCTGAGCCCGCCGACGTGGAGCCGGCCACGCGGGCCGAGCTCGACGCTCTCATCCTCCTGCACATGGCCAACCTCGCCGACCAGGCCGGCGCGGCTCACGGCGCCCCCGCGCGGTGGCTCGGGCGTCTGCGCGACCTCGGCGAGCTGCTGATCGACAGCGACGCCATCGTGCCGCCGGCCTGCGTCGCGGCCCTCTCGGTGCTCAGCGACGAGGATGAGGCGCTGGCCCGGCGCAGCTACACCCGCGCCGGCAGGACCGGGACCGATGGCGAGCGCGTCGGTGCGCTGGCCCTGGCCGCGACGGCCTGCCCGGTCATCGCCGAACCCTGCATCTGGCTGGCGCACCTGGCCCGCTGTCGCGGCGACGACACCTCCGCGCGGTCCTGGGCCGGCCTGGCCCGCGGCCGGCTGGGGTTCCTTGGGACGGCCTGGGACAAGCGGCTGAGCTTTGAGGAATGGCTGGTGGTGATCGAGGCCCTCGAGCGCCGGCCCGACATCGCCGCATCCGGCCGGGCGACGGCGATCACCGATCCCCACGCGCTGCTCGAGTCGCTCACAGGTAGGCGGGACCCGCCGGCGTCAGGGAGTGTCGCCGGGAAGCGCGCCCAGAGCCGGGTGGCGGTGCCCGCCGCCGACGAGGACGCCGGCCGCCGGCGGTTCCAGCGCTACGTCGAGGAGCTCGCCGATCCCGACCAAGCCGGGGCCGGGCGCGTCTACCCCGACCTGCCGAGCCGGCCCTGGCACGACCCGCGTGGTTTCGCGCTGGTGGAGTATCTCGAGACCCACTTCGCCGCCATTCGCGCCGAGATCCTCTCCCTGGACGCCGAGCGCTTTGCGCCCGAGAGCGAGCGCATCGGCCGGACCGGGAGCTGGGACGTCGTCTTCCTCTACGAACGGGGCCGCCGCCGCGACGAGATCTGCGCCGCCTGCCCGGTCACCGCCCACGGCGTGGACACCCACCGCACCATCCGGGGCACCACCGGGCTCATCTACGTCTCCCGCATGCGCGCGGGGACGCACATCAGCGCCCATCGCGGTCCCACCAACCTCAGACTGCGCTGCCACCTGGCGATCAGCGTGCCTGCCGGCGACTGTGCCATCCGCGTCGGCGACCACACCGAGCACTGGCAGGAGGGACGATGCCTGGTGTTCGACGATTCCTTTGACCACGAGGCCTGGAACCACACCGAGGAGGACCGGATCGTCCTCATCGTCGACCTCTGGCATCCCGTCCTCACCGACGCCGAGGTGTCACTCCTGCAGGGGCTGCAGGCTCACACCTACCGAAGTGCTCGCCGCCTCAGCCGCTACTGGGCCGCCAACGCCGCGGCCGCGGGCGACGCCTGACGGCGGGGCCGGCGCACGACGACCGCTAGAACAGCCCTCCGTCGCCGCCCCCGAAGTCCCCGCCGTCACCGAAATCGCCGCCACCGTCGCCCCCATCGCCGCCGTCGCCCCAGTCCCCGTCGCCCCGGTCGCCATCCCCGTCGCCGTCGCCGTCTCCGAACAGGCCGCCGACGAGGTCCTCCCCCAACCCGAGGCCGGCGCCCAGCGCGGACCCCACCAGCAGAGTGTTGAGGAGCCCACCGCCGCCGAAGCCGTTGAAGTAGCCGCCGGCCCACGGGCCGTAGTGGCGAGGGGCGTTCCAATACTCCGTGGGCCGCCCGTCGACGGTGACCTGGCGCCCGTGCGGCTGAAAGCCCTCCTTGATCCGCAAGGCGTCCGCCGCACATGCCGGCACCGGCCGCACCGAGCCGCCGGGCGGCGCCCACTGCACCTCCTCGGTGGAGGGGCCGTGCCGCGGATCAAAGAAGCAGGGCGGCCGGCGCTCCGGAGGCGGCCGGCCCTCGAGCAGCGCCTTGGCGGCGGCCATCGCGTAGCGGCCCTCCTCCAGCGTCTCGGAAACCGGCGCGAGGTCCTCCGGACGCTTGGCGCGGTCGAAGATCTCGCTCGCACGCTGGTAGGCCTGGAGCGCCTGCTCGTAGCGCTGCTTGGCCTCCGCCGACGCGTCGGGCATCTGGATGTCCACGTCCAGTGCGCGGATGTCGTCGCCGAGAGCAACGAGATCGTCCTGCGCCGAGGCGCGGACCTCCTCCCACTCGCGCTCCCGACGTGTCTTGTGACCGAAGAACGGCACGGGCCACAACGATAACCCCGTGAGACGCCCCGGGTCGGGATGTCTGCCGGCTCGTCGCCGACGCGCTGCTCGCAGGCCCGCGGGCGTGAGACACTGACGGCATGGGGCTTCACCTGCTCGTCTTCGTCGGGGTCGCAGCGATCGTCATCGTCATCCCGGGTCCCGACACCGCCGTCGTGACCAAGAACGTCCTCATCCACGGCCGGCGTGCCGGACTCGGGACGTCCCTGGGCGTCAGCGCCGGTCTGGCGATCTGGACGATCGCCGCCGCGGTCGGGGTCGCCTCGCTGGTGCGTGCCTCGGCGGTGGCCTTCACCGTCCTGAAGCTCGCCGGCGCGCTCTACCTCGTGTGGCTGGGCCTCCAGGCGCTCCGCGCGGCGAGGCGCGAGCCCGGCGACGAGCACGCCGGCCGCCTGTTGGGCGAAAGCGTCATGACGGCGCGAGCCGGCTTTCGTCAGGGCTGCCTCAGCGACCTCGCCAACCCCAAGATCGGGATCTTCTTCACCAGTCTCCTGCCCCAGTTCGTGAGCGCGGGCCACCCTGTGCTGCTCCCGTTCCTCGTCCTGGGTGCCGTATTCGTGGCCATGACCGTCCTGTGGCTGTTGGCCTACACACTGGTGGCCGCGCGAGCGGCGGAGACGCTCAAGCGGCCGCGGGTGCGGGCTGCGCTTGACCGCGTGACCGGCGTCGTGCTCATCGCCATCGGCCTGCGCCTCGCCGCCGAGCATCGCTGAGGGCCCGGACGACCGCCGTCCCGTACCCTGGGCATCCGAAGAGCCGTGACTGCCCCAGCCTGCTCGTGGGCGTCCGGCGGTGTTGGCCCACTAGTGGATCGGAGAGTGCGATGCCTGATGTGATCATGCCGCGCCTGTCTGACTCGATGACCGAGGGAACGATCGTCCGCTGGCTGAGGGCCGACGGCGACGAGGTCAAGCG